>RECI01000276.1 GCA_007694095.1 Balneolaceae bacterium | reverse complement strand
CGGTTTTTGATGAATTTGCAGAAGGGGATGTGGTGATCAATGAATTTATGTACCGTCCACCTGCGGGGTATCCGCGGTATATTGAGCTATTCAACAATTCGGGCAAGCTGCTCAACCTCAGGGATTGGAGATTACAGCGAAGACAAATTTCAACAGAAAACCGGCGAATTATTACCAGTGAAGATCTCCTGTTTCACCCCGGTGATTATCTTGTTCTCACGGATAATGCAGCTGTGATGACAGATATTTTTGGTAATCGTAATTATGTTGAACTTTCCAATTACCCAAACTTTACGGTTTCAACTGCTGATCAGATCCGACTATTTACAGATCGGGATGTTTTGGCCGATTCACTGGAGTATAGCCCTTCAGTATGGGGCGGTAATGGAGTGGCACTGGAACGGCTGAGCCCGGTTGTATCTGCAACTTTACAGCAAAACTGGAGCGAATCGCCCAACATTTTACTGGGTACACCCGGCATGCCTAATGAAGCTGCAGCAGATACAATCCCGCCCCGGCTTCTGAGTGCCAGCCAGTTCAAAGATCAGGGTTTTATACTGCGATTCGATAAAAAACTCGATCGGGATTCTTCGGTTAACCTATCAAATTATTCTATAAATCCGTTATTGGTTCTGACGAAGGCGATATTGAATCATGATGAGGTGATACTATATTCCGGTACTGAACTAATTAACGGCCTGAATTATGAAATTGCGGTTCGCGGATTATCCGATATCTTCGGGAATGTGATGGAGCCAGTGTCAGTTATGGTACAATACCTGGAATTTGGAGAAGCTGCACCTCAACAGATTGTAATCAATGAGATTCTTTACAGGAGGCTGCAGTCCGGTAGCCCAGAATTTGTAGAGATTTATAATCGAACCGATCAGAACTTTGATCTTTCCGGGTGGAAGTTATCTGACGCAGCAGGCAGTGCAACGATTCCGCCCGGAACAGCCATCCGGGAAAATGATTACCTGGTATTTACCGATTCGCCGGTATTTGCGGCCGAATCTGAAAAAATTATTCACCTGCCGGGATTCAGGCCATTGAATAATACCGGCGATGCGGTTGTTCTAAGGAAGGATTCGGATGTACCGATTGACAGTGTCTACTACCGGGCATCGTGGTATCAAAACCCTGCTGGCATTTCGCTGGAGAGGAAAGACCCGGCTGCACTGTCGATAGACCCTGCCAACTGGGCGGCCAGCAGTGACGAACGCGGTTCCACTCCTGCCGAACCAAACAGCCGGTTTGAAATAGATGCGACTCCACCCGAAATACTTTTCGCAAATTTGGCAAGCGCGGATTCAGTTGTGGTAATATTTAGTGAATTTGTTGACCTGACTGCAAGTAATCAAAAAAAACTGCAAAAGGTTGCGACAGGTCCTTCTGAAGGGTTCAACAATCAAACATTCTCAACGCGATTTTTCATTAACAGATCAGAGGTTTCAATTCTGATGTACGATCCTCAAGCTGCAAACAGGGTTGTCCTTGATGGTTCATCAGTATATATGGGTGAAGAACTGATTTTGGCAGCGGAAAATCTCACTGATTTTCAGGGGAATATAACGCTGGAAGCAAACCAGTTTGTTGCACAGCCTTTATCCCCCGGCGATCTTGTTATCAACGAGATCATGTTCAATCCCATCGCCGATAATCGTGATGGACTGCCGGATCAATCGGAATACATTGAAATATATAACCGGAGGCCATATGCAATCTCATTGGAAGGAATTTTTTTACACGATGAGCCGGATGAAAAAGGGGAGATCACCCGGATTGATGCCGTATCAACATTGGGAAAATGGATTCCAGCGGGTGGTTACGCCATTTTTTATCCGGAACCTCTGGATGTGCCCTTTGTTCAAAGCCGTACTGCCGTCTTTTTTGATTTGACCGATCAGTTAAAAAATTTCGCTTTCAGGGCGAACCGGACAACCCTGAGTCTTCCAAATGCCGGGCGTCAGGTGTACCTGGCCGACAGCACACATACCACTATCGACATGGTAGATTATAATCCAAATTGGCATAACCCGAATATTATAGATACAAGGGGGATAGCATTGGAGCGTATCAACCCGGATCTCGATTCCAATGACCCCTCGAACTGGGGATCCAGTGCAAATGTAAGAGGTGGAACTCCGGGTAGTAAAAATTCCATCTACCAGGATTCAAGGGTTCAGGCTTCTAAGGCGGGCGTGTTTCTTCATCCCAACCCGTTTTCGCCTGACGGCAGTGGTTTTGAGGACACTCTTTTTATTAATTATATTTTTGATGAACCTGATTATCTTCTAAGGATTCGTATTTATGACCGGTATGGACGGCTTGTTCGCAATCTTGCGGAAGGAAAAAATGCAGGTTTCGAAGGTACTGTTTTATGGGATGGCCGTACAGATCGCGGAGGAAAAAATCGAATCGGGATTTATATCATTTTAGTGGAAGCATATAATAGTACTAATGGCAGAAATCTTATTTTTAAGGAAACTGCTGTTATTGCAAGGCAGTTTTAAGTTTTAATTTTTTTAAATGATCATATCACATAAAAAGAAATTTCTTTTCATTCATATCTATAAAAATGCGGGAACAAGCATACAAGTAGCATTACTTCCACATTGCATTGGTTTATTGCACAGCTACTATGTGAGATTTAGCAGAAAATTCAATATCCCTATACCTAAAAAAATCAACCCTTATTTATATGGCAGTCATTCAAAAGCTAAAGATATCAACGAAAAAATGGGAAGTGAAAATTTTCAGCAATATTTCTCATTTGCTGTAGTGCGTAATCCGTGGGACTGGCAGGTGTCACAATATAAATTTATGAGAAAAAACCCGAAGCACTTTCAGCATGAGTTTATAAAAAAAATGACTGATTTTGACGAATACATTCGGTGGAGATGTACTCATGAAGTACGTTTTCAGAAAGACTTTGTATGCTCAGATAATGATGAACTTTTAGTGAACTTTATTGCCAGATTTGAAAAGCTTGATAGTGACTTTGGAAAGATCTGCTCAATTTTGGGGATTGATGCTACATTGCCAAAACTGAATGTTTCAAATAATATACCATATCAGAAATTTTATACAGATGAAACACGTGATCTGATTTCGAAAACTTTTGCCAGAGACATTGAATATTTTGAATATAAGTTTGAATGAACTTTTGAATTCAGATTTTGTAATAATTTTTTTGGGGGGGCGTTGTAAATTTTAATATCTAGCGGATCAAACAATAAAAAAACACAGAATATCATGAAATATTCTATCGGTATTTTGATGCTTTCCTTTCTGTTTGCTGTTAGCTGTGATCGTTTGAGCAATTCTGAAGATATTATAATACCTGAAAATCACAGTTTCAGTATCGAATTTATTGATGAAAACGGAAGCCGTGTTGAGCATTTCTCTCACACTTCTGCGGGTGAATTCGAAATAGAGAATAGTGTTGGGTTGTTTGGTGATGATTTTATTCCGCCGGAAATCGTTGAGATGATTACCTCACAAATTCCAATCACGCCTGAGCAGCTGAAACGGGATCAAATCTATCTGCATGCTGAAAAGGAAGTTGATGGTGAAATATTTCACGTTACTCTCAACTTCAGGTTCCAAAACCAGGATGAATGGAGAACCGGAACCCATGATGTAATGCAATATTCTGAAGAGTTTTTGATCGAACGTTTCAGAAATTCCTGGGAACGATTCAGAAGTGAAGACCCATCAGGTTCCACCGGTTTATATCCGGTACCTGTCTCAAATGTCAGTCCGTTGCCATCCCAAAACGTTAGTGTTAATTATTTGCAAGCCGGTTTTGACGGGTTATCAAAGCCCTATTTTTTCCATTCTTTGGGTGGCGCGGTTGAACTCGAAGAAGTTCACGACCAGTTCCTGAAAGGACGGTTCAATATAGAACTACTGGGACTTCCGAATGATGTTTATCAAATGGATGAATTTCCCGAAGAGCTGGATACGGTCAAATATTCTGTTGCCGGGCACTTTACCGTTTTGTATGGTGATTACGACGATCTTGCTGAACTTCGTGCCAATTTAGACGGCATCACATTTTTCTTTTTTTAAGACAGGGGTGTTACATAGGCTGCCGTTATACCGCCGTCGACTAAAAATTCGGTTCCTGTCATGTAAGATGAATCATCGGATGCCAGGAATAGTGCGGCTTTTGCCATTTCTTCAGCTTCTCCAAAACGTCCCATCGGAATATGGACCAGCCTCCGTTCTTTTTTTTCTTCAGTATTCAGAAATTTCATCAGTAATTCTGTTCGCAGAGGGCCCGGGCATAGCGCATTTACCCTGATTCCTTCACGTGCGTGGATCACGGCGAGTTCTCGTGTGAGCGCAAGCACTGCCCCTTTACTCGATGTATAAGCCAACTGGGGGGTGGCGGCGCCCATCAATGCAACGAAAGAAGCAGTATTAATTATTGAACCGCCCCCTGCACGGCGCAACGCCGGGATACCAAACTTGCAGCCCAGGTACACACCCTTCGCATTGATATTCATTGTGAGATCCCAAATGTTCTCTTCAGTTTCAATGGCATCTGCATCTTCAGAGTGCATGATACCGGCATTATTAAATAGAATATCGAGTTTTCCATATGTGGATTCGGTAAATCCCACCATGTTTTGGCAATCTGCTGACTTTGAGACATCTGTTTTGATAAATGAAGCATTGCCACCGTTAGAATTGATTTCAGTTACAGTTGCATCACCATTGTTGTTTATATCCGCGACAACAACATTTGCTCCTTCTTTAGCGAATAGCAGTGCTGCTGCTTTTCCGATTCCGCTGCTTCCGCCTGTTATCAGGGCCGTCTTGTTTTTTAATCTCATATAATGTGTTAAATCTGTTCAAAATATCGTTTTCGTTCCCAGTCGGTCACAGCAAACTTGTAGGCTTTCAGTTCCGTTTCATAGAAATGGGTATAATGGTTAACCACATCCTCACCAAATGCTTCTTTGGCAAGGCTGCTTTTTTTGAAATGGTCAAGAGCTTCATTCAGGCTTCGTGGTACATCCGGGAGGTTGTTTGCCGAATACTGATCTCCCTCGAAACAGGGTGGGGGATCCGCTTTCTCCTCAAGGCCCTTCAATCCCGATGCAAGTGAAGCCGCAAAAGCGAGATAAGGATTGCAGTCGGCACCCGGAATCCGGCACTCAATTCGAAGGCTGTTTCCGGATCCAACCACTCTGAACCCGGCCGTGCGGTTATCGAAACTCCAGCCCATTTTAGTAGGTGCCCATGAACCATCAAGATAACGTTTATATGAATTTATGGTGGGTGCATAAAACACCATCATTTCGGGTACATAGCGAATCCATCCGCTCAGGAACCAGCCAAACTCTTTAGACCCTTTTACCGGCCCAAAATCCTCATTGCCTATAAATACATTGGAATCCTCATTCCATAGGCTGATATGAATGTGACAACTTGAGCCTGCCCTGTCTTCGTGAAATTTTGCCATAAAGGTGATGGAAAGACCCTGTTCATCCGCAATCTCTTTCAGGCATTGTTTAAAAATTATGTGCCGGTCGGCCATTTCAAGTGTGGGGGCATAACGGATATTCAGCTCGTGTTGACCAAGCCCCCATTCACCTTTGGAATTTTCGACAGGAACACCGGAATGCTTCAGGCTGCGACGGGCTGCAGCGGTAAAGTGTTCGGTGCGTGTTCCCTGCAATATATGGTAATCCTCGATATACCAACCCGCCGGTGTAAGGTTGTGGTAAGCTTTATCGTGAGCCGTTCGGAAGTCATTTTCAAATAGATAATATTCCAGTTCTGATGCGGCATAAGAGTGATAACCCGCAGACTCAAGATTATTAAGTTGTTGTTTGAGAATTGACCGCGGTGCTACATTGATGGGTGTATGATCCTGTTCATTTTTCAGGTCACATATAACTATCGCGGTTTTTTCGAGCCAGCTGGCAACACGGAGTGTACCAAGGTCCGGAACAAGGTGAAAATCACCATAACCCAGCTGCCAATTTGCAAAATCGTAACCCTGTACCGGCTCCATAGGCATATCGGTGGTGAGCAGGTAATTACAAGCATGCGACCCGTGATTTTTAACACTTTCAAGGAAAAAATCCACATCGTACCGTTTTCCCATCAACCTGCCGTAATGATCGACAAAAGCTGTAACAACCGTTTCAATTTCTTCGGTTTCGGCTTTCAGTTGCAGTTCGTCGATTGTGAGCATTCCTCTGTTTTTAATCATAGCAGGCTATATTGTACAGGTTTGTTGAATTAAGACAATTCAGTTTATCGGTTCTTGCGAAAATATTAAAAAATGAAGGCATTCCGAACAGTTGTGGGTTAAGAGTGAAGAAAATTCCGCAGGTAACCTGCAAGCAGTAAACTGTCGGGTTTTTTTTCTTCAAAGCTTTTTAAAGCAACTGATTTCTTCTCATTGTCCCCGATATTCAGACGGCGTTCAAAAAGGTCTCGATTGTACGCATTGGTAAACTCCGGATGCCCCTGAATACCCAGGAAATGTTTACCTACAGAGTACATGCCAACTCTGCATTGAGGCGATTTAGCCAGTATTTGACCGTCTACCGGCAGTTGCATCACCTGGTCCTGACAGAGCATCAACGAATTATAAAACGTAACGACGGGTTCCATCCAATAGCTGGTTTGAATGACTTCGAATGTGTGTATACCGATCAAATAACCGTGTTCTGACCGTTTCACTTCACCTCCCAATGCCTGGGCAATCATTTGGTGGCCATAACAAACACCGACATATTTTTTTTCAGCACGGTATACAAGGCGCGTGAATTCCTGTAGTTGTTTAATCCAGGGAATATCATCATAAACGGAAAACCGGGAGCCGGTGCAGATAAAAGCATCGTAATCCTCCAGGGCGGGGAAATTGTCATCACAAACATACCAGGCATCCATTGGCAACTGGAAAAAGCTTTCGAACATTTGAGGGTAAGTACCATGTACAGGCTGTAAATCTTCCGGCACATGGTCACAAACAAGCAATGCAATCTTCATGATGTTGCAATCTTGAGGTGATACGATTTTGGCCTTGTGAACTGTTCATAACCCATTGGTGACAGCGTGCAGCCACGTCCCGATTGTTTCACTCCCGTCCAGGCAAGTTCTGGGTCGAGGTAATCACAACGGTTCATAAAAAGGGTGCCGGTTTCAATCTTGTTGCCCAGGAAGAGTGCTTTTTCGGGATCGCTTGTCCAGATAGATGCGGTAAGCCCGTATTTACTGTCATTCATCAATTCTACTGCTTCATCATCGCTTCCGACAGAAGATATGCAGGCAACGGGTGCAAATGTTTCTTCTTGCATGATATTCATGTTGTGATTCACCTCTGTTAATACCTGCGGAGCCAGCCAGGGGAAATCAAGGTCGGGAAAATCACCGGGTTTGATATGTGCATTCGCACCCAGCCTGATAGCATCCTCAATTGCATTCCATGCCGTTTTTGCATTTGAAACCCTGGCCATCGGGCCGAGTGTGGTTTCTTTTTTTGTAGGGTCGCCCATAACGTAGGATCGGGTAAGTTTAAGAAAACCTTCCACAAAATCATCATACATTTTATGATGTACATAAATTCTTTCGATACCGCAGCACGACTGGCCGGAGTTGAAAAAAGAGCCATCCACGAGATTTTCAATTGCAATATCTATATCTGCATCCTCGGCTACATATGCGGGATCTTTTCCGCCAAGTTCCAGGGCAACGGGAATAAATCTGGAGGAAACTGCTTTCTGAACTGCCAAACCACCCTGTACCGACCCGGTGAAAATAACTGACGAAATCCGCTCGTCGGCAAGAACACGGGCAACCTGTTCATGAGTAAGGTGCAGGAAGCGGAAGACTCCATCGGGAAGTCCGGCTTCCCGGAAGGCTTCATCAAAATGTTCGGCACAAAGAGCGGTCTGATCTGAATGTTTTAGTATTACCGGATTACCGGCCATAATTGCCGGAATGATCGAATTAACGGCTGTAAGGTACGGATAATTCCAGGGTGCAAGTACCAAAACCGGCCCAAGAGGCTCTTTCCTGATAAAACGGCGAAATCCATTTTTTTCAGAAACCGGGTAGTCCGAAAGGGTATCTTTTGCAATACTGATCATATATCCAGCCCTTTCCGAAAAGCCGTTCAAAATTTCGAAAGGAGAGTACCGGATTGGGCGGCCCATCTGCATGGTGAGGTCAAAACCCCACTTTTCAGCGTTCATTTTAAAATAATTTACGGCTCGTGTACAAATTTCAGTGCGTCTTTCTATTGGAACATTCTTCCATTCTGTAAAAGCTTTTGCTGAATCAATAAGTGAAGATTCGATCGTTTCTTCATTAGCATATTTTCGCTCGGCATACACCAGGCCATTAACAGGACTTATAATTTGAAATGATTTACTCATAATTTCATGACAACTCAGATGTACGGGACACCGAAAACTTGTTTCAGGTTTTTGGTTTTAAATGTACAGCAAATCCTGCATCGCACAAAAAAAATGAAAAGGCAGATGAGCTGATTCTTTAATATTTTGAGGTTTCTCAAACAAGGATTACGAATCAGACAAAATGGTATTGATGATTTCGTTAACTGATTAAATGAATGCAGTAAGGCTTAGCGCAAGGCAAACATACAAGTAAACTGAAATATTACAGGTTTCAAGATCCTGCAGCTTTAGTTTGAGTAAATCCACAAAGTCCAAGTAATGATGAATAAAGGAACAGGCGTTGTAGCAGCCGGTCATAAGGAAACAGCAAAAGCAGCCGCCGAAATATTACTCGATGGCGGAAATGCCTACGATGCAGCAGTTGCGGCACACCTGGCAGCATGTATTGCGGAGCCGGTTTTGTCATCATTAGGCGGCGGCGGTTTTTTGCTGGCGAAAACTGCATCGGGTAAAAAGCTTTTATACGATTTTTTTGTGCAAACGCCACGTATGGCAAAAAAACCATCAGAGGTAAATTTTTACCCAATTACAGCAGATTTCGGAACTGTAGAGCAGGAATTTCATATCGGGCATGGTTCGCAAACAACTCCCGGAACCGTTCGCGGGTTGTTTGAAATATATCGTGACTTATGCACACTGCCGATGAAACGCCTTATAGAACCCGCTGTCAAACTGGCGCGAAACGGGGTGCAATTGAACCGGTTTCAGGCTTATGTGCTCGACATTATCAAACCGATTTACCTTGCCAATGAAGCAGTAAAGAACCAGTACGGGAGCCGTACCGATCCTGGCACAGTCATGAAAGAGGGGGAAGTTATAGTTATGAATGAATTTGCTGATCTTTTAGAAGCCCTTGCCATAGAAGGAGATGCTTTATTCTATGAAGGTGAGATAGCCGGGATTGTTGCAGAAATGTGCCGGGAAAATGGCGGGCATCTTACAATGGATGATTTTAGAAAATACCAGGTCATAAAAAGAAAACCCCTGGATATTAAATATCACAATTCAAATGTGATTATTAATCCACCACCAAGTTCAGGGGGATTGCTGACCTATTTTGCGCTTCAACTGATGCTTGAAGCTGAGATTTCCAAATATGAACCCGGATCATATCAGGCCCTCAGGGTAATGGCGGAAGTGCAGGCCGCTACTGAAATGGCAAGGATTGAATCCTTGTTGGAACCGGATGGAACGAAAGAGTCACATATACTTACTGATCCCCGGTTTCTTTCAGTCTACAAACAAAAAATAAAATCGAGGCTGAAAGTATCCCGTGGAACTACTCATATCAGTATTGCGGATGGTGATGGCAATATGGCAAGTCTTACCACAAGTAACGGAGAAGGCAGCGGTATTGTGATTCCGGGTACCGGGATTGTAATGAACAACATGCTTGGAGAGGAAGACCTTAACCCGAACGGGTTTCATTCATGGATGTGCAATCAGCGCATGACATCGATGATGAGCCCGGGTATTCTTGAAAAATCCGGAGGCACCCGGGTTGTGTTTGGGTCGGGCGGATCAAACCGTATCCGAACAGCCATTCTCCAGGTTTTGGTGAACCTTATTGATTTCAAAATGAATCTCGAAAGCGCGATCAACTTTCCAAGAATTCATTTTGAAAAAGGGCTGCTGAATGTTGAGCATGGATTCCCTGATAGTGAGCTGGTGAGACTGTATTCTGAGTACCCTAATCATAAAACCTGGAGCGATAAAAACCTCTTTTTTGGAGGTGTTCACGCAGTGAGTATCAGCAGTAAAGGGTTCAGCGGATATGGTGATCCCCGGCGGGGTGGCGTTAGCATGATCGTAGATCAGGGCCGGATAAACTGGAGTAGTTGATCAGGGCTATCAGTATGAAATAATGAAAATATGCTGATTTGTGTGGGTACAGCATCTAATATCTTGTAATTCCGTGTCCGTACTGCCCAACGCTGTCAGATCCGGTAGGTGCTGACAGGTTGTGGGGCCAGCGTCCAGCGGGCGATAAACCGATTGGCCGATTTTTTCCCATCTGCTCAATCGCCCATCGCCATTCGGTTCTTCGGTTTTTCGGTCATTCAACCCCTGTTTATCAAACACCAGGCCCATAGATATCAGTACAGAGTGGAAATAGATTGATCCGGTTTACAAAATTCCGCGAAACCAATTCTCAGCATTCTCTCGATATATTTTGTCAACTACCTGCCGGGGAAGCTTTAATCCATGAAATGGGCCGTTTACCTGGCTTACCTCCATCAGGTCATCCGTAACAAAATAATTCCAATCTCTCAGCCAGGTTTCTCTTGCCCATTGCCGTGCCTGCCCGGGGTTGGTATTCTCCCTGATGGACAGGTCAGTGGCATAGATAATTCTATCCTGATATTTGATAAAGAAGTTCCTGACATCATCTCGATTTTGCTGTGTTAAATATTGCAGGTGAGGAATCCGGGTGCAGGTACATGTGGTATTGCGGATTCGATTCGAAATAGCTGCGGTCATTATTTGTCGTCATCTCCTCAAGTGGCAGCCAGCAGTTTTTGGGCTCTCCAATATG
Source organism: Balneolaceae bacterium (assembly GCA_007694095.1). Classification (GTDB taxonomy): domain Bacteria; phylum Bacteroidota; class Rhodothermia; order Balneolales; family Balneolaceae; genus Rhodohalobacter. Next base: position 16,270 of record RECI01000276.1, on the reverse strand, counting down.
AGCCAGAAGTGTTTTTCCCTGTTCGGTGATGAAATTCAGTATCGGATTGAAACGCGGATCGTCGATCATCACAAAATTTCCATTCTCATCTCTTACCGCCATCCCGATATTTTTCCAGATTTTTACACCCAAAGCACCCTTATTAAACGAATTTTGAAGATGATCAATGGTTTTTTGCTGCCACAACTCCTGATCATTCCACCCTTCCATTTCAAAGGTGGTGATGAAAGCAATCCGATCCGGGTGACTTGCCACTAATGCGGCAGCCTGTTCCATCTGGTTATTCATATTTCCCGAACCTGGTGAATCCACATTCACATTGATTAAACGGAAATTGTTCTCAGCGGCTTCCGCAAGAATCGATTCATCATCTGTTCGAATATGTACGTGTGTATCAATTTTGGAAACTTTCACGAAATCTTCTGCTGTGTAATACTGCTCATTACAGCCACCAAACAGAAGTAACCAAACAAAGATAAACCATCCTTTTGTTCGCATCAGGTTTATTCCCCCATGTAAATTATGTGAGTTTGTTTGTTTTTACTCCAAAACAATTACGCTCTCAGTTCAGTTATTTGAAGAAGTTTCTGCAGCCCTTCAACACGCTGTTCATCTCCAAGTTTGGCGTAACTGTTCATAAGGTTTCGTATACAACGGATAAGGATATCTGCATTGTCAGCCTTTTCGAGATGTTCGGGGCGTGGTTCTATTCCGTTTTTTTTCAGAAAGTAACAGCACTGATTGTAGGTTACAATCGAGCCGCCATCAAAAGGGTCAATTAAAATTTCCTGATTGTGTGTTTTGTACATCAGCATAAAATGGATGGGCATATTTGCACCATAAAACGGAAGATTCAGCCTCCGGGACAAAAACATCACTACTACGCTGAGCATAATTGGTAATCCTTTTCTGCGGTCAATCACACGGTCTAAATAGGCATTGTCGGGGTTATGATAATCCTGTGCATCACCCCGAAATCTCAGCTCCCTGAATATAAACTGAAGCATGATCTGCATTTTTTCCAATAAAGAAGGCGTATATGCGATATCACTGCCAATCATCGCACTTAGTTTATCAAGTTTTTTACTGTATTCCTCCGTTCTGAGAGTCGGATTTCCAAACCTGCAGAGAACCAAAAGTGCATTCTCCAGTTGCATTCTGTTGTTGATGCCCATTGAAACCAATCCGGAAAATTCTTCAAGAATACTTTCGAATGTAATCTTATAAATAATTTCATTGATCGTTTTTTTCTCAGAGTCTTTCACAGATTCTGCGCGATATTGATCTAAAAATGGTACAACTTGTTCTCCAAGCTCATCAAACCGTTTTCGTACCCCGATCTGTACTTCAGGATCCGGGTCTTCGAGTAAATAGATCAATGATTCAATTTCACTTCTGTTGGACATGTCAGGTTTGTAATTTAAGATTACGTGATGCAACTAACCCTGCAACATTACCAAAGATCAAAGTATTCCCTTGCATTGTCAACATTCAGGATTTTTTCAGGAAACTCCTGCACACATTCGCCATTTATAAAGAAATTTTCAATCGATATTGATTATAAGATGCGAAACTAATTTTCTATGTTATATTTATATGCAGTTTTTCCGGTATTTGTAAATATTCCAGTTGCAAATAATGGATTTCAAAACCTTAATTTTAATTATATGTTATATATAATTAATGGATTATTTATCTCATAAATATATTGTTGTATGGGCATTGAGACAGTAAAACTCGCAAAAAGCAAAGAACAGGTTCAGGAGTTCATCAAATATCTTTTAAAGGATATCAGGGCAATGGAGAGAATGTTGAATGATGAAATGTTTGAGACTGATACAATCCGTATCGGAGCAGAACAGGAGATTTGCCTTGTGGACAAGTTCGCCAAACCTGCACCAATATCTGTTGAACTTCTTGAGGCACTGGATGACAAAATGTTTACCACTGAACTTGCCAGATTTAACCTCGAGACCAATCTTGAGCCGCTTGAATTCAGTGGTAAATGCCTTTCGGAAATGGAGGCGAATATTTTAAGGCAGCTTGATAAAGCAAGGTCGGCAATTAAAGTTTTTAACGGCGAAATCGTGCTGACTGGTGTTTTGCCTACAATCCGTAAATCGGACCTTGATAAGTCCAACATTACCCCGTTGCCAAGATATCACGCACTTTGTGAAGCCATCAGCAGTCTCAGGGGAGAAGAATACGATCTCCGCATACAGGGTATGGACGAGCTTTTGATGCGTTTTGATACACCACTTCTTGAAGCCTGCAATACCGGTTTTCAGGTGCATTTACAAGTGAAACCAGGGGATTTTGTATGCCGGTACAATCTGTCACAGGCCATTGCCGGGCCTGTTCTTGCAAGTGCGGTTAACTCTCCGATCCTGTTTGGAAAACGCCTGTGGGCCGAAACAAGAATCGCCCTTTTTCACCAGTCGGTGGATACCCGCCAGGTGGGTGATCATCTGAGAGACAGCAGTCCGCGGGTTACTTTTGGGAATCAATGGCTCCGGGATTCAATTCTCGAAATATATAAGGAAGATATTGCACGCTACCGGGTTATGCTCAGCTCAAATATTACAGAAGATGTTGATGAAATCCTGGATAAAGGTGGGATTCCGAAGCTGATGGCACTGCAGGTACACAACGGAACTGTTTACCGTTGGAATCGTCCTTGTTACGGTGTGAGTAATGGAAAGCCACATTTACGGATTGAGAACAGGGTTTTTCCTTCAGGGCCTACTGTAATAGATGAAATTGCCAATGCATCTTTTTGGCTTGGACTTATGAATGGGCTTGATGATCAATATCCGGATATTTCAAAAGTTCTCGATTTTGATGATGCCAGGATGAATTTTATTGCTGCATCAAAACTGGGGCTGGACACGAAGTTTAAATGGGTAAATGACAAGAGGTACTCAGCCGTTGACCTTATCAACGAAGAATTGCTTCCTATCGCAAAGCACGGACTTGAAAAAGCATCTGTATATAAAGGGGATATTTCCAGCTACCTTGATATCATCAGAGAACGAACAAAATCAGCTCAAACCGGCAGTTACTGGATGGTGAAATCTTATAATTCGCTCACTAAAGATGTGACAAGGGAACAGGCATTAACAGCTATTACCAACGCAATGATAAAAAATCAGCGTAAAGGTGAACCGGTTCACAAATGGGGCCTGGCAAAACTGGACGATATGGAAATGTGGCAACCCTCATCTCTCCTTGTTGAGGAATTTATGACGACAGATATCTTCACGGTTCAGAAGGATGATATCATTGAATTGGTTGCCAATCTGTTCGACTGGCGGCGCATTCGGTATATCCCCGTTGAAGACGACAGTAAACATTTGGTTGGACTAATCAGTATGCGGATGATATTCAGGGAATTTAATAATATCATACACAACAAAGGTTCGCTGAGCAAATCAGTGGATGAAGTAATGATCAAAAATCCGATTACGATTCATCCGGAGGCATCTATACTTGAGGCGATTGATATTATGGATGCAAGAAGTATTGGCTGCCTTCCGGTTGTGAAAAATAACAGGCTGGTAGGTGTTATAACTGAGCAAAACTATATGACGATAACTGCACGTTTATTAAGAAGACTTCACAGCGAGAATGAAAAACCAGTATCAAACTGAGTACATAATAATCAATATGTAAAACCGGGGCATCATGGGACAACAGGTATTATCAATTGCGAAAGATCCTGAATCAAGGAAACTTTTTTTAAAGCACCTGCTTCACGATGTGGAAGCCATCGAAAAAATGCTGGATGAAAAAATGTTTGAATCCGGTATAACCCGAATTGGTGCTGAGCAGGAGTTTTGCCTTGTTGATAACCATTTCAAACCTTCTCTGCATGCTCTCGAAATTCTGGAAAAAATTAATGATCCCCACTTTACCCCGGAACTTGCACGATATAACCTTGAAATCAATCTTGATCCATTAGAACTTAAGGGCAACTGCTTTAGTAAAATGGAAGAGAATCTCAAGGCGCTGCTAAAAAAAGCAGAAGTTGCTGCAGAAACTTTTAATGAGAAAATCATACTTACTGGAATTTTGCCATCTATCGACTATCGTGCTGTTCAGTTGAAGTACATGACGCCGAAACCACGCTATGAGGCACTGGCAAACATAATCTATGAATTGAGGGGAGAAGACTTTGAATTGAATATCTCCGGAGTTGATGAGTTGATACTAAACCATAACAATATTCTGTTTGAAGCCTGTAATACCAGCTTTCAGTGTCATCTGCAAATTGAGCCTGATCAGTTTCCGGATATGTACAACTGGGCACAAATGCTTTCAGGGCCAATATTATCGGTATGTGCAAATTCACCTTTATTACTTGGAAGGCAATTGTGGGCGGAAACCCGCATTCCCCTTTTTCAACAAAGTATCGATACCCGGGGTAAGGGTTACCACCTGCGAGAAAGAGAACAGCGGGTTACGTTTGGGAACAGATGGGTGAAAAGTGTTGCAGATGTCTATAAAAACGACATTGCACGCCATACACTCCTTTTTATGACTGATATCAAAAAAGATTCCCTTGAACAGCTCGAAAACGGTAAAATTCCGAAACTTGAGGCACTACGGCTTCATAATGGCACAATTTATAAATGGAACAGGCCCTGTTATGGCATCTCAGACGGTATTCCCCATTTACGAATAGAGAATCGCTATTTGCCATCGGGCCCAACAGTTGATGACGAAATAGCCAATCTTGCGTTCTGGGTTGGATTAATGAACAATATGCCAAAACAATTCAGTAATAACTGGGATGAGATATCTTTTGAAGAGGTAAAAGAAAATTTCTACAAAGCAGCGATGTGGGGCATTCAAAGTGGCATGATTTGGGATGGCAAACTTATGTCGGCCAGGGCTTTGATTCTTGATGTTCTTCTTCCAATGGCCAGGGAAGGGCTCGAGGCCAAAAAAATCAACAAAAAGGATATTGATAAATATCTGTCCATAATAGAAGGAAGGGCAGAAAATTATGCAACCGGTTCACGCTGGATTGTGAACAGCTACAGAAAATTGAAAAAAAAACTGGAACGTGATGAATCGGTTGTAGCGTTGACCGGGATAATGTATAGCAGACGTTTAACCGGCGATCCTGTATATAAATGGAAAATTGCAGAGATAGAGGAAGCTGAACAGCTCGATATGCAATATGATATTGTACGAAACACCATGTCGACCGACCTGATAACCGCAAATGAAAATGATTTGGCAGAACTTGTTCTGAAAGTGATGGAATGGAGGGATATCCGTCATTTGCCTGTTGAAGATAATCGTGGAAATTTAAAAGGAATTATTACAAAAAAGCGGCTTCTTCGTTATCTTGAAGATTCTGAAACAGGGGAATTAGCTATTGCTGCTGACGTAATGGAAAAAGATCCGATTACGATCGGGCCAGATGAAGATGTAAAATTCGCTATTCTTTTGATGCTCGATAAAAAAATAAGCAGTCTTCCGGTTGTGGATAATGGTGAATTGATCGGTATTCTTACTGATAAAGATACGGCACAGATTTGGCAGAAGATGAAGAAACGAAGTAATGTTAAAAACTGATACAACCAAAAAAATCAGACTAAACACAGATAGATTACGCTGGAGTGCCGAAGGTAAAAAATCAGGGCCTGTAGTTATATTGTTTGTTGGTATACATGGTAATGAACCAGCCGGCCTTGCTGCTGTTGACCTCATTGCGGAAAATCTGAACAGATCACCGAGAGAATTATCAGGCTCTGTGTATGCAATAACAGGTAATCTCGGCGCTATAAAGCAGGGGGTACGATATATTGACGCCGATTTAAACCGAATTTGGGAGATGTATAATACAAGAAAAGATTTCTCACGGATTAACGGGATTACACAACCGGCAGAATATTCAGAAAGCCTCGGAATTAAACAAACCATCGAGCAGATACTGGCCAAACATAAAAACGATACTTCAGAATTTATTTTTGCAGATTTGCACACAACTTCATCACAAAGCTGCGCATTTATTCTGCTAAACGATACACTTGCAAACAGGTCGCTTGCGCGGAAATTTTCTGTACCTCAGATACTTGGAATTGAAGAAAATATACATGGAACACTTCTAAGCTATGTAAATAATCTTGGTTACAAGGCCTTGGGATTTGAAGCAGGAGCACATCACGACCGGGAATCCGTTAAACGCAGCGAAGCTTTTTTATGGCTCTTGATGCACAATGCAGGAGTGCTTGAACTAAACGCAGAAGAATTCAGTAAATTCAAAAAAAGGATTCGGGCACATGCGGGTGTGCCTGATACTTATTACGAAATCCTCTATCACAAATTAGTTGAAGACCCTGAAAAATTTGAGATGATGAGCGGTTTTGAAAATTTTGACCGTATAGAAAAAGATACACCGCTTGCATATGAAGAGGGCAGGCTGATAAAGGCTCCCAAATCAGGGCGGATATTTATGCCGCTTTATCAAAAAAAAGGCCATGATGGTTTTTTAATCGTCAATGAAGTATCGGAGTTCTGGCTTGAACTCTCTGCTTATTTCAGAAACAGTTTTGTTCATGCCCTGCTAAAATATCTGCCGGGGGTATCTGTAGGTAGTAAACAAAGCTTTGAAGTTGACCTGCGTATTGCGAGATTTCTTGTAAAGGATATCTTTCACCTGCTGGGTTATCGTGTTACTGAAAAAGACGAATACACTCTTATCTGCTATAAGCGTTAATAATGCCTATAACTGCAAAAAATGCTGGATTCTATGTCAGATTATCAATTTGTTGATGGTACACGGCTTGCGTCGGTTATTGAAGCACTGATTTTTGCCAGTCCTGAACCTGTTTCATGGAATAAGCTTTCCGAAATCGTAAAAGAAAGTGAAGAAGAGCTGGTTCTTGACAAATTAAACATCGACAGAATAGTGGAGCAGCTTAATGAAAGGTATGAACAAAATGACCTTTCTTTCCGTATTCAAGAAACTGGTGGCGGCTACACGTTTGTTACACAAGCCCGTTATCATCCATGGCTAAGCATTTATCAGCATGAAAATGCATATCGCAGGTTGTCGCAGGCCGCTATCGAAACCCTGGCTATTGTAGCTTACCGGCAACCAATCACAAAGCCTGAAGTTGACAGCATTCGGGGTGTGGATTCCGGTTATATGTTGCGGCAGCTTTTGGAAAAAATGCTTGTGCAGGTATCAGGCAGGGCCGACACAACAGGAAAGCCCCTCCTCTACAAAACTACAGATACTTTTCTGAAACATTTTGGTTTAAACTCTGTTGGTGAACTGCCAAAGCCCCGTGAAATTGACGAAATTCTGAAAGACGATGATATGGCCGAACACAGAAGGCTATTGATGGAGAGACAAATGGAACTAGAGGATGAAGAAGCAAAAGTTTTATTTGATAACGGTGAAGATGAAAAGCAACTGAACAATGAATGACTGTTGTATGAATTCTGACGTTTTTATATCATTAGTAAGCAAAGTATAAATCTATCAAAACTAACTCTAAACTATCTGTCATGAAAAAAATACTTACCATTCTATCCATCCTCTTTCTTCTAACTTCAGTTGCCAAAGCAAATTTTATCTTTAATGAAAGTGATGAAACATTGCTTGGATCATGGGTTTTTTCTGTAAATGAAGCTCCCTGGGAATACAGCAAAGGGAAAGTGGTATTCGAAAAAGATGATGCCAATGAACTCACCGGAAAAGTAATTTTTGACTCCGGCAGGCAAATTCCAATCTTATCAATAAGTGTAGGTGAATCAACTCTAACATTCGAGGTAAATGTCGACGGGAATCATGTTACTTCATTCATGGCTCTGGATGGCGACATAATGACCGGGCATGTTCAAACCGCTGATGGTAACATGAACTTTTCTGCCCAAAAAGAAATATCCGAAGGATAGTAAAAATTTGAGCAGATCAGATTCTATTTGATTTTATGCGTACAAAGTGTGTATAATTATACACACTTTGAATTAAGTTGAATCTGGTTTGGCAAATAAAAGTATTACAGCCTCATTAATCTGGGACCGCCTTGGCATCAGTGTTTCAGGCATTTGTGCCATACATTGCCTTGTGGTTCCTGTATTTATATCTACTCTTCCCCTTTGGAGTTTGGCAAATTTCCTGCATAACTGGCTTCACCCGGTTTTTGTATTGCTATTAATCCCAGTTGTCTATTTCGCTGCACGCCGGAGTCATTTCGATCGTACGATCACCATTATTCTTTATGGCGGGCTTTCATTTGTGGTAATTGGCTGGCTTTTTGGCCATTACTGGCTGGGATTCGTGTTTGAATCAACGATGACATTGCTTGGCAGCGGTATGCTGATTGCAGGACATTGGTTTAATTACAGCCATCACAGGGTTTGCAGTAATAAAAAGCATCATCATCATCCCATTTCTGAAAAAGATTAGGTGTATTTATTTATGAAAAGGCTCAATTTCACGCTTGATCAGTCCACGGTTGAATTACTGAATAAACTTTCTGAAAAGTATTACGAAGGCAATAAATCCCTTACCGTACGTGCAGCGCTTGAAAGCCTTGCGGCTCGCGAAGGGCACGATGGCTGGGTGATCACTGGATACACACCACTTCGGATAGATCATGAAGCAAATTGTCACTCTTGCGGCACAGATTACGATGAAGGAAATGTGTTGTTTATGCCGGTTTTTGAGAGAGGGAACAGCCCGAAGGCCATACAGCAGATTCCAAACGAAGAGTGGGTGGAATGCTCAACCTGTGTCGAAAAACAGTGAGCTGTCTCTGATGAAATTGTGTGGATTATTTACGAGCTTCAACATTCTTAGTTTATAAGGAAGTAAACATTTTCGAATTTTGAACAAATTCCAAACCAACATACCACTAATTGAAAAGTTACCTGCCCTGCTTGCCATGGCAGGTTTGCTGTTTGTATTGTTACATCCGTTCCAGCATGTGGCAGAAACGGTATTATTTGAGTTCGATTCTGTTCACCATGAATTACCGTCTGAAAAAAAGAATGGTACAAATGAAACAGACTGTATCAAATGTGTACTGGTTTCTTCACTGATAACCGATTTCGATGGATTATCACCATTTTTAGTTTACCAATGTGATTATCTCACTGCTTTTCAATCCATATTTTTGCATAAGAAGCATTATAAACTTGGGTTTTCTCTCCGCGCCCCTCCCGTTTTATACGTATAAATAATACCGCACATCTAATTACCGGATTGAAGTATGAAATACCGGCAAAACGTATAATCACCCTGAAGGTTTTAGCCTTGGGATAATCTTATTCAAATGATTAAAAAGAAGATACCTGTAACCATTATTTGTGGTTTTTTGGGGTCAGGTAAAACCACGTTACTGAATCATATTCTACAAGAAAATCAAAACAAAAAAATTGCGGTGATTGTAAATGAATTTGGCGAGATCAATGTCGATTCAAAACTTGTAAAACATACATCGGAAAAAATGATAGAGCTTTCTAACGGGTGCATTTGCTGCACACTTCGGGGAGATCTGATCGAGGGTGTAGCCGATCTCATCAGCAATCATCATGTAGACCAAATACTGATTGAATCCACTGGAATAGGAGAGCCGGTACCGATTGCCCAGGCATTCTATGTTCATCCGGAACTGCTGGCTTTAAATCCGGAATTGCCTTCCATACAAAACAACGTGTATGTAGATGCCATAATCACAGTAGTTGACAGCGCCCAGTTTCTTGAAATGTACAATCGGAATTCCATTATTCCCGAAGATCAGTTTAATCGTGGGTATGGACAATTGTTAGCTGAGCAGATAGAGGGTGCTGATATGATCATCCTCAACAAAAGAGACGTAGCAACTCCTGAACAAATGGTTACGCTGAGTGAGTTATTTATGTCCATGAATCCGCGGGTAAAAATCATAGAGGCAGTGCAAGGAAAGGTGAACGTTACTGACATAATCAATACGGCAATATTCGATATTGAAGTTGCTGAGCAATCATCACTATGGATTGCTGAACTCGAAAAGAAAGGGGCTTCCGAAGCAGATGAATATGGAATTGAAACATTTGCTTATACATCTGCCAGGCGGTTTAATGAGTCCAGGCTGATGGGGCTGCTGGATCAGGGCCTCCCGGATAATATTCTCAGGTCAAAAGGGATTGTAGCCCTGGAAGGAACAGATGATGCCTTCCTGTGGAACCATGCCGGTAAGTTCCTTGAATTCAGCAAAATCGGGCGTTTTGCCAGCAAAGTGGAAGTCCGGACAGAAATTGTTTTTATAGGCCAACGTCTGGACAAGCGAATGTTAAATCAATTCTTCCAACAAGCGCTTTGTATGGAAGATCATCTGCTCTTTTGACGAGTTTTTTATAGTCACTCCAGTGTGTGTGTGGTTGATAGCCCATGCACACTTTTATAATACATTAGTCACATGAGCACGTGTCCGGCTGGCTGCCGACGCGTGCCATTTGCTAACTCAACCCAATCCAAATGTAACAAATAGGATCCTGAAAATGCTTCAAACGATTAAATTGACAAAAAAATACGGGGACGTAATTGCCGTAAATAACCTGGACTTGCAAATAAATCAGGGGGAGATTTACTGTTTACTCGGCCCGAACGGGGCCGGTAAAACCACGACTGTAAACCTGTTTATGGGATTTGTTGCCCCTACCGATGGTAAGGTGCTGATCAACGGCATGGATGTAGCTCTCAACGCCCGTGAAACCAAACAACACATCTCTTACATACCGGAGAACCTTGCACTCTACCCTAATCTGACCGGCTTCGAAAACCTTGAGTTTTTTGCAGGCCTTAGCAATGGCCGGCTGGCAGATGCAGACTTGAAAATACTTTTGAGAGAAGCAGGCCTTCAGCAGTCGGCATTCGACCAGCGGGTTTCAGGATACTCAAAAGGGATGCGTCAAAAAGTAGGTGTCGCAATTGCACTGGCCAAAGACTCAAAAGCACTGATTCTGGATGAGCCAACATCCGGCCTCGATCCCCAGGCGAGTAACGAATTTGCACGCTTGCTGGAAATTCTCAGCGACAAGGGTGTTGCCATTTTGATGACCACACATGATCTGTTCAGGGCAAGGGAAACTGGCACGAGAATTGGAATCATGAGCGACGGGGTGTTGCGGAGAGAGTTTAATGCCAAGGATGTAAAGCACAATGAGCTTGAACAGGTTTACCTGGAGCAGGTTCTTCAAAATGTGCAGGAGGCTTGAGATGGTGAGACGAATCGCAGAAAAAGAGTGGAAAGAACAGCTTCGTGAGAAGAGGTATCTGGCCGCGGGAATATTGATGGGCCTCCTTTTTATAACTGCTCTCATCTCCTCCAAAGCCTATTACGAAAATGAGCAGCATCTGCGCCTGCACGCACAGCAGGGGATAGAAGAGAACTGGCTCAACCAGCGGGATAAGAATCCGCACGGAGCAGCTCATTATGGTATCTATCTGTTTAAACCCGAATCACGGCTGGCGCTTATCGATCGTGGCGTAAACCGCTATGCGGGAACGGCCTTTTTTGTGGAGGGGCACGTCAGAAATGAAGCACAGTTCCGGAAAATAGAAGACGAAACCGGACTGGTGCGATTTGGTGAGCTTACCCCTGCCTATATTTTGATAACCCTTATGCCGCTATTTATCATTTTGATAGGGTTTAATGCCTTCACGAAAGAACGTGAGGGAGGAACATGGAGAATGCTTCAGAGCCATAATGTTTCCATGCGCAAAGTGCTGATCGGGAAATGGGCAGGAGTTGCTTTTACCGTTCTCATGCTCTTTATCCCAATGTTTATTGTGATGGGGTTAATCATCTATTCCGTGAGCGGTTTTGGTGAATTCAGCCTTACCCATTACATGATTCTTGGGGCTGTTTACACCCTTTATTACCTCATTTTCATTAACCTCACGCTGATCGTATCCTGGTTCAGCAAACATTCCGGAACGGCATTTATAACGCTTCTTGCCATTTGGATTACAGCTACTCTGGTTGTACCGAAACTGTTTGTTTCAGCGGCGCAGTACTTCCATCCGTTACCAGACACCAACACAGTGACCGAAATGTACAGGGAAGCAAGAGCCGGGGGTATAGATGGCCATAACCCGGCCTCTGCAAGAGAACTGGAGAGGAAAGTGATGGAAGAGCATGGAGTCGACAGGCTTGAAGACCTGCCGTTTAATTTTGCCGGTTACAGGCTTCAGGTTGGTGAAGAGTACGACACGAAGGCGTACAACTATGTATTTGCCCATATCCGTTCTGCTATATCAGGCCAGGATATACTGATTCGAAAAGGCTCGGTGCTTTCACCATTTTTGCCGGTCAGAAATCTTTCCATGGGGCTGGCCTACACGGACGTGGAAAACCATTGGGACTTTTCAGAAGCTGTAGAACGTTATCGTCAGGATTTTGTACTGTATCTCAACGAAGATTTGATGTACAGCTCCCGCACCGGCGAAACCTATTTGGCCGGAAGTGATGTATGGGCCGCTAAGCCCGATTTCAGTTATGAACTGCCTGGTATGGGAGAAGTTTTTAGAGCTCAGACCGGTAACCTGTTTATACTGATTGGCTGGGTTGCCTTCTCATTTCTGGCTCTTCTGACAATCAGGCCAACATCAGGGGAGGGATAAATATGATTTCAAAAATGATTCATCTCGAATGGCGTAACCTGACCAGTAACCGGTGGCTTCAGATTTCCTTTTTGCTGCTGGCTGGCCTGACCTTCCTTGCAATTCTGAACAGAAGCTACCACCTGGAATCATACCAGATGAAGATCCATGATGTGCGTCAGGCACAATCAAATGAATTTCAGAGCTTTATTGCCGATCATGACTCCATAACGGCCGGAGTGAAGGAAATTGGTAATCAGCGGCTGAACCCCATCTTCCCGTTCTCCCTGGAAGTAAGGTTGGTTCCGCAAGCTGTCTTTGAACCAACAGGGCTTGCTCCAATTGCCGTAGGGCAGAGTGATATCCACGCCGGTATTTTTCCGGTCAGGACCTTCAGTGATCCTGTTAACAAAGCCACAGTGTATTACAATCCGGCAACTGATCTGTTTGGAAGCTTCGATTTTGCATTCGTACTTGTGTTTTTGATTCCGTTGCTGGTTATCGCTTTCAGTTACAATATCCTTTCGGAAGAGCGGGAAAACGGAACATTGCAGATGGTGCTGTCTCAGCCTGTGTCGCTAATGGCGTTCCTGGTTTCACGGATCTTATTCCGTTTTCTGATTCTGTTCGTTGCACTTCTGTCCGTTTTGCTATTGTCGATGTTGCCGGCAGGTGTGTCGATTTCCGCAAATATTGGTGGAATAGCCATGCTTTCCGGTTTTACGGCTCTATACCTGCTGTTTTGGTTTGGTTTATCTCTGCTGATTAATCTGTTTGGCAGGAGTTCGTCCTTCAATATCACGGTGCTTCTGGGAGCCTGGGTCTTTTTTGTACTTGTGATTCCAACACTTCTCCATGTAACCGTCGAAAAAGTACACGAGGTTCCGTCGCGCTCTGAAGCTCTTGTTGAGATGAGAAATGCTGAAGAAGAGGCATTTTCACAGGATCGCGATGAAATTCTGGACCGTTACTTTTTGGAGCATCCGGAATTCATTGAAGCAGCAGAGGGAAGCACCGCAGACGAACAATGGAGGGAGCTGTATGAATTTTATAAATGGTTCTACATTGTCCGGCAGAATATTGCCGAGGCCGTTTCACCCATCGTAGACGATTACTACAGCAGGCTTGCCGGCCAGCAGGAATTTGCAAGAAGGATCAGTGCCCTCTCACCTGCAGTGATACTGAAAGAGGCGATGGGTGGCCTGGCAGGAACTTCTCCGGCTCATTATAACCATTTTCACGTCTCTGCTGAACAGTTCAGGCTGGAGTGGATGGAATTCATCAGAAATAAAATGCTGAGGGAACAGTTTGTGGCTCTTAACGACCTGGATGCTCTTCCGCAATTCAGCTACAGTCCTGAAAATGTAAATAATGGATTTTCAAGAGCTGGAATGGCCCTCTTGTTTCATCTTCTTGCCGTTATTGTACTCATTGTAATCTTCAGAAAGAAAGCGGGTTTATGAGATATGATACGGACACATATCGTCTGATTCTGAAGGGAAGTTGTTTTCTTTTTATGATCGGTGTGCTAAAGAGTGAAGGCCTCATTGCTCAGGAACGTCCCAATCTTGTTGTAGAAGCCACCCGAACCACCAGCCAGATAACAGTTGATGGCTGGCTGGATGAACCCGAGTGGGATATGGCTCCGGTTATTACCGGCTTCCGGCAGGTGGAACCGAACCAGGGTGAACCGGCCCGTTACGACACAGAAGTCAGGATTCTGTACAATGATGAATTTATCTTCATCGGTGCGAGGTTATATGACGATCCCGGAGAAAAGCCGCGCGTTACAGACCTAAGGCGCAATTTCGATTATGATGAGAATGATTTGTTTGCCATTGTATTTGATACATTTAACAACCGGCGTGATGCCATTAGTTTTAAAGTTACACCCTATGGCAATCAGAATGACTTGCAGGTCTATGATGATTATGTATTTAACCGAAACTATGATGTTGTTTGGTACACCGAAACCCGTATACTGGATGATGGCTGGACGGTCGAAATGGCCATTCCATGGAAATCGCTGCGGTACAGCGAAGAGAATGAAACCTGGGGCATTAATTTTGTAAGAAGGCACAGGCGAAGTAATGAGTTATCCGCATGGTCGCCATGGCCGCGGGCTTATACAGCTTACAGAATGAATTATGCAGGAACAATATCCGGCCTTAATCCGCCAAAACCTCCATTAAACCTCAGGGTTCAGCCCTATTCCATTGTTCAGACAGATCGTACATACTCCGAACGAAGTATCGATACTTCGCCTAAAATCGGTGGTGAAATAAAATGGTCACCATCACTCAGCAGTGTTCTGGATGTTACATTTAACACCGATTTTGCCCAGGCCGATGTGGACGAACAGGTCATCAACCTCACCCGGTTCCCTGTTGTATTTCCCGAAAAACGGCAATTTTTTCTTGAAAATGCCAATCTCTTTGACCTGGGTACCCTTCGAAACGTAAAACCGTTTTTTAGCAGGCAAATTGGGCTCACGCCAGCAGGAGAACCGGTTCCACTTGATGCCGGTTTTCGCTACATAGACCAAACAACGCAACGAAGTATCGGAGCGCTGCTTATCAGGCAAAGAGAATCAGATACTACTCCGGCTTCCTGGTTTGGGGTAGGCCGTTATCTGCACAATTTTGGCCATAACAAGAGAGTAGGTTTTATGTTTACGGGAAGGCATGACGAGGCATTGGACGGGTTGTCGTCTGCGCAAAATATGGTTGGGAATGTGGATTCATTTATCCGCTTTTCTTCCCGTGTTAATATGGCACTTAATGTATCCGGTTCTTACGACACCATCGATGAAACATTTGGACACACCGGTGATTTATGGCTGGCATACCGGGATAATTTAATGTATGCAGGTTTGATTCAGGCTGTAATCAGCTCGAATTACAATCCCAGAGCAGGTTTTCTGGTCCGTGATGACATAATTCTTACAAGCCCGGCTGTAGTATTAAACTGGAGGCCAGACTGGAGGCCTTCTTATGTACGGGCATTTACACCCGGAACCACCGTATTCCTGTACCACAAATATTCAGATTTATCTTATGAACAGGGATATGTGGCTTTACGCCCATTTAGTGTAACTTTTCAAAGTGGTGCCAGAATTCAATACGGATATATTGCCGAGTGGCAAAATATTGAACAGGAATTTTCTCCCTTTGGAATCCGGATTGAACCCGGCAATTACCGGTTTGGACAACACGAATTCACAATGGCTACCGACCAGAGCGCCTCTTTTGCGATATCCATACTGCTTAAATCGGGTGGTTATTTTGACGGAAATCTTAATTCCGTGGACGTAACCAGCAGCGTTCGTATTGGCCCACGGGTATCTGTTGGTTCAAGATATATCCGAAATATGTTTCGCAATTTGGGAATTGAAAGTGAAAAGAGAGATGTGGATCTGCTGATTACGGATATCAGGATGGCTTTGAACCCAAGAGTTCAGGTATCCGGTTTTTGGCAGCATAATACCAGTATAAATACCAATTCATTTAATGCGAGATTTTCCTGGGAGTTTGCGCCTCTGTCATATATCTATCTTGTTTTTAATGATATTCACCCATTTGGCGATTTGACAGATACCACCCTTGAAGGTGTACAGCAAGGAATTTTCAAAATTACATATCTGCATCAATTTTAAATGAA
>RECI01000145.1 GCA_007694095.1 Balneolaceae bacterium | reverse complement strand
TTTCATTCAGCAAAAAAAGAGGCTGAGGCAATCTGAAAGGCTCCTTTTGGAGGTTAATAATCCGCCAGTCGCCCGTCACAATATCTTCATTTTCCGGGCAGCCGGGAAATGTAGTGGTAAACAGGTACGTTGAGCTGCTTTGCCGGATATTTTCAAGGGCTTTCAGTATATCTCCATTGGATAAATGAACAAAGCAGTCCCGGCAAAACAGGAGGTCTGCCTTTGGCAGCGGGTCTGTGATCACATCCAGCTTCAGAAATGTTCGGTTATCCCCCGAGTAATTTTGATTGTTCAGATCTATCAGATCCTGAACAATATCAGCGCCCGTGTAACTTACGGTATGTAAATCCACATCTTTCATCCAGTTAAAATCGCCGCAGGGAATATCGAGAATGGATTGAATTTCGAACTGTTTTACGATTCCAGGTAATTCGTGTTGAATGGTTCTTGTCTGGTTCAATGATGAACCCTCACCCGAGAGGGACTGGCCGCCTTTCCAAAAGGCATTCCGGTAGATATGATGAAATTTCTCCTCAACAGTCTGTTCTGTAATATTTGATTCCCGTTTTTCGAAATACCGGTCATCAAAGGCTACGGGTTTTCTACTTTTTCTATCCATTTTGTCGCAGTATAGTTCTGTTATTTATGAATCTGACGTAAAAATAAATTACCACAGCGCGGGAGTAATCCATAATTCAAAATATCTACATTCATGTTGTTTACATTACCGTAATGAATAGATAATTACAAGGGATTACATTATGAAATTGATACTATTCCTGCTGCTGATCATAAGGCCTGTTGTTTCTGTTGAATCTTCAGATTCGCTCCGCAATATCATTAAAGATTTTTTTAATGACCAGTCCGCTCCGGGCGCGGTGGTTATATGGGTACAGAATGATTCAACACTGGTTTTTGAAACAATGGGTTTCGCCAACATCTCTGAGAACCGGGTTATAGATCCCGACAGCACTATTTTCAGGATCGGCTCTATTTCAAAAGCATTAAATGCAATTGGTGTTTTAAACCGCGTTGAAGCCTCTTTGCTTCAGCTTGATGAAGACATTAACAGTTATTTTGATGATCCGCTAATCTCTGCCCGGTTTAAAAAACCGGTTACGCTTCGCCATCTTCTTACCCATACCGCTGGTTTTGATGATAAATTTATCGGGAAATCATCGAGAACCCGTGAGGATGCACGGTCTCTGAAAGACGTTATGCAAAAAGAACTGCCCGTGCGCATTATAGGGCCGGGTGAAATTTCCAGCTATTCCAATTTTGGGGCAGCCCTTTCCGGATATCTCGCTGAACATGTAAGCGGCCTTGAATATTCTGAATTAATGGATTCTATTCTTTTTCGCCCGCTTGGCATGTACCACAGTTCGTTTGATCCGGATTACCAGGCGCTCAGACATTTCATGACCGGATATTTTCCGCAGCAAAATGGACTTATACCGCTGGATTATGATTATCTGCACGATGCTCCTGCCGGAACAATGGTTTCTACGGCCCATGACATGAACCGGTTTTTGAAAGTGATTCTTGATGCAGATGGGCTTGAAAAAGCGGGAGTCTTATCACGAGAAATGAGAGAAGAAATGATGAGGGTGCAATTTACCCATCATCCCGCACTGAGCGGCGGATTTGGTTACCTGTGGAATATTTTTGAATACAGCGGACACCGGGTTATTGGCCACGATGGGGGTTATATTGGCAGCGCAGCACGGCTGTTTTTACTGCCTGACCATAACACGGCCATGTTTATAGCCGTTAACATGATGGATTTTACTTTCATCAGTCGTGTTACAGAACTAATAATCAGCTCCTTTCTGCCTGATTCTGACATAAACGAACAGGTGCCTTCAGCTCCGGAACGATACACAAGCCAAAGGCCACTTCATGAATTTGCCGGTACCTGGCGCAATACCCGCTACTCGAAACATTCCTTTACAAAGTTTGGCGTGATGGTTGGAATTATGGGGCAGGAAATCAATACAGGCATCGAAAATGATACCCTGCTCACCTTACCCAAACCTGATGGCAGTTTGCACAGAATGGTAAAAATTGGGCCAAATTTATTCGAATCAATCGATGGGGGCTATAGAATTGCCTTCAGGGAAAACGGAGGAAAAATAACCCATCTCTTTACCAGTGGCACCTCGGCTTTTGAACGGCTTCACCCATTTGAAACTACCCGGGTACAGATACCTTTTCTTATCGCTGCCAATATCTTCTTTTCTGTACTATCCGTGATTTATATCATTGTTTTTCTTGTGAGGAAAATCAGAAATATTACTCCCGGACTACACTCCCCTGGCGGGCTTGAGTTCGCTGTTGCATTTTCTTATTCATCTTCTTTCCTGCTTTATCTCCCCGCGTTTGCCATGATTCCTGAATATGAAATTCATATCGGTTTTGGCTACGGTATGCCCTGGCTTTTTTATATAATCACAGTGTTGCCGTATGTAGCCCTTGGTTTCACTTTATTGCTTGCGATTCAGATTTTCAAAGAGAAAAGAAACAACAAGCTGAGGCTTGTCTTTTCTCTCTTCGTCATCCTTTTCTCTATTACCCTGTTCCTGAGTCTTGATTATTGGAATTTGGCTGGATGGAAATTCTGAATTAATGTTTTCAATGAAGCATGCAAGCTGGCCTGAAATAAAAAGGATGATCGGTAAAGTTTCATTTTGATGAGCCGGGTTTGCTATTGATTATTTCAATGCGAGATCAAAAGACTAAATGGTTACTTATGTTTAAACCGTTCTGTAATACTTGAACCAAATCAATTCTTACCAAATTGGATTGAATAAAAATCCGGAAACCGAAGGATGTTTTTATTTTGGTGTGCCCATTTATTATTTTTGGCATCATAAAATATTTACCCAAATTTATTCTGCATTCAAAAAAAAATTAAGAAATATCATTTTTCAGGAATGATTTTGAAATGTAAGTTTGTTCTGATCATATTTAGACGCTGATAATACAGCGGAGCTGTTGTGTCGGGATTTAAAAAAATGGGTCCATAACAAATTAATTGTATTGCTAATACACGACAACATTATGAAAAACTTACAGGAATTTTTACGGTCATGCAGCAAAGACGAAGAGTCTTATAAAAAGCTTATAAAATTTACGGAAGAAATTGTTGAAGAGAGAGAGGAAACAAAAATCTATCTCAACCTGCTTGAACGTGCAATAAAAAGTGATTACGATTCAATTGTTATTACCACTCTGCAGCTTGAAGAACCTGGCCCAAAAATTGTTTATGTAAACGATGGTTTTACACGGATGACGGGCTATACCCGGGAAGAAGCTATTGGAAAAACTCCGCGAATTCTACAGGGGCCAAAGACCGATCGGGCTGTTCTTGATACCTTGAAAAAGAGACTTCAGGAAGGGCAGTCATTTTTTGGCCATACTGTGAATTACCGGAAAGACGGATCAGAATTTATCAACCAGTGGGATATTCATCCTTTAACCAACGATGAAGGTGAGATTACACACTGGGTTTCGTATCAGCATGATATCACCGAAAGAAAACGTTCTGAGAAAAAAATTGTTGATGCAGAAATTGAATTCGACAGGCTCACGGAAGAATCTAAAAAAACACTTGTTGATCTTGATGTGCAGGGCAATATCATAACGTCAAATAAAGCCTTTCGTGATCTTGTTGGTTTTGAAGATGAAGAATTGAAAAAGAAAAAAATCTGGAACCTGCTTGATGACAAACAGGTGGAAAACTTCAGGCTTAAATTCGACAAATTTAAACCCAGTGATTTCCAGGATACAGCATATGAACTCATACTCATCAACAAAATTGGTCATCCTGTTGAGGTAAAAGTTGAGACACGATTATTGAATATTGACGACCAGACCGTTGTACGGGCTTCCTTCCAGAACAAATCGCTTCAGAAGCGAATCATGGCGATGCTGAAGCAGCGAAGCAACAGCCTTGACCGAATGTTTGATAAATCCAAAGACTTCAGATACCGTATGGTGAAAGGAGAGCAGGGAGAGTTGGTATTCAGTGATGTATCCAATTCATTCAGTACTATAACTGGTCTGTCAGAAACCAAGGCAGATCAAATGCCGTGGAGGAACCTGGTACATGAGGACGACGCAGAGAAAGTGGAAAAACATTTTGAACGGGTGCTTGGCGGAATGCCTAATACTGAACAATATCGGATCAGAGGTGCCTCCGGCGACTATGTGACAGTAATAGACTATGCCAAACCTGTTTGGAATCCGGATAATACCTCTGTTGAGGAAGTAAAAGGATCAATATCGACCGAAATTTCATCAGAAAGCAAAAGCAAAAAATTACAGATCTGATCGCTGGTTCACATATTAGTCTCATTGGGTTTTATGATTAATGGTGATTATAGTGGTGTCAAATCTGTTTGGCAATTTCCCCGGGATGTGCATATAATGCCCTGAAGTTCGTTTACTTACCTCAGAGTTACATAGTACCCATGAAGGACATGCTCCCTGAGAAATATATCATCCAAACCATCAGTCTGTGTTCTGTACAGATTAATCAACACAGAACTTATTTATACAACCCGCTGCAATGACGATACAGGAAAAACAGGATCGAATCATCCGGCAATTTGAATTGCTTGGTGACTGGACAGAGAGATATAAGTATATCATCAAAATGGGACAAAAACTCGATCCTATTGATGAAAAGCATAAAATTGATGAAAACCTGGTGCGTGGTTGTCAATCGCAGGTTTGGCTGATAACTGAACTTCAGGATCACAAGATTATTTTTAAGGCAGACAGTGATGCGGCTATAACAAAAGGGCTTGTTGCCCTGATGGTAAATTTTTATTCCGGTGAAACGCCTGATACCATTTTGCAAACGAATCCTGAATTCATTCAGAAAATAGGGATGCAGGAGCACCTTTCACCAACACGTTCAAACGGCCTGGCTTCCATGGTAAAACAGATGAAGATTTATGCCATGGCTTATAAAAGTAAAATGGATCAGGCTGTAACATGACAACCATATTCTTCTTCATGTTTTTACAGGGATGATGGAATAGTGATATTTTGCCCAAAATAGTATCTTTACAGCGTATGAAATAAAATTTTCTGACAATGAATAAACTATCGATTCAAATTATAGCATTTATAGGTTTTATTGCAATTGCTGCTGCTGCACTCTACTATGGAGGTGTTTTCGACAATTCCAATGATCAGGCCCCTTCTTCTGCTGCTGAACGAACAGCACAGAAAGTACAGATATTGAAGTACAGTGATTATTCGTGCCCGGCCTGTAAAGTCTACATTGCTGCACAGGAACAGTTAAAAGCCGAATTTGGAGATTTAGTCGAAATTGAATACCGATATTTTCCGCTTGAATCATTTCCGCACAGTATGCTTGCTGCCCAGTCAGTTGAGGCTGCTAAATTGCAGGGTAAATTCCGGGAAATGCACGACCTCGTATTTGAATACCAGGCTCAATGGAGTCCCAGGCAATCAGATGCCATGGAATATTTTACCCGGTTTGCCGAGGATATCGGGCTGGATATGGACCAGTTTATGGCCGACCTCAACTCAGACCAGGTTAGGGCTAATATTGAAAATCAACGCCAGGAAGGTATTCGGCGTACCGTAAATGCTACTCCAACCTATTTTATCGATGGTCATAAAATCAGGCAACTCCCCCAGTCTTATGATCAGTTTAAATCCATTGTAGAATTATATATGTACCGTTCTAATTAATCCGGCAAAATAGAAGACCCATTTGGACTCGCAAAAAATCAAATTCAAAGCACCAAATTCCAAATGTTATCAACCCAAAATTTGGGCCTCGAAATACCGAAAAAGTCAATTATTAATGATACCAACATTTTGGATTTTGTGAATTGTAATTTGAGATTTGCCCCGAAGGGATCACTTTGTGGGAAATTACAGTTTATCCGGGTTAGGTTAGTGCTTTCAATTTCTTAATCCATGTATGATAAACCATGATATACGAATTCCTGGATCATTCCCCACAATTTGATGAGAGTGTGTTCATAGCTCCAAGCGCCGATATTATCGGTGATGTTTCTATAGGAAATGAGAGTTCAATTTGGTTTAATGTTACTATCAGGGGTGATGTAAACTGGATCGAAATTGGCGAGAGAACAAATATCCAAGACAATTCCTGCATTCATGTAACCAATCAAACCGGACCTGTAAAAATTGGAAATGATGTAACCATTGCCCACAATGCAACCATTCACGGCTGCACTATCCACGACCGTGTATTGGTTGGTATCCAGTCAACAGTGCTTGATGGGGCTGTTGTTGAGCCGGATGTTATCATCGCCGCAGGCAGCCTGGTTCCCCCGGGAAAAACCCTGAAATCGGGGTGGCTGTACATGGGTGTGCCCGCCAAACCAGTGAGGCAATTAACTGATGAGGAAATTGCCTCCATCGAAAAAAATGCGGAAAATTATGTGAGATATCAGCGAACATACCGCCGGGTAGATGTCTATAAGAAAAATCCTTTTTATACACCCAAGGGTTAGTGATAACCGTTGAACTAGGTTTGTAATGCAGTTACTGTTGGTAATGTTCTGAGTGCCTGGCCAGGCTGCAATAAACTACATTTTAACCTCTTATTGGCTGAATAATGTGTAATCCCACAATTTTCTTGATTGCTGAACACGCTGAGAATTAAACATCCGTTCAATGGCAGGCCTTTATATTCATATTCCTTTTTGCAAGCAGGCCTGCAGTTACTGTGATTTCTATTTTGTAACCCGCAGGAATCTACTTCCGGATTTTGTGGATGCACTTGTAAATGAAATCCGTCATAACCGGGAAAGCCTTTTTACTGGGGAAACTATTCAAACCATTTATCTTGGCGGCGGTACGCCATCACTCCTGACCGGAAACCAGCTTGAACGTATTTTTTCATCACTTCATGACATTTTCAGGATTGAACCGCTTGAAATTACCATGGAACTGAATCCCGACGATGTATCAGTAGATTATCTGAACACCATCAAAAACCTTGGTATTACACGGGCAAGTATCGGTATACAATCATTCAGGCCCGAACTTCTCAGTTTCATGCATCGGGCTCATTCAAAAGATGACGCGATTCGGGTACTGGAATTGATACGAAAATGTAATTTCCCGGATTTTACGGCAGACCTTATCTATGGTAATCCGGGCCAGACAGTTGAAATGCTTCAGGAAGATATCGAACAGCTTCTTGTATTCGACCCACCACACATTTCTGCTTATTCTCTCACCATTGAACCAAAAACCCGGTTGGGTAAACAAGTGGAACTTGGCCGTATCAAACCTCCGGATGATGAACAGGTTTCAGATCATTTTGAATGTCTTCGAAATATGCTTGAACATGCCGGGCTGGAGCAATACGAGGTGAGTAATTTCAGCAAACCAGGGCGTGAGGCGCTACATAACAGCAACTACTGGAACCATCACAACTATCTTGGATTGGGTCCGGCTGCACATTCATTCCGCTGGAAGGGTGATTTTGCGGAAAGGTGGGTCAACAGCCCCGATATTAAAACTTACCTTGAAAAGAAACCTGGTGATTACCGGACTGATCCGGAACTTCTGCAATTGGAGCAATTGGCTGAGGAGCGCCTGATGCTTGGCCTTAGAACCAGAATGGGAGTTGATATATCAACACTGGCACACAGGTATAATTATAAGCTATCTGAGTCACAGAAATACTGGATTAAAAACCAGGAAGCGGGTGGGACAATGATCATCCAAAATGGTGTACTGAAGCTTACACCACAAGGATTGAAAATATGTGATATGCTTGTAGTAGACTTGCTCTCCAAAAGATAATCAGCAGATAATTACTTGTAGTGTACTGGCTTTATATTCCCTCAACCAACACAGATTGTATTTGGGGCAGCTCAATTGCCGTTGGCTTCAGCCAACGGATAGGGATATGGCAACCCAGGTATGGGCTTCAGCCCAAATTTTCAAGAATTGACTTGCAATTTATTCACTCAACAGTTTCATTAAAAAAACATCTATCAATTCATAAATCAGAGAGGGGGACGATGAGCTGGGTTCAAATTTGGGTACACCTTGTATTTTCGACAAAGAACAGAATTCCATTTTTCAATTCACCTGAGATTCGTTCTGAAGTGTTTCAACACATCAGGGAAAATGCTGAATCAAAACAGATCTGGATTGACTGCATAAATGGTCATAAAGAACACGTACATTGCCTGATTTCTCTTGGAAAAAAGCAATCGATCAGTCAAGTAACACAGTTGATAAAGGGGGAGTCATCTTTTTGGATCAATAAAAACAGACTCGTAACACGCGGGTTTTCCTGGCAAGACGACTATTGGGCTGTTAGTGTGAGCAGGAGCCACTTAAAGTGGGTGAGAAAATATATTAAAGGACAGGAAGAGCACCATAAAAAGGTTTCATTCAGGGAAGAAGTGGAGGAGTTTATGGAAAAGTATGGCTGGAAGTATATCAGGGAGTGATCCACAGTAATTGATGGGGCTAAAGCCCCGGCGGGTAGGGGCAGTGATAATCCGTCAGCTAAAGCAGACGGTAATATTGGATGATGGCGATATAGGAAATCGACTAAAGCAGACAGAATAAGTTGGAGTGTACTGGCTATATAGTCCATTAACCAAAGCAGACGGTAATTGGGGCAGCTCAATTGCCGTTGGCTTTAGCTAACGGATAGGAAGCTTCCAACCCCGGGTATGGGCTTCAGCCCAAATTTTCGAGAATTGACTTGTACTATCTTCACTCAACTGTTTTATTCAAAAAGTACTATTAATTCATAAATCAGTGAGAGGGGCCAACATTTGGTAAATTTATTTTAAAAATTACAACTGACGGTCGATTTGATTTGTGCAATATAAACCGAAATGTGTACTATAAACCTCTATTTATTCAATGCTGAAATTAGTTGTTCAAATGAAAAAAGTTTTACTTGCATCCATATTCCTCTTCATCAATCCCTTTCTTGCTTTTTCTCAAATCAATCTAAGTTATTACCTGCCAGACGATGAAACCTACAATCCGAACATACCGGTACCGGCAGAAGTGATTGGCCATGAAGTTGGTGAATGGCACATTACACACGATAAACTGGTTTTTTACATGAATGCTCTCGCAGAGGCATCCGACAGGGTGACAATTGCCGAATATGCACGTACTTATGAAAACAGGCCATTGGTGCTGCTTGCCATTACGTCGCCAGAAAATCATGCCAACATTGATCGAATCATGGAAAATCACCATGCGCTGACAGATCCTGACCGGTCGGGAAACCTTGACCTCAGTATTATGCCGGTAATTGTAAACCTTGGTTACAGCGTTCATGGAAATGAACCGAGCGGGTCAAACGCTTCCATGCTGTCGGCTTATTATTATGCTGCGGCGCAGGGAGATAAGATTGATGAACTTTTGGAAAATGCAATTATCCTTATTGACCCTTCACTGAACCCTGATGGCCTGAACCGTTTCGCGACCTGGGTAAATATGCACAAAAGTGCAACTATGGTAACCGACCCTGCCTCACGTGAGTTTAACGAAGTTTGGCCGAATGGACGCACCAACCACTACTGGTTCGACCTGAACCGCGACTGGATGCCGGTGGTGCACCCGGAAAGCCGGGGGCGTATCCACAAATTTCACAAATGGCGGCCAAATGTGCTCACCGATCATCATGAAATGGGCACCAATGCGACCTATTTTTTCCAGCCGGGAATTCCTGAAAGAACCCATCCGCTTACCCCGCAGCTTAACCAGGATTTAACCGCCGCTATCGCCGAATATCATGCCGATATTCTGGATGAAGTGCAGGTTCTCTATTATACAAAAGAGGTATTTGATGATTTTTATTATGGAAAGGGTTCAACTTACCCCGATGTGTTTGGCTCTGTAGGCATTTTATTTGAACAGGCAAGTTCCCGTGGCCACGCCCAGGAGAGCGTTCATGGTATAGTTGAATTTCCCTATACCATCCGAAACCAGTTCTATACTTCCCTTTCTACGGTTAATGGTTCACTTTCCCTGCGGACTGAATTGCATGAATACAGGAGAAGCTTTTACCGTGATATTCGTGATGAATCCGAAAATGCCCAAATCAAGGCAATTGTAGTTGGTGATGCTTACGACATGGGAAGAAATTTTCACCTGGCAGATCTGCTCAGCCATCACAATGTGGAAATGTACGAACTTGCGCGCGATTTGCAGGTAGGTGGAAAGGAATTTAAAGAGGGGCGTGCCATGGTGATACCTGCCGCACAGGCCGAGTATAAATTTATCGAAGCGATGTTTGAGCGCCGTACTGAATTTCCTGACAGCCTGTTTTATGATATTTCTACGTGGACCCTTCCTTTTGCATTCAATATGCCGTTCGCAGAACTGAACCAGGGGCAATTCAATCAAAATTTATTGGGCAGAATGATTGTCGAACCGGAACTCCCGGCCGGGTCACTGATTGGGGGCAGAAGTAATTATGCTTATATGTTTGAATGGGATGAGTATTATGCACCCCGTACACTTTACCGGCTTCAAAAAATGGGCGTCAGAACCAAAGTGGCGTCACGCCCGCTAACTGCAATTACCACTGAGGGCGCCAAAGAATTCAGCTATGGCTCCATACTGGTCGCACTCGGAATACAAAATGTAAGTGAAGACGAAATATATCATACGCTGGTGAGGGCGGCTGAAGAGGATGGAGTAAACATATACAACATCACACGGGGCCTTTCAGCGGCTGGAATTGATTTGGGAAGCCCGAGCATGAACAACCTGGAAAAACCGCGTGTGGCAATTCTTGCCGGCCCCGGAATAAGTAACCTGGAAGTAGGGGAAATCTGGCACCAGCTTGATCAGCGCTATCGAATTCCGCTTACGATGATAGACAAACACCGTATTGGTAATGTGGACCTGAGCCGTTACAATCGCATCATTATCACTCAGGGCAGCTACAATGACCTTAATGACGACTCTGTTAAACGCCTGAAGCAGTGGGTACGCGGCGGCGGAGTTCTCATTTTACAAAAAAATGCCGTCAATTGGGCGCGCAGCCGGGATATTATCAATCTTGACCGTAAGGAGGGAGAGGAATTCAAGCACGACCGAAACATACCCTATGTTGATTTGCAGGCTGCAAGAGGAGCCCAGGTAATAGGGGGATCCATTTTTAACGGTCGGCTTGATATTACCCATCCTATAGGGTATGGTTACAGGAGAAGTGACATCCATGTATTTCGGAATAGTACGCTCTTTTTTGATGCATCTGATAATCATTTTGCAACTCCATTAGCCCTGACGAATGATCCTCTTGCCAGCGGATACATTTCTGATTATAACCTGGAGATGGCAGCCGGTACGGCATCTGTGGTTATAAGCAGCCTGGGTAGCGGACGGGTGATCAGTTTTGTTGATAATCCTAATTTCAGGGCGTTCTGGTACGGCAAAAACAAAATGTTTGCCAACGCACTCTTTTTTGGCCACACTATTCATTCGGCTTCTGTCGGAGAATAAGCTGTACGATTATCGGCGTATGCTTTCCAATAACCCATCACTGATGGATCGCCACCAATAGTTGAACATTGAGCGCTGTTTGTCCCGCTCATATTCAATGGTGGCATTTCGGGGATTTTCTGCCGGGTTATTGGATCTGACCACAAAACGATTTGCAATAAACGACCGAAATCTGTCGCGGCGGCGTTCCCTGAGAGTTTCGGCTTGCAGGAAACGGACCTCGAGGTCATCATAAATAAAGATGAGCATTCCATTCGATTGATCATCATCTGCCTGGAAAACAAAATCGATACTCCTGGCAATACCGCTTCGCACTCTCATCGATAAAAATCCTTCAATGGTGGGGTTCATAACTGTAAGGTCCAGCTCTCCCAGGCGCCCTTCAACCCTGTGTGTTCCCTTCTCATCCATGGCAAATTCAGCCTTCATCCTGAGAGGTGTCAGGTCCATAAACCGGGCATGAATATCAACCGTGATAGAGTCATCTGTGAGCCTGTTATTGAGCCTGTTCACGGCCATTTCAATATTGTAAAAGGAGATTACTCCCTCACGGTCTTCTTCCATATACTCTTCGCCATAACTGATATAACCGTCAGTCACAATCAGTGAATCTACTGAAACAGGAAATGGCAGGTTTTTAAACTGAACGGCCGGTAACATTCGGTCTTCCCTTTCCGGCCGGGGAAAGGTGCGGTCGCGGCGTATGGCAATGCCGGGTTTTGTAAGTCTGACTGATTTGGAATAAAAATCTTCACGTGCCAGAAGATCTTCAATAATGACGCCTTCAGCCAAAAATTCATCAAATGAACCGGTGAATTTATCTTTGGGCTGGCCCGCTTCAAGCGCCATTTCAGCCGCTGTTTTTAACGGGTTCGATTTTCCACCTACAATCTGAAGAATCCCATCCCGGCTGTTTAATACAAAAGTTTCTGCTTCGAGTTCATAATCACCATTATCCAAACTGTATGTAATGGCCGACGTTTCAAGGATGATATCATCAAAAAAAGCATGTATTGGAGATCCGGCTTCCGGCACAACAAACCTGTCTGCTACGATGTAAATATCACTGACGGATGCTGCGGTATCTTCCGTCAAACGTTCACGGTAATAGGATACCTGGCCGTCGGCAAGGCGAAGCTGGTTGATCCGGATGTCTGGCCTGGTAATCGCAACATCGCTTTCCTCCTGATCTTTTGAGGGGAAAGGTGTCAGTTCAACATGCAATCCATCTATGTCGATCCGGTCTATCCGCCACCTGTCACCAAAAAGTAACCGAAATATTTTGATGTCAGAAATGCTTATTTCACTGATCTCTAATTTGCGGATAGCATCGGCATTTCTTTCGGGAATATTTTCTTCAAAAGGAATGCGATGGATGAGCCTGATGCCACGTAAGGTTGCGCCGAGTGGGTAATAGCTTATATCGAATTCATCGATTTCGATTTCTGCTGAGGGTGCAAGTTTTTCGTTGATGAGATCAGTGATCCTGTTTTTTGTAATATCTTCGATATGCAAATAAAAAAGTGCAGCCAGTACAGCGGTCAAAATTACAAACAGGACTGTTACAAGAAGCCATATCTGTTTTGTTGTAAAACCCGAATTTCTGGTTGTTTTTTGCTTGCTCACTTTCTGGAAATTATGAATTGAACATTACGAAAATTTATTTTCTGAAGGTAGAGCTTTAGAAACCGAATAACGGTTAGAGGGGTGTGCTTTACGCAGTATTACCCTTGTATCCTGGCAACAATAACATGCGTTTAAATTTATACCCCCGTTTTTTTACCACAATGGCACCAGGACTCAAAGTTACATGAACACGAAAACCATAAAAAAAGCTCTCTATATCAGAGAGCTTTTTGAATACCGAATGATGGTTGGCATCATTAATTCCGTTGCGGAACCGGTGCATCCCAGTGGGGCAGTTCGGCTGAACGGTTTCCCGTCATGAGGTAGGTATCGAACCACTCGAGCATCCTGTAATTGTAATCGTATTTTGAGGATGCGCGCGTGTTTCCATGGCCTTCTCCGGGATACCATACCAGCCTGGCAGGAACCTCCGGTCTGCGTACTTTCAGATGGCGGTAAAGCTCGAGTGACTGTGCAGGGTGTACACGGGTATCATTGGATCCGTGCATAATGAGAATTGGAGTGTTTGCACGATTTACCCAGTAGATTGGGCTTCTTCTCAGGTAATCCATCCACTTCTCATCCGATTCCCACATTCTTTCCCGTGAGTGTACAAGGTAAA
This sequence comes from Balneolaceae bacterium, assembly GCA_007694095.1. Lineage (GTDB taxonomy): Bacteria > Bacteroidota > Rhodothermia > Balneolales > Balneolaceae > Rhodohalobacter. The sequence continues at coordinate 13,511 of RECI01000145.1, read as the reverse complement.
GTTCTTCAGGAATATCACTGGTGCCCCACTTGGAAAGGTTGTTGCTGATGCCGACAAACATCACAGCAGCGGCAAAGCGGTCGGAGTAATAGGTACTCATCCATGCAGAGGCATACCCGCCGTAAGAACCTCCTGTTACCCCAATCCTGTCAGAATCGGCAATGCCGCGGCCAATCAGGTAATCCACGCCATCCACAATATCGTCAAACTCCTTGCCTGAGAGATCACCCTGGCTGCTGAAGATGAATTCAATACCACGCCCGGTACTGCCACGATAGTTGGGATAGAAAACTGCATATCCTTTTGCTGCCGCCATTTGTCCCGGCATGGAATAAGCAGTCAGCCAGCCGTTGCTGTAATGTGCTTCGGGGCCGCCGTGAACAACGGTAATAACAGGTACTCTTGTTCCTTGTGAATAATTCAGAGGGTATATCAGCATACCATCGATTACAAATTCACCGTCACGGGTTTCATAAGATACCACTTCCTGCCGACCCAGCTCTACCTGGTTCAGCCATGGATTGTTATAGGTTTTTCGTTGTGGAGCTGCACCGGTATTTTCATCCATCAAATAGACTTCGGCTGGATGTGATGGTGAACTTGCGGTAAACGAGATAAGCCCGGTGGCTGATCTTGAAAAAGAATTGATTGCATGTTCATCCGCCCTGAATAGGGTTTGTTTGCCGGAACCATCCGCTCTGATAGTTCCCAAAACCGAGGAAGTACTTACACTTGCAAGGAAATGGATGGTGTTATCACTTGTCCAGGAAATCTGTTCGTATTTACCCTGAAAATTGCGATCGATCAATACAGGAACGCCGCCACGTGCCGATACGATGAGGATTCGCCCATCAATCGGATCGTTGATGTTCGCAGCTGCCCTGAGAGCAAGGCGCTGGCTGTCGGGGCTCCATTCAATCTGTCCCAGTTTCCCTTCATTATTGATTTCTGCAATAATATGGCGGTTGGTACGGTCAACTACAAAAACCCGTTTGGCCATGAAAGAATCATCTACTGAAGGAGTTGGAGCTGCAGAAACGGCAAGTTTTTCACCATCCGGACTCCAGCCTAACTCGTAAACGGAACCACCAACAAGAATTCGCTCTGGTGTTATGTTAGTGCTTGCAACATTGGCAATATAAGCTCGGTGCTGAGGCTGGTTTTCTTCAAATACATCTGCCTGGTATGGCAAAGGGGAAGATGTGGTTTCACGCGCATCAGTTGCCCTGAAGGCAATTTGGTTGCCATCATGATGCCAGTAGTATGAAAGAATATTGCGCTCAAAACTGAATAATTTGACGGCTTCACCTCCGTCAACAGGCAGTTCATAAAGGGAACGGGTACTGTCGCCGGCGCGCTGGGCCAAAAAAGTAATGGTTCCCATACCCGGCCTGAACTGAACCGAACCGACACTGCCTTGTGTGTAATATGGCCGCGATGTTCCGTTTTCAAGTTCCAGAACAAAGAGATGGTTCTGGTTGGGAGCATTCTCTTTATAAGGGTCAGCGGGCACACTCTTTGTATAAGCGATGAAGTTCCCATCATCAGAAATTACTGACCCGGTAACGGTCTCCATTTTGGCAATGTGCTCTGGTGTAACCCCCGCTTGGGCAGAGATATCAATGGAGGTTGAAAAAATGAGAAACAGAATGGAAAGGGGAATCCAAACAAGCCGTTTACGGGTAAAATGGTTACAATTTTTGTTCATGATAAAAAGATTTTTTTGTTACGTTTATATTCTTGAAAATTATCCTTGAAAGATAATAAATACCGTTGAATCAGATTGAAAAAAGCGTCAAAGAAAAGTCAGGCTTTTTCAAAATGGGATACATCCGGTTTATAGATGATAACTTCCGTGATTGACGATAAACCGAATCACCGAAAAACCTGATCTTTTTTTATCGTTGCCATGACGAAACTTTATGTTTTGTTAACTCTTATTTGTTATTCTTACATTTTATCATCAACAGGTAACCCAAAAAGACGAACATTTATCCATGAGCCACAAAACCTTTACACGCCGCGATTTTTTAAAAACAGGAGCTTTCACCGGGCTGGCAGCAGGAACAGGATTTCTTGGAAGTACCGCAAAAAAGGTATCCAAAAAATATCAGCATGGTGATGCAAAGAATGTGATTTTTTTGGTATCTGATGGGATGAGCTCCGGCACCCTGGCATTGGCCGATTTGGTGAAGCAGGATCAGTACGGCGAAAAAACAAACTGGATCAAACTTTACGAGTCAGACAGGGAATACCACCGCGGGTTGATGGATATGGCATCACTCTACAATCCCGTTACCGATTCGGCAGCGGCTGCCTCATCCTGGGGATGCGGACACCGCGTGATCAACGATGCTGTGAACTGGGGGCCGAATAATGAGGAGTACAAAACCGTTTGTGAAATATTCCGGGATGCCGGAAAAGCCACCGGCCTGGTTACCACTACGCGGATCACACACGCGACACCTGCCGGGTTCGGTGCTAATGTGCCCGCCCGCGGTATGGAAGATGCAATCGCCGATCAATATGCCGGGCGTCAATACGATGTGTTGATGGGCGGAGGCAATAACCATTTTTCCCCGGATAGGCGAAGAGACGGGCGCGACCTTTACAGAACCTTTGCAAATAACAGGTATAACATTGTGAGAACTAAAGCAGAACTCGAACGCGTCAGAAACAGAGGCAAACTCCTGGGTATATTTGACGATTCGCATCTTCCTTATACCATCGACCACCATTCATTTCCCGAACTCCGGCAAACAATTCCAACCCTGGCTGAAATGTCGAAAACGGCGCTCGAACGGCTCAACCGTCATCCAAACGGATTTATCCTTCAGATTGAGGGCGGCCGCGTAGACCATGCCGCTCACGATAATGATGCCGCCAGCCTGATCTATGACCAGATCGCTTTCGATGATGCCGTGAAAGTGGTAATGGATTTTACAGAAAACCGGGACGACACCCTGGTTATTTTAACCACCGATCACGGAAACGCAAATCCTGGCCTGGGTGCTTTCGGCTCTCGGTATGATGATTCACCAAAACGGCTGAGAACGATCCAGAACTACAGGCACAGTTTTGAATGGTTGTTCGATCAGCTCGGCTACCACTGGTCGCAGGATACGGCAACCGGCCAAGTTACCGCAAACCGGATCAGAGAACTGATTGAATATGCCACCAGCACCATAATTACCGAAGATGAAGCCATTATGGCGTTACAGGCTTTCAGAGGTGAGTTCCAGGCACCATTCAGAGACAGGCAGGGACCGGCTGGAGTACTGTCGGGGATTATGGCGAATTACAATGGAATTTATTTCATTACCACAACCCATACATCCGATTATGTGGAAATTGCTGCGTGGGGTCCGGGCAGTGATCGAATCCCAACATTTGTACGTAACACCTATCTTTTTGACCTGATGGTGGATATGGCCGGTGTACGTGCCTATGCGGAAAGATAACATTCAAACATGGTATTTCTGTAGTTCCCCAGAACCATGCTCCGCATCAAACCTGCTTACGAAGGTGAACCATGATTTGATTCGAATAGAAATACCATGTTTTTCGAGATTCGATCTATGATCTTGCCCAAAAAATCAAAGATCGAAAAAGACTTCCGAAGTCTGCCAATCCCTTCCAAAAACACCAATTGAATTTGAAGTGATAACACTCTGAAAGAAACCGAAAGACTTCGGAAGTCTATCGCATCAACCGGGTTCAAAAGGAAATTTTTAATTCATGAACCGCTTTCCTCAATTTTGTTGCATTTCATATCAGGAGAAAATTTAATTCACAAACGTCAAACAAATTATATGAAAACAACAATAGGTTTAAACCAGGGTAAACGTGTCCAAATAATTCTCAGCAAAATACCGCTGTTGGCATTTATTTCAGTTTTATTCCTATTGTCATCTTGCAGTGATAACTCTACTTCTTCGAAACAGGATGACGATCCCTCCACCATTCAGGATATCGAACAAAATACCTATCCGGTTGTACGGATTGGCAATCAGCTTTGGATAGCTGAAAACCTGCGAACTACACGATATAAAAACGGGGAAGAGATACCGGAGGTGCAGGGGCAGGCAGATTGGGGAAATCTGAATACGGGTGCCTGGAGCAGATATCAGAATCATGTTTCAAGTGATTTTGATTTTGGAAAATTGTACAACTGGCATGCTGTTTCAGATCCCCGCGGGCTATGCCCGGAAGGCTGGAAAGTGCCAACAGATGATGATTGGAAGATTCTTGAAAGACACCTTGGTATGAGTGCCCAGGAAGCAAATTCATCAATGGGAAGAGGAGGAGGAGAAAATGTAGGTGGTAAAATGAAATCAACATCGCTGTGGGATGATCCGAATATGGGAGCAACAAATGAGAGCGGGTTTAATGGCGCACCCGGTGGACGGCGCCTTCCAAGCGGATTATTCGATATGGTAAACAGGGCCGGTTGGTGGTGGAGTGCTACTGAACAAAATCAGGCAGAAGCAGTATATCGCCAATTGTTTTACCAGGACGGCCAGGTTCACAGATTCAATACGAATAAAAGGCAAGGGTTATCAGTACGGTGTGTCAATGAGTAGTTAAAAGCATTGCGCTAACGTGGCATTCTATTGAGAAATATTTTAAGCGAAACCCAAAAAATCACTCCTATGAACCGATTTGCTCTAAAAAAATGCACTTCATAATCAGACGAATACAATTTTCAACTGAAGTTTCTATGATTCAATTTCACAACTTTTTTAAAAATGATGAGCACAAATAATTTTAAAGAAAACCGCCAATCAAATAACGAAAAATTCATTTTTCCACGAACCTTTTGTAAACCTATGAAAGGAAAATGGTTGCTAGCAATTTGCACCGTTGTTTTAATTGCTATATCGTGCGATGATAACCCCGGCGGTAACAAGGGCAATGCCATTTATTCTGTAGATGTTAACGACCCCGTTCGCGTACTGGAAGGTTTTAACCTTGTGTTTACAGTCACACGCAGTGTAGACACATCTAACGAATCCACTGTTTCATACAGGTTAACAGGAGAGGCAACATACGGCGAGGATTACATTGATCTGAACGCCCGTTCCATTTCCTTTACTCCGGGACAAACCACTGCGGAGATTGTATTGGAGACCATAGTGGATGACGAAACCGAGGAAGAAGAAAGTGTTATACTTACACTAACAAGCGCCACCGATGGCACAATTGATCCGAATTCATCAGAGGCTGTTGGATATATCAGAGACGGAATACCCTCATGTGTTGGCCCTGATGGAAACGTGTTGTTCATCGATTTTGATGATATAGAGGTACCGGGTGCATCCCGGCTGCAAGACGGATATTATGGATTCATTTGGGGAGACTGGTGGGTAAAAGATGATATCATGCGCTCACAGGATGAAGGGAATGAGCCCCAAAGAGGGTGGTTCGATGGAATTGTCTCGAAACCAAATGCGATCTATCCCAGTTTTGGCGCTCAGCCGAGATCTGTGTCAGTGATAATGAGGAATGAACCGTTTGTTCTCCAAAGTTTCTATATGTCTTCTTTATCCTATGATGAGCTCCCCGTTACACTTCAATATCGCGATAGCGGCGGAAATATCGTTGGAGAGGAAATTTTTGTAGTATCGCGAGGGGAAAAAGCATTAATTGAGCCGGATGTTAACATTATGTACGTGCATTGCCTTACCACCATCACATTCAATCAACCGCAGCTTGGGGCAAGTTTTATTATTGATGATATGACCTTTATTTATTAAGCCTCTCCCGGATTCAGGCATTGTTTTAGAAGATGGATAGTTCCGGTTATCTGGTCTGTTGAGCCGGATTGTTTAATAAAGTTGCATGAATAGGAGTGTCAATGCGATCAATCAAAGTAAAATAAACCGATGAGAATAATTAAACCCTATTTATTTGTAATAGTTACATTTGCCGCCTTTACGGCGTGTGGTACCGATAGCAGTTCCGATGATATTGATGCCGGTGAATTTGTAGTTTCGTTTGAAATGTTGGTACCTGTGAGCCAACAGCCTAACGGAACCTTTAATGTAACTAACGGCAGGTTTATCGCTTACTTTACAGAACGGCAGAATATATCCCAATATGAGCTCCGGGTGGTACAAGAAGATCAAACTAAGGGTGAGCCTTTTATTTACCACCTGCAACAGCTTCAAGGGCCGCCTGGTGAGAATCTCCGGTATTTTGTTGTGATTGGATCATCCAGGACGTACTCAGGAGTAAACGAAGCCAGAAAAAACGAGATCGTAGAAGAATTTCAGCAGGAACTGGAAGAGAGCAAGCATCTCTATCATTTACTTGAGGTGAAACCGCTTAGAGAGTAGTGAGGAAATCAATTAAAAGTTAAGGCCCATCTATGTTGTAACAAGGTACTACATTTTTTTCAAGGCAAAGCTTGAAAAAAAGGCCTCTTTGGGGAAATTTGAATGGCAGCATAATTATGAACAACATGTTGGTAACTTATCATAGGAACCACCAAACCTCGTTCCATCGGAACGATTGGTGAGGCTTAACCTCGGAATTCTGTATCGGTTATCAATTCTATCCCTGTGATTGACAGGTGCTTATGCTGTACCTATTTCGTGTCTATTAGTACGAACGGCACCAAACGTTCCTAACGGAACGAAAGAATGTGCTTGCTTCTTTAGGCTACCAACCAGATGTTCCTGACGGAACATGGAGTTGAACTCACCGTAGATGCAAACTTTGTGCTTATATGCATGAACCGAAAAAACAGATTTCCTTACAAAAAAGATGCTGAATGAATGTTATCGGCCAGCTATTCATAACGGTTTATAGCGTAAAGTTTCTACATTTATTTCAAGACAGAGCTTGAAAAAAAGCCCCTTTGGGGGAATTTACATGGCAGCATAATTATGAACAACATGTTGGTATAAACGGATCTCTAAGCGCCTAAATGATTTGCGATAGACCGATGAATCGATTAACCGAATGACCGATTTACTCCTAATTCGAAATTCGGATTATAGGTCTATTGCTAATCAAATTATGTACCACCTGTTGGTATTAACCGCTCTTTAAGCACGTGAAACACGAAGGCTTTTGATGAGAAATGGGGTGAATAGATGGACACTCAGGAAGAAATGGAATGCTCTGCTGTTGCCAATAAATTTGTGCTGCCTGTAGTCTTCCCGCCTTCTCCCATAGAGATCCCTTGCGGGGTGGCAATTAAAACGATTTTAAAAAATGATCCATTAGAGGTTAAAATGTTGCACAGTATGTAAAGGAAGAACTGAAGATTAATTTTTAAACTGCATCATAATGACAAGAACTCTGAAATCTCTGCTCATACTTCTTATGGTATTTGCGTATTACTCTTGTAGCAGCAGTACCGATTCTGTACCAGAGACCCCTGAAGACCCCAACCGGAACGGAGATCGTATCGATCCGCCCGGCCCCAACCCAGGCCCCGGTGAATCTGTTTCAGCTACGGTTATTACATTTGCCGGTACCGGAGATCTTGGCTTCCAGAATGGCCCTGCTGATCAGGCGCAATTTAATTTCCCAAGAAACCTCCTTTTGGACGATGAAGGGAACCTTTATATATCTGACGACTTGAATGCCGTAATTAGAATAATAAGCTCTGGTGATGAAGTAAGAACATTTGCAGGAACCGGTGAGAGAGGACACAGGGACGGACCTAAAGATCAAGCAATGTTTTTTTCACCCAATGGGATGGCCATACATCAAAATGGGGATATATTTTTAGCTGATCGTAATAACCACCGGATACGTCGAATTTCCATTGAAGGTGAAGTAACTACCTATGCAGGCAACGGTGCACGATTTTCCATTGATGGTCCCGCAGCTTCTGCAAGTTTTGAATTGCCGGATGGGCTTGTAATCGATTCTGAAGGAAATGTGATAATTGCAGACATGGACGGCAACCGAATTCGAAAGATTACACCGGATCAACAGGTAACAACAATTGCAGGAAGTGGCGAGTTTGGCTTTGCTGAAGGAAATGGTACGGAAGCATCCTTTCGCTGGCCTACCAGTATAGCAATAGATGGCGACGGAAATATTTTCATCTCAGACACCCGAAATCATATGATACGCAAGCTCACCCCAAACGGTGATGTAACCGTTGTTGCCGGAAATGGCGAGCGGGGATATGCCGATGGTGAAGCATCACAAGCTCAATTTCATGATCCTCACGGACTGGCGATAGCTAATGACGGAACAATTTATGTTGCTGAATCACAAGGAAATCGGATAAGAAAAATTTCAACATCCGGTATGGTATCAACAGTTGCAGGTACCGGTGAAAAAGGGTTCAAAGATGGCCCGGCAGATGAAGCGATGTTTGATTCACCTGTAGGACTGGTGATCAATGAGAATGGGAATCTTTTAGTTGCCGATCTTTTAAATAACCGGATCCGGAAAATTATTTTTGAGTGACCGGAAATTACACCAGATTTAAATGGTTTTAACTGGCATCATACCACGCGTATTGTCGTTGAATATGTAATTCTTTGGATAATGGCTAACGGTATTTTATTCACTATTTGTCATTTTTATCCAAATCAATGAGCCTTTCTTTTTTCAAATATTGCATGTGATTGTAAGAATTCCTGCCTTCCGGGGCCGGATACACCAAACACTACCACAATGACAAACTGCGCAAAGACTTAGAAATCTATTTTTACTGACCTATTTCAATGAAAAAGCTCACAAGTATATTTACGTGAATTATTATGCAAACTTTTAACAGTTTTATAGCAATCACTCTTCTTATGGTTTGCTTAAAAGTGGTTCTGCCTTCAGAATTCTATGGCCAATCCATAGAAATATCAGATGAAAGAGTATCGGTTGGCGTTCAAAATAACAGTAGTTCTGTAATTACTACTGGTGATTTTACAATTTGGGGAACTAATTTGAGGTATTTCCAGGATATTCCTGAGGATCTTGGTAATATGATCCAATTTTCGGCTGGTGCAGATCACATTTTATTTCTCAAGCCTGATAGTACCATAATTGCGTATGGAAGAAATGTTGAAGGACAAACCACCATACCTGATGGACTGAATAATGTTGTTGCCATCTCAGCAGGATGGAAACATAACCTGGCACTATTATCGGATGGATCAGTTGTAGCCTGGGGCCTAAATCAGAATGGCCAGACAGATGTTCCAGCAAATTTAATTGATGTTGTTGCTGTGGCAGCTGGTGGCACAAATAGTGTAGCTTTACGGAAAGACGGAACCGTTGTTGATTGGGGGCTATCAAATAATATTCCTATTCCTTCAGGATTGAGTAATGTAATTGCTATAGCAGCAGGGCATCAGCATAAACTGGCATTACGTGAAAATGGATCAGTTGCATGTTGGGGATGGAATACGAACGGACAGTGTAATGTACCAGAAGGGCTCGCAAATGTTATTGCTATATCTGCATATGGTTCGAGAAGTATGGCTTTACTAAAAGATGGTAATGTTGTACAGTGGGGACATCAAATTCAAGACTATGAAATACCGGCTGGCTTGAATGATGTTATTGCAATATCTGTGGGGCATGGCCATCATTCAGCATTAAAAAAAGATAAAACAGTGGTTGTATGGCCATTGATTTTAGAACAACTCGAACCTCCGGCACACCTGAAAAATGTAACGGCAATTGATACAGGAGTAAATTACAACATAGCAAAATCTTCGAAAGTAAGCACGGATGAGATTATTGTAAATTCAAACAGTGACAATCCTCATAATTCAGCCGATTTAACAAATTGCGATACCGGTGAACTCATAGAAATAGACGATGAAGAAGTGCCCGAATGCACCCTGCGTGCCGCAATCCAAACGGCAAACGCACGCGGCGGTGCCACCATACATTTCAACATCCCGGGCGAACCATTAGTCTTCATAGAAGATGGTGATGATCCGCTTCCTCCATTTGAATCCCGCATTATTCTTGACGGCACCACACAATCGGGTGGGTTTGTAGAACTGGCAGGGCCTTTGCAGGAAAAAAGTCCTAGTGAAGCGGGTCAGAATATTGATATGGTAGGGTTGTATGTAAAACAGGGTGGAGGTGGCTCAGAAATTCGCGGAATGGTAGTACATAGTTTTACCGTGGCAAATATAAAAATTGGTACAGGTGCAAACGGAACGGTGATAGAAAATAATCGTATTGGCACCGATTACTCCGGTACAACTGCTAAAGGTGGTGGGAGCCATGTATGCATAGTAGGGGGAATTCCTTATTCTGAATATCTAGGACGTTGTGAACAATTTAACATAATAGGTTGGCCATATATAACTGGCGCTGGTCTTCATATTATGTCATCTGATAACCATATCAGGGATAATGTAATTGCAGGCAACTCGCTATTCAGACAAGATGGCACTTTGTTACATGGATCGGTTCAGGTATTAATCGATTATATGGCTCATAATAACAGGTTATTTAACAACAATATTGGAATCGGAAGTACCGGTGATGTAGTAAACAGCAGGCATGAATTACTTGATTTTTTTGGTTCATTTGGTAATAATGCAAGAGGTATTGATATACTCGGCAGCAATAATATTATCGGAGGCGCACCGGAAACGGCAAACCGTATCGGAGGCCATTATATTGATCTATGGGTCGTAAACTCTGCTGCAGATATGGTTCGATTCGATGGAAGTGTTGATACTGTTGTTCCCGGTCCGGAGGGGGTCAGGCCAACTGGTAACGTAATCAGCCATAATACATTCGGTATAAGCTCGTCGTTTGCAACGTTTAACGAAGAACAGAAAGAGATATATGCGATTGATAACGGTGTCTGGTTTTTTGGGCAGCAAAACAGGTTCGAAAATAATGAGATGGCAACCCACCGGCACGCACTTTCTGTGGGAGGCGAGTCTAATACAGCTACAGGAAACCACATTAAGGCATGGGACATGGAATTATCAAACTCTACCATGTACGATTTATTAGTCGGTAGCATTGACGGTGCTGTTATAGTGACTGGTGAAAATCATGAGGTGAAACACAATACCATTGAATCGGGTGAATGGGGCATTCAGGTAACAGGTACCGGAAAAGAGTTAGACATTTCGGAGAATGTTATCCAATCGGATGAAGGCGGCATACTTATCTCAAATGTTTCACGATTTGAAGACTTCGAAGTGTATCGATTAAATGGGACTATTGTAAGCGAAAACGAGATTGTAACTACCGGCTATGGCATATTAATTACCGATGGCGTAGAAGCAACATTTAAAGCCAACAGGATAAAGGCTTCCGGTGCAGGCATTGTTCTGCCATCAGTCGAGGATTTTGAAAGGCACAATACCCTTTCTTCTGATGGCTGGCAGCGGGTACTTCTCACACAAAATCAAATAGATTCCCCGGTGGGTATTGATTTAAAGGGTGATGGTGTTTCACTGCGGCATCTGTTTTTAGGTGAAAATGGACCCAATGGAATGTTGAACTACCCCGTTATCTCTCAGGCTGTTCGATCTGGCAACACCCTGCAGTTTGAAGGCTGGTTTGATCATTCGGTTTTTGGGAATAAAGAGTACACCATAGAAGTTTTTGGCAACACCGGGTGTGCTGCTAACATGTACACATATGGTTCCTACTACGGAGCAGGTCATGAGTATCTTGGCTCACATTATATCACCCCGCTTGCATCAGCGATGGGCAATTCTGCTCTGAGTTTTTCTGTAAGTGGGCTTAAAGACGAACACAGGTACGTAACAGCAACGGTTTCCATAGCTGAAGAGTTTATAACAAGCGAATTCAGCATGTGCCTGCCGATATCGGCATCCGGCCAGACAGCAAAAACCGACACCGACCCCGATGAAACAGGGTTACTTTTGGCCGATTTGGGAGTAGTCGTTTCTGTTGGCGACGGGATGGCAAAAAATAACTCGGAGGGCGCTGTGCATAATGGTGGAACACTATTTGTGACAAAATACGAGGGAGTTCCGGAGCTTATGGAATTCGGGAACAGTTCCGCACAATCAAATTCAGGAAACCAGGTAACACCCAAAGAGATCGCACCAGGGTACTGGATGATCCATAAGTTTGGCTTTGAGGCGCCTGATGGCAGTGATCCCGTAGAATTTGAGGTTTGCCTTGATCCCGCGGGTATTGTTCATAAAAATGACCTGAACAACAGTGTTATCGTAAAGAGAAATGAAATATCAGAGGGTATCTGGAATCCGCTGGATTCAAAAGAAACAGTGATTGATGGTATCACTTATTTATGTGCCGCCGGAATAACAGAGTTCAGTGATTTCGGCATTGGTGCTGATGAATTTTTAGGTGAAGACGGCAGCCCCGAATTCGCCCCTTTCATCACTAAATGGAAAACTGATAATGATGGAGTTTCCGGTAATCATTCCATTCGCATCCCTTTAATTGGAGGCGGCTACGATTTTACGGTAGACTGGGGGGATGGCTCGGACCCGCAAGACTATTCACCCAATGTAACTGATGAGGAGGAGGAGCACTTCATCGAGTATACCTATGACGATATCGGGGAATATATCGTCTCTATTTCCGGAGATTTCCCGAGAATCTATTTTAACGGTGCAGGTGACAGGCAAAAAATACTTGAAGTACAACAGTGGGGAGACATCCGGTGGACCTCGATGGAACGGGCATTTTTCTTTGCCGAGCATATGGATGTAACAGCCAATGATGCCCCGGATTTATCCAACGTGCAGAGCCTGGCTCAAATGTTCCATGCCTGCTTGTCCTTTAATGGTGATATCGGCCACTGGAATACAGACAATATCACCAGCATGTTCCAAATGTTCCGAAGAGCTTTGGTCTTCAATCAAGCTATCAATACAAATACCGAAACCGGCTCCTGGAATACGGAAAATGTAACAGACATGAGGGGTATGTTTCAAGATGCCGAAACCTTTGATCAGGATATCTCAGGGTGGAATACTGAAAAGGTTATAAGAATGGATAATATGTTTAATAATGCCAAGGCCTTTAACCGGGATCTGAACGGATGGAGCACAGGTGAGGTGGAAAACATGGCTGGTATGTTCCGGGATGCCAACGCCTTTGATGGTGATCTATCAGGGTGGAATACGGCCAAAGTAACCACCATGAATAATACGTTTCGTGATGCCAAATCATTCAATCAGGATCTAAAAAATTGGGTCATTAGCAGCACAACGTCGCTGGCCAACATGTTCCAGGGAGCATCCACCTTTAACCAAAGCCTGGGCGGCTGGAATATTTCTCATCTGACAGGTATGGCTTTGGACCATCTTTTGGATAACACGGCGCTCAGCATACAAAACTATGATGATACGCTGATCAAATGGGCGGAACTTGAAGTGCAAAGCGGTGTAACCTTTGGGGCCGCCGGCCTTCAGTATTGCAATGGCGCAGAGGCTCACGATATACTGGTTGAGGATAAAAACTGGACAATTACCGATGCTGGTTTGTCTGATACCTGCGGTGAAGCTCCCGAGGGCGAAGACCGCCGGGTGCTGGCCAGCAACTCGGGCCCCTACACATTC
>RECI01000321.1 GCA_007694095.1 Balneolaceae bacterium | reverse complement strand
AGTTTTGGTAACCGAAAGGTACCAAATGCCCTAAAGAACAGTCTCAGGCTCTGATAGGCCTGAGACTTTTTTATTTTCCATTCTTGCTCAAAAAACAGAACTTTCCATAGCGCCAACATTCAATTAAACCCTGCTTTTTTGATATACGAATTTAAAGGATACAAACCCGTGATTCATGAATCGGCATTTATTCATCCGCTTGCTGCCGTCACCGGTAATGTAATAATTGCAAGTGACGTTTATATTGGCCCGGGAGCGGCAATACGAGGAGACTGGGGTAAAATAATTATTGAAGATGGCTGCAATGTTCAGGAAAATTGTACCATTCACATGTTCCCGGGCCTCACGGTAACTTTACATGAATCGGCACATATCGGCCACGGCGCGATTATCCACGGGGCAACCATTGGGAAAAATTCACTTATCGGGATGAATGCGGTTGTAATGGATAAAGCTGAAATAGGCAATGAATCTATTGTAGGGGCGCTCAGTTTTGTACCCGAAGGGTTTAAAGTGCCTGATCGTAAAATTGCAGTTGGTAATCCCGCAAAAATTGTGAAAGATGTATCTGATGAAATGATATCCTGGAAAACCGAGGGCACTCACTGGTACCGACGGCTTCCGGCGGATATGAAAAAATATTGGAAAGAGTGCGAACCACTCCGACAAATACCTGAAAGCCGGGGCGATCAACCTGGTACATATAAAACATGGAAATCCACAAAAAACCGATAAACTCACCTTTTCAGTAACGCAGAACACCTGCTGAAAAACTTCTGAAGTTTCGATCATTTCATTTAATTAATACTCACACTTTTCTTACTTTAATCCATCGGATGGCGTTGTATCATTCGTCTGAATATATCCGCATTTTGTCAGGTTTTTTTAGTGTGGCACTACAATTCTATGGCAATAAATAATTAATAATTCCTGCAAGCGGATTCAGAATCTGAACCCAACAGGTAATTTCAATTTTCAGCAATATTTTGAATGGCAAATCAGAACGGTTCTGATTATAAAAAAAACAATCCACAGCCATTACCGGGCGAAGGAGGCAGGGTTCCTCCACAGGCTGTGGAGATTGAAGAAGCCGTACTCGGAGCCATGCTAATCGAACGGGAGGCGGCAACCATTGCCCTTCAATTACTGAGGCCTGACGATTTTTATAAACCTGCAAACCGGCACATATTCGATACACTTTTCAGCCTGTATGAAAGAGACAACCCTCTTGATATACTCACTGTTGAAAATGAACTGCGTGACAAAAACCTGCTTGACGTTGTGGGGGGCAGCGGTTACCTGGCCAACCTTACACGGTCAGTAAGCTCTGCTGCCAATATCGATTATCATGCCCAGATTATTTCCGAAAAAGCGATTAAAAGAAACCTGATTCTTAATTGCAACGAAATCATCAAGGCAGCATACGATACCACAACCGATGCCAATGATGTGCTTGATGAGGCGGAACAGAAAATCTTCGATATCGCAAATACAAAATCACGTACGAATGCCTTTGCCATCGGTGATATTTTGAAAGATACCCTCGGTTATCTTGAAGATCTTCGCGGAAAACCTGAGGGCGTAACGGGAGTACCTTCCGGCCTTGATGTTGACAGGTATACTTCAGGCTGGCAAAACGGAGATTTAATCATCATTGCAGCACGGCCTTCTATGGGTAAAACAGCTTTTGTACTGACAGCTGCCCGGAATGCCGCACTTCATCCCGATGAAAATATGCAGGCCAATGTAGCCATTTTCAGCCTCGAAATGTCGGCACAACAGCTCGTTCAGCGTTTTTTGACTATGGAAGCGCGCATCAATGCGCAAAATGCACGAACCGGAAGGCTTAAAGATGAAGATTTTAAGCGGTTGATTGACGCAGCCGGCAGGCTTTTTACCGCTAACATTTTTATAGATGACACACCCAGCCTGAGTGTGATGGAATTACGAACCAAATGCCGCCGTCTTAAAAGCGAACACGATATCGGGCTGATTGTGGTGGATTATCTTCAGCTTATGACCGCAAGTTCGCGGGATTACGGTAATCGCGAGCAGGAAATTGCAACAATTTCACGCAGTTTAAAAGCACTGGCAAAAGAGCTAAGCGTTCCCGTAATTGCACTTTCCCAGCTCAGCCGGCAGGTTGAACAGCGCGGAGGCGACAAACGGCCGCAGCTCAGTGACTTGAGGGAGTCCGGTTCCATTGAACAGGATGCCGATGTGGTATGTTTTCTTTACCGGCCCGAATACTATAATATCACCACAACACCGGAAGGCCAGTCAACAGCCGGACTTGCAGAACTTATCATCGGAAAACAGCGAAACGGCCCAATTGGAACCACTCGCATGTATTTCGTGAAAGAATATGCCCGTTTTGAGCGTCTTGCCCAAACCGATTCTTCCGATTTATCACCCGGAGGAAACGACTATCTTGAGCCCCATGAAGACAGTTCCTCTCGTCCGCCGGCCTCACACAATCCCGGGAAAGATGACGATTACGCTCCATTCTAAAAATTGCAAAACCTGCTTTTAACCAAAGATTATCGACACATTATTTAGTTCTGCCACAAGTTTAATGGATTCGGATGATCTTGGGCTCCTGTAATGTGGAGTTTTATGGTTTCAGTTTTGAATTTCTAGTTTAGTCAACAGGTGTCGGTACTGTCGCGTCCGCTCTTGATTTTCGATTTGCAGAAATCTCTGCCATTAGCACTAATTACTCACATGCTCCAATAGTAAAAAAGCAGTTTAACCCAAAAAAGTCGTTAGACCTTTTTTGCCCTTCGGGCAAAATTGTCATTGGTCAATGACAATTTTGGGTTTAAAACGATGCCAGGCTTTTGGTTTCTTTTAACTCATCGAGCAGTGAATCGTAACGGTCAACCATCCAACCCCAGTCGAGATGCCTGTTGATATTCTGAAGTGAAGCTTTCGGTAGTGGTTTTGTTTTGCCGGTTAGAAGGTCTTTAAGGTATTTAAACAAATCATCCTCGGTATCATAAATTACCGGGGCATGAAGAAGGGGTTTATGAAGGCTTGCCGGTATCAGTTCAGGATAATGGAGCCTGTTGGGTACCAGAGGGTGGCATCCACAGTAGATGGCTTCCATTATAGCCACACAGAAAAATTCGTGCGTTGCTGTTGAAACTACAATATCAGCTGAGTGTAAAAGCCTGCTGTAGTTCTCAACATTTTCCACATAGCCAAAATGAGTGATGTGCTCTCCAAAGCGTTTCCAGGCTCGTTCAAACTCTTCTGGTTTGCGATGTTGAGTATCACCGGCAAGAATCAGGTCAAATTTCAGGTCAATATCATTCAGTCTGTTCAGCACTTTAAAAAACATTGCCGGATTTCTGTCGAACTGCCAGCGCTGATTCCATACAATAACCGGCCTCTCGTTCAGATGGCGTGTATCGGGTTGCTCATCAAAAACTGAGAGGTTAAGCCCCGGATATATCACCATACTTTTTTCACGAATCTGGTCTACCGTGTTGTAATGTTTGTCATCCGGAAAATGATCTAAAAATGCAGGTAATGCATCCAGCAGTTCATTCAGGTGATAACGGGTAGTAAAAAGCAGTTTATCAGCCGTCAGCATGCTTAGGTAGTTTATATAACAGTAAGTCACGTCTCTCTCTTCACCCTCCGGCATGGGTTGTGTAAGCTGATTTTCGTGCATGATCATCACTTTCGGAGTAAATGCAAAACGGGGATTTGTTAGTGCCAGGAAAGCAGGCAGATTCGTCATACTGCTTACCAAAAGCAGGTCAATATCTTCCGTTATATGGCTCGACATTTCAGCGAGTTTCACCGAATCGCCGTGCATTCGCCATTTCCAGCGTCTGTAATCCAGTTTAACAGGTATAATATTGTGGCTGGAATTCTCCTGAAGACCTTTTAAAAATGCACGGTGTGATCCGTTATAAAATGGCTCAACTGCAAGTATATTCAATAGCTTTGTTTTTTAATTTTTTCCAGGATATACGAAATAAACGAGTAACCACATCATAAGCAACCTTTTTTATTGAAAATAACATATGTTTTTCGGTTACCGGAACCGTGCCATTAAATCATCGAGAGGCATATAGATGAGGGTTGGTTTTCCAAGCGGATCTGTATACGGTTCATCACATGAAAAAAGCTGGTCAATCAGAAGCTCCATTTCCGCTTCCGCCAAACGTTTGCCCCGCGGGATGGCAGTACGGGATGCAAATGAAATGGCAACCCGCTTCCGTGTATCGAGTGCCGGTGTTTTTCCGAGTTCACGGTATTGTTGCAGCATATCTTTCAAAACCTGTTTTTCATCACCAATTTCCGTGTCAGCCGGTACACCATTAATGATTACGGTATTTCCACTCAGAAGCTGTATGCTGAATCCTATTCTTTGAATGATTGTTATCAGTTCTTTTAGCAGTGAAAAATCGGTCGCAGAAAGTTCAACTGCCTGCGCAAACAAGAGCTGTTGGGTACCTGGCAGAGATTCTTCGGTGGCACTCAAAGCCTTTTCATAAATGATCCGTTTGTGGGCTGCATGCTGGTCGATAACACAAAGTCCGGTACGCGTTTGGGTCAAAATGTAGCGGTTATGCAGCTGCCAGAACCCTTTCTCGAGGCTTCTGTTCTGCCCTTTTTCTTTTGAGCCGGCTACTGCCGGCATTTTTCCAGCCTCCTTTTCCTGCCTGGCTGTTTCTGGCGTGCTGTATAGCCAGTCAGCGCTTGTTCTGCCGTCTACATTTTCATTTCTGAAGTTGATTCGTGAGGGAAGCGGTAACGGCATATCACCGATGTTTTTACCCTTGGCAGGGAGAGCACCTCCGGTCATTTGGCCGAACGACAAATCAAAATCATTCTGAAAAACATCTGAACCTTCCACATTTGGGACAGCAAAATATTGATTGATTGCCTTTTTCACCACTGAGCGTGCAAGCTGCACGATGCTGCGCTCGTCATCGAACTTCACTTCCATTTTGGCGGGGTGTACATTTACATCCACCTGCGCAGGGTCTATTTCAAAAAAAATGGCATAGAAAGGATATTCGTTTTGCCGCGTCCAGGCATCAAACAAATTCAGGATAACATAGCTGAGATACCTGTGCTGGAAGGGGCGCCCATTGACAAAAAGAAACTGCTCACCCCTGCTTCTCCTGGCCAGTTTGGGATCGGCAAGTAACCCGTGAATTTTTACGTAACTGGTTTCCTCTTCGAATGGAATCAGGCTGGCACGGTATTGCCTGCCAAAAATCTCAGCCACGCGCTGTTCAAGCTGCTGTTTCGGAAGGTGGTAAAGTTGGCCGCCATCGGCATGCATTTCAAATTCAACATCCGTACTGGACAGTGCACAATTCTGAAACGTTCGGATGATGTGCCTGAGTTCTGTAGCATCGGTTTTGAGGAATTGCCTTCGTGCGGGAACATTAAAAAAAAGGTTTCGGATAGCGATCGATGTTCCGTCGTCAACGGCAACAGGCTCAAACCGTTTCTCCTCCCCTCCCCATATTTCAAGCAGGGTTCCGGAAGCGTCTTCCACTCTTTTTGTTTTCATCTCTACCTGCGATACTGAAGCGATGGAAGCCATTGCCTCGCCGCGAAACCCCATAGTCTTAATCCGGAACAGGTCTTCAATTGTCTGGATTTTTGATGTGGCATGGCGCTCGAAACAAAGCCGTGCATCTTTTTCCGACATTCCGCAGCCGTTGTCGATTACCTGCACCAGTGTTCTGCCGGCCTGCTGAATAATCAGCCTGATGTGATCGGCACCGGCATCAATTGCGTTATCCAGCAGTTCCTTGGCAACAGATGCCGGACGCTGTATAACCTCACCTGCTGCAATTTTATTGGTAAGTTCGGGGGGCATTGTCTTTATAATAGACTGCCCGGTTGTGTTGCCTGTTTCGTTCAAGAATCTTGATTAAAATGGTTTTGATGAATAACAGAATTTATAATAGTGTGATAACCCAGATAACAATCGCAAGGCCAATAGCATAAATCATTACACGGATATTTTGACTGCGATGCCGGTTTCTGTGACGATTTGTTTTAATACGGATTCTCCTTCTTCGTTTTTCATCTTCTTCAGGATCATAGTAACGAAGTGGCAGCTCAAATTTTTTCGGTTTGGCCCTAAAGCCGAACATTGGTTTTAACATAACAAAACGGTGTTTTTTCAGGTAACGACCTATCAGCCGAAATGTTCTGTAAGATACTATTTGATAATGGAAAGTTGCAGTTTTTTTCCATTGCTTCTACAAACAAATTTGGCTGGCCTGTAATTAAGGCAAGCTCTTTTTCGAAACTAATGCAATGGCATTTCATGATTTTCATTTTTGAATAAATGCTAACCCTAAATTGATGTCATAATGAGTTTTACGAAACTAATAAGACCAACAGAATGCCCCATAATTAAAGAATTAGTGACGGTTCACTCAATATTGGCGTCGATCCGTTAATCCCGTTTATAGAAGGCGATGGTATCAGTATTGATATTACCTCTGTCACGCAGCAAGCTATTGCCAGAGCGTTACACGTAAAATGACCCGATTTAGAAGATGTCATCCACTATCGGGCAGCTGTGATTGTTGGCTGCCCGGCTATCGTAACACAAAACCCGCAAGGTGGCTTATTCCCCACAACCTCCGGGCGTGCGAAGCTCCCCGTAGCGTTGTGGGGGGGG
>RECI01000158.1 GCA_007694095.1 Balneolaceae bacterium | reverse complement strand
CCTGCGGTAAGTTGCCCGAGGGAGGCAAGTTTCTCCTGTTGCACAAGCTGATCCTGGGCAGCTTTCAGATTGTTATGAGCAGTTTCAAGATTACGGTAAGCTGTTTCAATTTCGCGGGCATGGGCCAGTTCGCGTTCACGGGCCTTTTCCCTTGCTTTTTGTATGAGCCTTTTACGCTGCCATTTGTCGGTTGCAATGAAACCGAAAATGAGTAATATAAAGTAGAATGAATAAGCCAACCAAGAGCGCCACCACGGTGGTGCAATGCTGAACGAAAATTCCGTTGGTTCTGAAACAAGGGTTCCGGGCCCAACGCTTCGAACACGGAATGTATAATTTCCGGGGGGCAGGCTGCGAAACTCAATAAAATTTGATTCCGATGGCCGCGACCACTCATCTCCGTATCCATCCAGGATATACGAAAATTTAACATCTTCCGGCTTTGAAAAATTGAGTGTTACAAACCTGAAAAGCGTGTTATTCTGGCCGTAACTAAGCCGGGGAGTCTGGCCTTCGTAAAAGCGTTCTCCGTCTGCCAGGATAGAGGAAATTCGCACCGGATGACGGATGGTATCCATTTGCGTGATGGTAATCCCCTGCCCAAGATGGGCGATCAGAATGTTATTATTTTTATCGCGGGCAATACCTCGGGCAGAAAGCCCGCTTATGGCATCATCACGGATGGCAGTGAAATCGGTGCCGCTAAAAATAATACCGCCTGTAGGTGTGGTAAATAGTAAATCTCCGTTAGGGTC
This sequence comes from Balneolaceae bacterium, assembly GCA_007694095.1. Classification (GTDB taxonomy): domain Bacteria; phylum Bacteroidota; class Rhodothermia; order Balneolales; family Balneolaceae; genus Rhodohalobacter. The sequence goes on along the minus strand of RECI01000158.1, from coordinate 5,945 downwards.
TTTTTGGGGATAACTGATCCGAAGGCTTGGCAGACCGTTTCTGCGGTCGAGATAGGTGAGATGGGTGCCGTCAAATATGGCCAGACCCATATCCCTGAAGCGGATATAGAGATGGTCATCTGTTTCTATGTTAAAATACATACCAGCGGTATTTACGCGTTGCATCACCCTGAAATCTGCGGTGGTGCTGGTGCTGTCGGACAAGTCAATGAACCGCTGTTGTTCAAAATCGAATTTCACAAAACCGCCTTCTTTTACATAATATCGCCCGTTTTGGAGTTCACCTATGTAAAAAAGACGCGTGTCGGGTACATTCCACTCATCCGGCGGGATGATCCAGCGATCATCTTCCAATACAAGGATATGTGTTTGTGCAAGGAAAAGTGCATCGCCCGAAGTTGCGGCAAATTGGCCGGTAAGCCACATCCGGTTTTCACGGTCAGCGGACAACTCATACTCCTGATATGGCAGGGCCATCAGACTGTCAGGGAATGGGGAGTGATACCGGGTAAATGAATTACCGGCCAGCCTTCCGAGAAAAAAAGACTGCTCCGGATTGGTATCAGTGGCAGGCGCCACATAATTGTTATAGGTAAAAATTTCACCGTTTGCACGTTCCACCACCTTTCGTGAAAAGAACGGCAAACCTTCCTCATCCATAAAGTTTGTGATTTGCGGAATGTCACCATTCCATGTGAGCCGGTTCATTCCGTTATCCGAGGGAAACCAGAGAGCACCGTCAGAAGATTGGTTTACAAAAAAGAGGTTATTACTCGAAAATCCATCTGCAGAAGAGAAATTTCTAAACTGTTCTCCATCCCAGACAGTTGTACCCGATGCATTATACGTTTCCGTTTCAGGGTCGTAGTTATTCATATAATTAATCCAGACATTCCCATTCTTGTCCGTAAAAAATCTTTGTCTGTAATATGCTCCACCCGTTGTTGATTCAATTGGAACTTTTAAGAGTCCGTCGTTTTCCGTGAGCAGCCTGGAATAGGGTGGTGTGTAAATTCCCAGAACGTTAGGTTCAGCCTGGGCGGTGAGAAATACATCACCGGAGAGATTGATCAGAAAAAAGCCGCGTGCGTTATCGAGCCACTCCCAGGCGGCATCGGTTTTTTGAAAGACGATACTATAAACTTCATTAGTGCCGGGCTCAGCAACCTGCATATTAGCGATGAAACGACCGCTGGCTGAACGCATCACGTATATACCAAAGTAAACAGCATTCTCACTTAAAAAACCTTCTGACCGTTCTTTCAGCTCTTGCCAGGAAACAATCTGATCTGTCCGCCATTCTCCATTACTGTAGATAAACATGTGCTGGGAAAAACTTTCCTCATTAAACCCTCCCTGAGGAGAGAGTGTTACGATTAATTCATCCTGTATATTGTCGTAATGCACAGATAAGCCGCCCGGAACGGATTCCAGTTTTTCATTGATCCATTCTTCAGGCTCAAATGAATTGCCGTCAAAAACAAACAAGCCATTCAATTCCCGTCTGTTTTCTGCCGAATTGTAAACACCATTGCAATAAAACCAGAGATTTCCACTGTTATCTTCAGTGATACTTATTGAAAAGCCATCAGGGTCGCGGAATTGAGTGGCAACATTCATACAACCTGTTTCATCATCATAGAGTATAAATTCATCATAGAGTATAAATTCATCATTGATAAAACGTGCCGTATAGGAATGGTTTTGTATGATACCATCGGCCTGATAACCAGAAGATGTGAACCAAATTGAGCCGTCGGAAGCTTCAAAAGCACCGGTTATATTATGAAGGGGGAGCTCCTCAAATGAAAAGGTTCGGAATTCACCGTTCTCCAGTACAATAAGCCCGCCGTTTTGAGGGGAGTCGAATGGAGGTGTGTATGAGCCAACCCACAGTCGACCCTTACTGTCAGCAAGTACCGGCCATACCTCTTTCCGGCCGAGGCCCGGCGGATCAAAACCGTCTTCTGACCCATAAAGAATTACCTTATTACCATCAAAGCTTGCGAGAGTTGCAGAATCTGAGAACCACATTACATTTCGGGCGCGGTCATAATAGATATGCTGCATCATGTTAATTCCGTATTCAACACCAAAATCTTCAATTTCATTGCCTGACATCCGAACTGTACCTCCGGTTGTACTTAACCATAGATAGCCGTCATTAGTAACAAGGGCATTCGTTGGGGAGTGGCTGGGAATCCCGTCTTCAGGTGAATACATTCGGTGGGTAGCCCCCGTTTCGGTTGTATAAACTTGCTGGGCAACAGCGGTATATGATGTGAGAAAGAAAATGAAGATAATTAAATGGCATCGTAACGGGGGACAAGATGCAATTTCTGATAAAACCATTATATACGACGAATTATAGTTTTTGAAGGTGAACAGATTGAAGGGCAATCAAAAACATTATCCGGATTGCTTTGCAAATATAAAATAGATGATGAAGCTTTCACAGTGAAAATTCGATTTTATAAAATAGAAAGTTGGCCCTATTCCAATGAATTTCTGGGTAGTGTGAAAATAAATAAAACCTTTTTTCAACATTAAACTGAATTTCCAAACTTCCAACGTGTGCTTTGATAATATCATGGGTAATACTCAGCCCCAACCCGGTTCCCACGAAGTGAAATGACGGGTAGTTAAATATGTACATTCAACCCCAGAATTACGGGAATGGGCAATCAGAACACTATGGTTTTGGAAGTGCAGAAAATAAATCCTTTGCTTCGGAAAAGGCCGGTGCTGTTGCCATAACTAATGTCAGAGCTTTTCTGGCTTCAGTCAAATCCCCTGTTTCAATAAACGAACCGGCCTGATACCAGTACACACGCCAGTGAGAAAATCCAAGATGTATTGCGGCATCAAATTCCGCCAATGCTGTTTTGTGTCTTTGTTTCTTTTGTAATATCAAACCTGTCCACAGCCTCAGGTATGGGTCGTTCTGATAGTAATTCCGATATTGAAAAATACCTCCCTCACCTTCTGCAAGCAGTGCTGAAGAATTCATAATCACTCGATCCGCATCCAGCAGCCTGTCAGGATCATCAGAGTTCAAACTGATATTAAAATGTTGTGCAGCAGTGCCCAGGGATTGTACAAAATGCCTTGATGGTGAAAGTTCCTGTTTTTCCATCGTGTTGTACCACCGGCGCTTACGTTTAGGGTGTTTCATCATTTTTTCGTAAACATTGTGCATCTGAATTACAGCACTTCTGCTGTCAAAAACAATGCGGGCATAATCAGCAGCATTTTGTCCCAATTTCCTTCTGAATTCTGGATGATGATACAGATACTCGATAGCCTGCTGATATTCGACTTTACTCCCGGCAACCATTCCGGTTTGTTCATGCTCTACAAGATCTGGACATCCACCGTGCGGAAAAACAACCGGGGGAACGCCTGCATACATCGCTTCCTGAAGGCTTTTTTCTGAAGTTGCATACGTATCTTCGCACAATGGATATCCGAATACATCCAGGATCTCAAGAACAGGCTCAATTTTTTCCACATACCCGCGAAAATCAAATTTTTCGGATACCCCTTGTTCAGCTGCTTGTTTTTGAAGAGTTTCATTGATACCGCCACAGACAATAAAACGGCTATCCGGAATGGAAATGCCTATACTGAGTGGAATAAAATCCGGATGCATTTTTGAAAAATTAACTGTTCCGATATATCCGACATTGAAATAATTGTGGCTGCGCGGTTTCAGGTTTTTTAAGCGGTCCCAGTCTGCAATTCCATATATAAAGTACTTTTTTTGATTTCGTTGGGTTCCATCCTGCATTTGGAAAACGGGTAGTTCCAGTGTATAGGGGCTTGTCCCCAGGGCAAAATCCGGAAAGCCGGCCAATTCAGGTGTAATCATTTGGGGTGGATGGTCACCAAGGATTTTAAACCAGATTAACAGTCGTGTTTCAGGCAGGTCGCTCCTTAAAAATTCATACATATCCGGATTATTCCAAAAATGAACCTGCACGATATCGGCTTGTTTGAGTTCGGCGGTCAGAGTTTCCCTGTCGGGTTTTCTCAAAACCGTGATACCCGCTTTTGCGGCATTAAGAAGGGTTACGGGATAGGATCGCGACTGCAGCGTAACCACACGGTGCTGCTGGGCAAGCTTTTGTTCAGCTGCATATTTGGCGATGGAAAGAAGAGATCGGGCTGGCCCGGCGCCTGAAAGGGAATCGATTATATGAAGGATGGTGATCATTGGCCGGTAATCATTAGGGATTTCGTTCAAGCGATTTTCTTATCACATTAAAAATCTCTCTTTTGTGGGCTTTCACATTTCCCGACAGATTGTTGTTATGCAAGCGTTTATAGAGTAATACCTGAGGAACAAACCCTGCCCGGATATTATGATCCTTAGCACGGGTAAACCAATCCAAATCGCAGGCAATTTTGTATGTCGAATTAAATTTACCGATTTGATGAAACAGGCTCTTGTATGCAACAAGCGTTCCCGGCGTATGTCCGGTTTGTTCAATGGACAGCTGCAATTGTTTATATCCGTTACGTAACACGCACCCTGGTTCTAAAAAAAACATTAACTGAGAGTAGCTGTATTGAATTTCCGGATCACAGATAAATTGCTGAATCTGTATTTCCAGCTTCTCTTTTATCCAATAATCATCAGAATCCAGAAATGCGATCAGATCTCCCCTGGCTTGATCAATCCCCGTATTTCGCGCATTTGCCAACCCCTGGTTCTGTTGTAAAATATATCGGATGTTTGCAAAAGACCGGGCAATTTTTGCAGTATTATCCGTTGATTTTCCATCAACTACTATGATTTCATCCGGAGGGGATGATTGTCCGATGACACTTTCGATTGCATTCGATAAATAATCCTGCCCGTTCCGAACAGCGATAACTACACTTACAGTTAATTTTGACATTAATTGATAATAAATTGAGTGGCTTCAGTCAACAGATAGAATTACGTCGATGGATCTGTCGGTTTTTTGAGAGATTTCCTGATTATTCTAAATAGCCCGGAATTTCCGGTGAAAGCAGTTTTCCACGATAAATTGGCGCCGTGATATCTTCTGAGCGTCAGAATTTCATCAAGAATATTCATGGTTATTTCAGCCTTTTTAGCCCGCCACAACCATTCTGTATCCTCATTACTACGGTATTCGGTAGAAAAACCGCCGATACCACTGAAAACAGATGAATGGACAACCATTGTACTCGGTATGATATGCTTAACCTCCTTCCAACCTGAGCGTTTCGCTAACCAGTCCGGAAGCAAGGTGTCCGGCTCAAGAAAATTGACTGCATTGGTTCCTGTTATCAGTATTTCGGGATTCTTCAGCATAAAGTTCATTTGCCGGGTGAGTTTCTCTGGTTTCCAAATATCATCTGCATCCAAAAATGCAATGAATTCACCCTTTGCTATATTAATTGCCGAATTACGGGCAGCCGAAACTCCCTGGTTAGATTGATACAAATAGCGTACGCCCGGATACCCTTTTGCAATCATTGAACTTTGATCAGTAGAGCCGTCATCCACAACGATGACTTCCATCAGGGGATAGGATTGATTAAATACACTATCAAGGGCGTCTCCCAAATAACGGGCACCATTATAAACAGGGATCACAACCGAAACCAGCGGTAATGGCTGTACAGTGGAACTTGAATTTTCAGAGTGCATCGGTGAACAATTCAAAAATCACAATTAATGTCATTAGATATTTCATCAAATACTCAACAGTTCTGCCAGGTTCGAATCTGCGTTTTTTAGGATGTTCTACACCTTCCAATGTTGGATCCTGATCAAACATGGAATTGAAAAATACACCGCCCGTCCCAACAATGAACATTTCCGAAAAACCCCTCAAGTATACTAACCTGCCAATCTGATTTCCAATATTAAGAGTTCGCTACTCCTGAAAGTAAATTTTTTGATTTCAAATTTCAAAATCCTCCCCCCC
>RECI01000279.1 GCA_007694095.1 Balneolaceae bacterium | reverse complement strand
CCCACCTCCGTCCCGAAAGTATTCGGGACTCCGGCACCCCCTTCCCCCGAAGGGATCCCTTTGGGAAAAGGGGACTTTTCACTTTTCACTTTTGCCTTTTCACTTTTCACTTCTTCCCGCGCTTCCTCCACCAACTCCAAACTCACCTCCGAAAAATTATTCACGAAATTGAGCGGGTTCTTGATTTCGTGGGCGATACCGGCGGTGAGCTGGCCGAGGGAGGCGAGTTTTTCCTGCTGCACGAGCTGATCCTGGGCGGCTTTGAGGTTGTCAAGGGATTGACTGAGTTCCCGTGTACGCGCGATCACTTCTTTTTCCAATAGCTCTTTCTGGCTCTCTATAACAGTTTGTTTTTCCTTTTCTGCTTTTAGTTTTGCCTTTGAGAGCTGTACTATTTCCCGTGCATTTTTGCGGGTTATCAGCAGGATTTCCTGATATCTGATTGAAATAAAAATCAGTAAAGAAAGTGGAAGGGTAAGGTAAATTAATGTCAAAAGAATGTTAAACCCGATGATTGGCATTTCAATGAATGTCATTATTAATGCATATATGAACATCCATAGAATCGTCAGGAATAAACCGCCAATTACAAACCGCTGTGATACATCATGATGTTGCCTCGACTTGATGATAATCAGCACACTGATTGAGATAGTGATGAGTATACTAAAAGCGGTAAACAGGAAATGGGCAAGTATGAAATCAATAATTGCAAATAACAGGTAACCCCAGAATATTTTCTTTAAAACCGGAAGAATGCGGTTATTCAGAATCTGAGAGAATGTTATCGTGGATATCGCCAGGCCAACATAGAGGATAATCGTGTATGCCAGATACAGAAGATGCGAAAAAATACCGGCTGAAAGTTCTATATAAATAAAATTCACGATTGAAGCTGCCAGCAGCAACGTATTTAACCATGCAATTAAACGCAGTGAATATTCCTTTTTTGCTTGAATGGAAATGAACCAAAAAAGAAATGAAAGAAGGGTTAAAGCAGTAATCCAAAGAGAATTGAAGAAGTAATGGCTATTGGATAGTTGTTGCAGAAACCTGTTGTATTCAGGGCCAGTTATACGGATCCATGGATCAAGCCTCACATCCCTGAAAGTTGTTCTTGCAATCCGGGCGCTATGATGGTCGGCAAGATAAAAAGCGAGCAGATATTCCCGGCCAATTTCGATAATAGCAGGATCCGGTATCTGATTGTATGGCCTGTAATTTTTTTGATGGTTTGGATCTGAATCAGGGTTCCCGTAGGAATAAATCCGGTTTCCGTCCAGATATAAATCCATGGCGCCAAAAGTTCCTGACCTCCATCCCAGTGGAATATCTGCCAGTGTGGAGTCGATCCGGAATTTTAACCGGAACCAGCCATGGAACAACCCGTTTTCATCTGCGAGGTCAAAGGACAGATCAGCAGGCCTGAAAGGTTTCCAGTCACCGGTATCCGCATCCGGATCTGCCCAATCCGGATTATTGCCAGGTTTGAACAACCATCCATCTAATGAACCCAGCCAAATCACCTGCTGGTCATCGAACATATCAGCAGTAAGAGTAACTGTTTGATCCTGGCCAAAGATTTTCCGGTTGCCGGTAAAACATATCAGCAACAAAAATACAATGAAAAATAAACGCTTCATTAAAGCCGGTTAATTTGGCAGCAATTTGATGATAAATTTGGTCATACCCGGTATTGAATCCAAATCTAATGTGCCACCGTGAGCTTTTATAATATCATGAGTTATGGACAATCCCAAACCCGTACCCTGCGTCCCTTTCTTCGTGGTAAAGAACGGCTGCAGGATTTTGTCCTTGATCTCGTCCGGAATGCCCGGCCCGTTGTCTTCGATTTCGATGATTATGGTGCCGCTTTCGGTTCGTGTTCTGGTTGTTAGTTTTGGACTGTACCGTTTGGAATTTGGTGCTTGGTCATTGGAATTTAATCTTTCCCTCATCGCATCAAAGGCATTATTACACAAATTCAAAATCACCCGAGAGAAGTCTTCGCCAATGAGTGGCACTTCATGTATGGATTCATCCAGTTGCAAGTCAATATCCACATTGATTGGATCCTTGCCGGCACGCATTCCATGGAAAGCGAGATTGACGTATTCTTTTATTAGTGAATTCAGGTTGGTGGGTTTTATTTCACCGGAGCCGCCGCGAGAATGCTGCAGCATCGATTTTACGATGCCATCGGCCCGCTTGCCATGCTCGTTGACTTTGATCTGGTTAGATTCAATTTCATCCAAAAGTTCCAGTATAAGCTCTGCAGATTTTAATTGTTTGCCGGTTATCTGAGAGCTTTTATTATTTAACCCAATCTCATTCAAAAATTCAGTTATCTCCTCACGCAGTTCCTGGATCATTTCACGGCTTACTTCTGAAAAGTTGTTTACAAAGTTGAGCGGATTTTTAATTTCATGAGCAATTCCGGCGGTAAGCTGGCCGAGGGAGGCGAGTTTTTCCTGCTGCACGAGCTGGTCCTGGGCCGCTTTCAGGTGTTCGTAAGCTTTTTCTATCTCTTTTGCCTGGGCAAGTTCATTTTCCCTGGCCATTTCCCGTTCTGTACGGATCACTCTTCTCCTTTGAACACGGTCAATTGTAAATACACCGCCTACAAACAACAACACAAAAAAGAGGTACGCCGGCATGGTTCTCCACCATGGGGGCAATATTGAAATATTCAGCCCGGCTGTTGTTTCGCTGAACGACCCAAAATTTTGAGCAGCCTGCACCTCAAACGTGTAATTGCCGGGTGGTAAATTTGCAAGGTAAATACTTCGCTGTACCCCGATTTCCGACCAATCATCCATATAACCGGTTAAGCGGTACCTGTACCGGGTGGCTGAAGGATCCTTGTAATTCAGGGCATGGAATGATAACGAAATGTTGTTATTGGAGTAATCAATGTCATACTTCTCTTCAGGAATGATTGTGCGATAGGTATCTGTACCTGCCTTCAACTCCGTAATGTGGATGTATTGTATCACACCGGGTTCGTCCTGAGTTTCCGGGTTAAAGCGGACAAATCCGCCGGGACCTGAAAAAGCAATATCTCCGTTTCGAAGAAGGGCCGGAAACCCAAAAATGCCGGGTTTTCTACCTGGGACGGCTTCAAATACAGTTAATATTTCCGAAGCAGGGTCTAATTTGTATACCCTTGAGGCTGCTCCAATCCATAAATTTCCCTGATCATCTTCCGTGATTCTGCCATTCGATTCACCCAGAACACCCGCTTCATTGCGGAACAAAAACTGGTTTGTTCTATTGATTACATCCCTTCGAAGCAAACCCTGGTTTGTGAGTATCCAATAAATCCCCTCCTCACTTTTAGAAAAAGCAGGCGGTGTATAGGTTGTAATGTTGTCTGGATAATCCAGGGCAATTTGAGAAACAGAAACGGTTTCCGGATCAAACAGAAACAGATCACCGTTAATCTGGCCCTGGTAATTGTAATCAAATTTGATATACACCGTTCCATCGGGGCTGGTGAGCGGGATAATTGCCGTGTCGTCACTAAAATCCGGGTCACGTCTCGGCATGTGTAACTCTGAAACCAAGAGGGTTTCTTTGTTAACCAGATACAGTTTTTCATGGCCCCAGGTACCGATAAAGTAATGGGTATCATCACTTGTATTACTCTTCATTAATAATGGGGGAAATTGGCGTACCGGTTCCGGAAATTCAATCATGGTAAACTGTTCCGTATCGATATCGAATTCATAAAATGAATTCCGGAGGGTTTTTACCAGTATTTTGCCTTTGTCGATGAGTAAACCTGCAATAATATTTTCTTCATTGTCAGGTGAACGATCCCGGGGATCTGGAGCAAACAGGTCCATTGTATGGCTTTCTGGCAAATATCTGGCCAAACCCACTCCTGTAGCCAACCATAAATTTCCGGCTTCATCGTCTGAAATTCCTCTGATTTGGTTAACCGGATGATCAGGATCATTTGAAACGGGTAACAATGTAAAGGTGTAATCCCAGGGCTGGGTGTACATCACGCTAACGCCAAAATCATGGTATCCGAACCAAATATTATCGTCACTGTCGACAAACACATAGTGAATATCATCTTCGAGAATACTGTTTTGAGTATTGATGCTGCGCCTGAATGACTGAACGTCCCCGGTTTCCGGATGATATCTCAAGGCACCGATAAAAGCCGTGCCAATCCAGATATTTCCAACCTTGTCTTCAGATACTGACTGTATCATTTCACCTTCAAGATTGATTTCACTGTCGCCCAGGATGGTAACACGCTCTGGTTCAGGATAGCCTTCTTTCCAAAGAGCAAGTCCGCCATCGGATGTAAACCAGAGATTATTTTTACTGTCCCTCAATATCTGCCAAATCTGATTATTGAGAACCATGTCTGTTTCTTCACCAAAAGATGGCAGCTTTTCGAAGGTATTCGTGTCTGTATCGAACGAGTAAACACCATGAGTGGTGCCGAGCCACAATTTATTATCCGGCCCCTGCTGGATGGTCCATACTCCGATGCTTTCGTCAGGCATATCATCCAGGCTGAAAAACTCCGTATGGAACATTCCCGGCTCTGATTGACCAGGCAGAAACCGGTATAGCCCTCCAATCCCCGCTGCCCAGATGGATTGATCGTCTGCCCGTATAATTTCACGAACTCCACTGGGAGCCGGTACAGATTCGGATGTCTGCAGCTGAGTAAAAGTCCCGGTTACATCGCTGTAGAGGCTTATGCCCGAACTTGACCCGATCCATATGAATCCGCTGTCGTCCTCAAAAAAAGAAAATGAGGCACCTCCGGAATACGATGTTTCATCCTCCGGATCATGGATAAATGACGTTACATTGTAGCTATTGTACCTGGCCGGCCCTCCGGCTCCTGCAATCCAGATATAGCCTTTCGAATCCTGCATCATCTTCCAGATAAAATTACTCGAAAGGCCGTCGCGAGTGGATATGTGCCGGAAGATTTCGTTGTCTGATTGGGCAAGTATAAAAGTTGGCTGGGTCAGTATCACACAAAGGAACAGAGAGAGAAAAAGAGAGAGAAGTTTGGCTGGCGTTTTCATAGGTGGTTACAAAAATGTGAATTGCTCGACAGTTTTTTGATTTGATCGCATCATGTTGATTCAATTTTTGAATTTGAACATTTCAGCAGAATTAATCTGACTGTTCGATCATTTGATGAAGCTCGGTTTTCAGCGATTCAAAATCAATCGGTTTGGTGAAAAACTCTTTGGCGCCCGAGCGGATCGCTTTTCTGAATTTTTGCCGGAACAGCATTTCAACGTCTCTTTCGTCGTCTACTACTAAAAATTTCATGGTGATTCTGGTTATGATTTTTGGAGATTCCGGAATTCTCTGGAATCAGTATTTATTCTTTCGGTTTACCGGTTGTATTTGTTGAGTTATAGACCTGCGTCATGATTAAGTTAGTGCAACAGGCTCTGTAATGATTGGACTATTCACGCAAAAGTTTGGACTATTTGCGCATTCAGGTCCATTTGTTTACGAATTAACTGCAGATATGTGCCCGTTGGTTACATTCACCCGGCATTAGGTTGGTACGCAATGTGATGCTTTGCCAATCTTGCAGCCCGGCAGATGTCGTACCTAACGGCACGATAGGCTGGGTTGGTGCTAATAATTTCTACCTACATATTGTCCTTAACGGGACAGGCTTTGTTATCGATTTCTGCATTATTCATCCGTGTCATCTTCTAATCCATTTAATCCGTGATTCAGACAGAAGGAAGCGAAATAACAAACACACTGCCATTCCCATCCTCTGTTCTAATATTCAAACTTCCCCCATGCGCCTTTACTATATCATTGGTGATGCTCAATCCAAGCCCCGTCCCCTGTGTCCCCTTCTTGGTGGTAAAAAACGGCTGCAGGATTTTCTTTTTGATGTCGTCCGGGATGCCCGGGCCGTTGTCTTCGACTTCAATAGTTACGGTGTTTTCCTTTTGTTGGGTTCGAATCGATAGCTTGGGATTGTACTTTTCCCCCTTTTCACTTTTCACTTTTGCCTTTTCACCCATCGCATCAAACGCATTGTTACACAAATTCAAAATCACCCGCGAAAAATCCTCGGCGATCAATGGCACCTGGCCAATCGATTCATCCAGCTGCAGGTCAATATCCACATTAATAGGGTCTTTGCCGGCACGCATCCCGTGGAACGCCAGGTTTACATACTCTTTCACAAGGGAATTCAGGTGTGTTGGTTCCATCTCCCCGCTTCCGCCCCGGCTGTGCAGCAGCATCGATTTCACAATATTATCAGCACGGCTTCCATGCTCATGGATTTTGCGGAGGTTGGCTTCGATGTCGTCGAGAATTTCGAGGATGAGAGATGAGGCCTCTTCTTTTGCAGAGATCGCATCATCCCCCTGTTCGCTTCGCTCACTTCCCCCTTCCCCCGAAGGGATCCCTTTGGGATAAGGGGACAACACCCCTCGCCTTCGCTCCGCTTCGGCACTCCCCTCAAGGGGAGACTTTTGACTTTTCGCTTCGCGGTTCTCCACTTCGTTCCGAATCACTTTTCCCTTTTGACTCAAAACCTCCTCCCGCGCTTCCTCCACCAACTCCAAACTCACCTCCGAAAAATTGTTCACAAAATTGAGCGGGTTTTTGATCTCGTGGGCAATCCCTGCGGTAAGTTGCCCGAGGGAGGCAAGTTTCTCCTGTTGCACAAGCTGATCCT
>RECI01000160.1 GCA_007694095.1 Balneolaceae bacterium | reverse complement strand
TACAAATCAACATCTTTTAACTCGTTCAGTAAAGAATACGCCGTTAGGTCGTACTGGATGGGTGTGAGGGATGCAAAACCTTTTTCAAGCACGGTTATATCGTTATTTCCACCTTCATCCAAAAGCTGAAACTTACCGGTCATCCAGTAGTAAGATCTGTTATGCGGATCAATTCTTCCCTCAAATTCTTCAATATAACGGCTGTTAGCCTGTCTCACCCATTTAATTCCTTTTAATTGCCCGGCGGGGACGTTGAGGTTCAGAGTAACTCCGCGTGGCAAACCGTGGTTTAATACATATCCGATTACTTTGCGGGCTGCATCTCTACTGCCGCTTAGATCGGCTTGCTCATCAAAATCGGTGCAGGAGATTGCAATGGACGGATAACCGAGGATTGTACCTTCAGTTGCTGCACTCACGGTGCCGGAATAGATAATATTGATGCCCGCATTGCTTCCATGATTTATTCCGCTTACAACCAGGTCTGGTTTCCGGTTTAAAAGCTGGTTGTGGGCCAGTTTGATGGAATCGGCCGGTGTGCCGGATACGGCCTGCCCGTTAAAGCGATTGTCGATTCGAAATGCACGGGTACGCAGGGGTGTTTGAATGGTGATGGCATGGCCTACGGCACTCTGCTGGCGGTCTGGTGCAATGATCTCCACATCGCCAAATTCAGCTGATACTTCTGCAAGGGCTTTGATTCCGGGTGAAAAAATTCCATCATCGTTACAAACCAAAATTAAAGGTTTCCTGTGATTCGACATTATTTTTTATTTTTTATGAAGGCTGATGGCAAAAACTGAAAAATTCCGGTTAGCGTGAACCTGAATCAGGATTACGTGCGGCAGCCATTTACGCAGATTCTGAATCAGGTTCAGAATTGCAGAATCTGCCAACCGTCATCTGCCCACTAATTATACTGTTCTTGTTCGTTTGGGAAATCACCGGATTTCACATCATCAATATATCTGCTAACCGCACCTTTCATAATCTCGTGAAGGTCTGCATATCGCCGAAGAAAACGGGGTGAAAAATCTTTGTTGAGGCCAAGCATATCGTGCAATACCAAAACCTGCCCATCACAGTAGTGGCCGGCTCCTATTCCAATGGTAGGCACTGATACCAATTCTGTAACCTGTCTTGCAAGCTCACTTGGAATTTTTTCCAGCACAATGGAAAACACCCCTGCTTCTTCCAATTGTTTTGCATCTTTTAAAAGCTGCTCCGCTTCTTTTTCATCTTTAGCCCGCACTTTATAAGTGCCAAATTTATAGATACTCTGAGGAGTAAGGCCAAGATGGCCCATAACCGGAATTCCGGCATCTACAATTTTACGTACTGTATCCGTAATCGTTTTTCCACCTTCCAGTTTTACCGCATGGGCACCGGCTTCTTTCATCATCCGGCCGGCATTAATCAGCGCTTCTTTGGCTGTAACCTGGTACGTCATAAAAGGAAGGTCGGCAATTACAAGGGCACGCTGCACAGCACGAACAACACATGATGTGTGATAAATCATGTGGTTAAGTGTCATAGGTACAGTTGTGTCAAAACCGGCCATAACATTACTGGCGGAATCCCCAACCAAAATCACATCAATACCTGCGGAATCTATAATTCCAGCCATTGTAAAATCATATGCCGTAAGCATGCTGATTTTTTCTCCGCTCCTTTTCATTTCCACTACTGTTTGCGTGGTTACTTTATCCGTGCGGGAACTCTTTCCTTGTGTACTCATGATTACTCCCTTGTTACGATTGCAGCAGAGGCCTCAAGTTCACAGGTAACCTTGCCATCAACCGTTGCAACACCTTCCATTGTCACAAAATTGCGCCTCATATTTGCCAGCTTTACCTCCATTCGGAGCTGGTCGCCCGGAACAACCTGCTGCCTGAATTTTGCATTTTTAATTCCCGTGAATACAATCAGTGATTTCTCCGGATCTTTAACATGTGCTTTCATGAGCATGATACAGCCGCTCTGTGCCAGTGCCTCAACCTGTAAAACTCCGGGCATAATAGGGGCACCCGGAAAGTGGCCATTAAAAAACTCTTCATTTACCGTAACATTTTTGATGGTTACAATCCGGTTTTCTTCAGCTTCCAAAACTCGGTCAACCAGCAAAAAGGGATAACGATGAGGCAGATATTTTTTGATTTCTTCAATTTTCATTTATTGCAGTATTAAAAATTCCAGGTAATAACTTATTTAAATAACTTGATTTAGATTGCAGGTTACGCGTATCGGGCTGAACCCCGTTTATCCTCGCTTTTTATCATATTAGAAACAAAATATACTAATTCCTGCGTCAATTCGGAGATAAACAAACAGACTGGAGTTTTACCTGATTTACGCCGAACACAGGGAATGTTTTGCATGTGGCATTGTTCCAAACTTATTTGATAAATTGATCGTGTATCAGTGTTCAGCGGCATATTAGCCAAAATATCAACGAAATTTCACATTCGTATTCAAAACTGTTATTGCTTCACAGTGCCTGTATAGATGTATGCGATACCACCTGTAAGTTTTTCTGCCCGCATTTCCCCGAATACATCCGCTTCATCCATCAAATCCAAAAACTTGTCTCCTGCCGGAAATTTGGCACTTGTTTGAGGGAGGTAGGTATAAGCTTCACGATTTCCACTGATAAAACCACCCACAGCCGGCATCACATGTTTACTGTAAAAGCGGAATGGTACACCCACAATCCCGGTGGGTTGACCAAATTCAAGAATAACCACACGGCCACCCGGTTTCACCACACGTGCCATCTCCCGAAGACAACCAAGCGGGTCATCTACATTGCGAATGCCAAACGCTATGCTTGCAATATCGAAAGAGTTCTCCTTGTAAGGCAGGTTCATGGCATCAGCCACTTCAAACTCCACAACAAGTTTTTTCTTATCGGCTTTTCCCGGGGCAAGATCAATCATTTCTTTACAAAAATCGGTGCCCAGAACGTAACCTTCATGACCAACGGTTTTTTTGAATTCTATGGCAAGATCACCGGTACCGGTGGCACAATCAAGGACACGGTCTCCCGGTTTAGCGCCACTTTCCAACACCGCTTTTTTTCTCCAGGCATTATGTACACCAAGAGATAAAATCCCGTTTATGCGATCATAGTCATTCGCAATGTCGGAAAACATATTTTTTACTTTTTCACTCATCGTTCAAACGTTCATTTTTTGCTGATAAATATCTTGTATTACAAGCCATTTAAATGGGTTGTTTTATTGAGATATACAGGATTAAAGACACCATTTTTGTAAACAAATTGATTTACGGCACCATTCTCGTGCTGAATAAGATGCATATTTTTTATTCCGTACCCTAACCACTCTGCGAACAAAATCCTCATCAATCTGCCATGAACAACTATGGTAATTATACCCTTACCCTGTTTATAAATGATGGCTGAAATCTCTTCATTTGCCCGGTTATACACTTCCAGCGGGGATTCTCCACCCGGAATTTTCGTTTCAATATCGCCGCGCCTCCAAGCCTGGTCTATGTCTGCCAACTCAGTAATTACATCATCATAAGGCCTGCCTTCAAAATCGCCGAAATCCATTTCATCGAGGGCCGGTGATTTTATAAGGGGTAATCCTGAATTTTCGCTGTAATAGCCCGCAGTTTCAATCGCCCGTTTCTTGCTGCTGCTAACGAGCAGGGTGGTTTCGTACTTTTGTAAATAGGAAGCGAGTTTTTTCGCCTGCTGAATCCCTTTTTCATTGAGCGGGGCATCAATTCCCCTTCCCTGCATCAGCCCTTTTTTATTGTACTCGGTTTCCCCGTGACGCGCAATCAAAAATCGAATCTCACTCATTTCTTATTCTTTCGGTTGTAATCAACAATAGCCTGCAGAACATGCCTGTCCAGTTTTTCAACTTCGCGGGGTGGCATATTTTGGTACATGGAATACCTGACCAAAACCATCTTCAGGGCACGGTCATTGAGTGGTAATTTTCCGTTTTTTCGGTTCGAATCCAGTTTATCCCATAACCTCCTCAGCAGTCCAATTTTAAAAAGAAAGAATAGAATTATACCGGTAATTACGGCTGTATACATTCCCGATATACCCATAAAACTCAGAACTACGGCAGCAGTCAATAGTTGGAAAAAATCTCTGTTAATAAATTTTAACAATGGTGTTGCAGCAATATTTACAAATGCGCTCTTTTGATGATACCACAAGTAGTGAAAAACCAATACAACGCCCGCTGCAATCCAGGGATTGGTCAGGAATGCAAGTACAAAGAAAAATATCATCGCGAGAGAATCGGCCGAATCGATCCAGGTCACAGCTTTGGCAATGAGGTCTTCAAATGAATAAATTTTCATTAAACCCGGTACATAATCTTTAATTGTTTCTCTTGTAGCATGAAACCAGTGCCCGTTTGACGTGACCGTTGAAAACGGGGTTTCAAGTATATTAATTGAGTGGGTTCGCTTCGAATTCATAACTGTGTAAGATAGGCTCATTTCTACAAAAATGATACTATATCTAACGGTTTTACCCTCCTACGCCTTGGCAATGGTGAGTATTACCGATTTTCCTGCTCCGGCATCTGCGAGAGTTTTTGCCAATTCAAACGTGGTAGCACCGGTCGTAAAAACGTCATCAACAATAATGGGTATCGTCTCATTTAAATCATCGTTATGAACAATTTTAAAAGCATTATTCAGGTTTTCTGATCTCTGTGCAAGATTCAATCCCGTTTGCGTTTTTGTACTTTTTACCCTGATAATTGCACCCAAATCTACAATATCCCAGTCTGTTACTTTGATTATCCCCTCACTGATAACCCTTGCCTGATTAAATCCCCTTTTTCTCCTTTTAGACCTGTGTAATGGTACCGGTACAAGAACAGGCTTCTTGGTTTCGAATTCTGTAGAAAAATCTTCGGGACAACCCTGGATAAACTTTCTGCCAAGTAAATACCCGAGTTCTTCACCTACCCCCCTCAGATTGTTATATTTCAAATCATGGAGCAATTGCTGCAGATAACCACCTTTATCAAAATTCCAAAGTGAAAATTGTATCCTGACACATTCCGGAAATATTTCGTTTCTCTCTGGTTGTGCAGGTTCAAAACGCTCATTTACGCACCAGTCACAAATATATTTATACCTCTGCCCGGCAGAACAGCCACAACAAACACAGATAACAGGAAAAACGATATCTGTATATTGCTTTAATAGATTGGTAATGCGCATCATACATGTATGAACCGGAAAAATGAATTATCTTACATAGAAAGAGCATTTATTTTCTGTTATCGTTACATTTTAATCTACTCAACTGCCAAATTTTAACAGAAAAAATCTCAATTTCTCTTATGCCTTCTATAGGAAAAGACCTTGCAGCAATTCGAAGCCACCTTGGATTGACAATTCAGGATATCCAGTATGCAACAAAAATCCCGGTTTCAACGCTGAAGACCATTGAAAATGATTCCATATTCACAATGCAAAACGAAGGCAAAACCTATATTCGAAGTTTTGTACGTAGCTATGGACGGGCTTTAAAGATAGATGACGATATTCTCGTTAAAGCCCTTGATCAGTATGAGGATGGGAACTATAATGATCTGTTGTTGCAGGGATACCAGGCACTGGCTAATAAAAAAGAAGATGCAACCGGAGAATTACTAAACGATCGGAGCCCTTTGGTAACAGATTCTTCTGAAAGGCCTGTTGATGAATCTGACAAGAAAGATCTTTTTTCTGAAACGGGACGCAGTGTTAAAACCCCACCCGATGAAATCAGTTCGGAAGAAGTAACGGATAGTGTAAAGGAACCTGGCGCGCTCACTGAAGAACAATCTATAGAGGGAATCGACAATGTTAAAACCATCGAACCTGTTAAATCCGTAAATGAACCATCAATAAACAGTGTTGACTGGGCAAATATGGGGCAGAAATATTCGAATAAAAAAACGAAAGCCCCGGCATGGTTAATCAGCTTGATTATACTGGCAGTTATTGCCGCAGCAGGAATATATGTTTTATACACCTCCGGCATTCTGGGCTCAGACGATTCGGAAATTGAACCTGTAAACAATACAGAAAATCAGGCTACCAGGGGTGGGTTATCACTTGACTTAGACGAACCGATAACTGAAACTACTGAGCAAGAAATTGCCGGTTTGCTTGATGACGTGCTCTATGTAACCATTTATGCTGCTTTTGAAAGGCTTGACCCGGTTCGGGTATGGAGCGATCTTAAACCAAGGCTTGATCCATATTGGTTAGAACAAGGCAGTGCAATTGAATTCGAATTTGCAGATACTGTTAGAATCAGGGGAAACTACTCAAATATGCTTTTGTTCAAAAACGGGCACTTGATTCATAATTTTTTTGATGAACTTTTCAACGATGAGGAAAATGCAGTAGAACTGACCAGGAGTTTTTTCAGTTCAGACACGAAATGGGCCACTCCAATTTCATTTGAACTCCCCGAAGGAGTTGCTGAACCGGACAGTATCGTCCAAAGGCCTACATTTTAAATACAACCACCCTTTCTTTAAAAATGGACAAATCTTCTGCTGAAAACCGCGTAATGGAACTACGTGATTTACTCCACAGGGCGAACCAGGCATATTACATGGATGCCCAGCCATTCATCAGTGACAGGGAATTTGATGAAGCACTGGCAGAACTCGAGACTCTTGAACAAAAGTTTAACCTTTCAACGGATGATTCGCCCACAAAAAGGGTTGGAGGAGAACCGTCAGGTGCTTTTCCAACAGTAGAACACCCTCAGGCAATGCTGAGTCTGAACAATACATACAATGAAGACGAATTACGGGATTTTGATCGCAGGATTAAAGATATTTTGGGTCATTCGGAATTCAGTTACGCGACAGAACTAAAATTTGACGGGGCATCTATTCGCCTGCGTTATGAGAATGGCGAATTAACCATTGGCGCTACAAGAGGCGACGGTCAGCGGGGCGACAATATCACGCAAAATATCAGAACTATAAAAGATATTCCGCTTACATTAAATGGCAATCCCCCTTCTGTTCTTGAAATACGTGGTGAAGCATATATGGAAAAAGAAGCCTTTGTAAGGTTAAACCAGTATCGTGAGGAACAGGGTCTTCCTGCATTTGCGAATCCGCGAAACTCCACAGCAGGATCTCTGAAAATGCAGGATGCCAGGGAAGTTGCACGCAGGCCAATCCGTTTTTTTGCATTTGATTTGATCCTTGAGAAAAATAACGCAGAAAGAACCCACGCAAAAAAAATGGCCCTGCTTCGTAATTTTGGCCTTCCGGTTTGCGAACATTTTAAAATATGTCCGTCGATTAACGAAGTGCTCAAAGTAATTGATGAATGGGACGTTTTGCGATCTAAACTCCCTTATGAAACAGACGGTGTTGTCGTAAAAGTTAATGAAGAACGCTATTATGAGGAACTTGGAAGAACATCAAAATTTCCGCGATGGGCAATCGCCTATAAATTTGAGGCTGAACAGGCAACTACAATTCTAAAATCGATTTCTCTGCAAGTTGGCAGATTAGGCAAAATTACCCCTGTAGCTGAACTGAAACCCGTATTGCTTGCCGGAACTACAGTAAAACGTGCTTCCCTTCATAATGAGGATGAAATTCTTCGCAAAGATATCCGCCCTGGTGATACGGTAATCGTTGAAAAGGCTGGAGAAATCATTCCACAGGTTGTGAGTGTGGTAAATCCAGAAAGAAATGGACGGGCTGAACCGTTCCAGATGCCGGAAAATTGTCCGGCTTGTAATGAAAAGCTTATAAAACCGGATGAAGAAGTAGCCTGGCGTTGCATAAACCTGGAATGCCCGCCACAAATGCGCGAACGGATCAGGCATTTTGCATCACGGGATGCCATGGATATTGAGGGGCTTGGTGAAGCCGTTGTTGAGCAGCTTATTAAAGAGGGCCTGATTGACAACTATGCCGATCTTTACACACTCAATAAAGAAGATTTGATCCCGCTTGAGCGAATGGCTGAAAAAAGTGCCCAAAACTTAATCGAGGCTGTTGAAAAAAGTAAAGAACAACCGCTTGAACGAATTATCTACGCACTGGGAATTCGATTCGTTGGAAAAACCGTGGCAAAAGACCTCGCAGATCATTACGGATCAATCGATATATTAATGGCTGCCGGATTCGATGAATTAACAGCAATTGATTCTATCGGGCCGAAAATTGCTGAGTCGGTAATTACCTTTTTTTCAAATAATAAAAATATACGTTTGATCGAGCGCTTGAAAAAAGTAGGTTTTTCATTCGAACAAAAGAAAACCGAAACGATTTCTTCGGCTCTTGATGGAAAAACATTCGTATTAACCGGTACGTTAGCATCTTACACAAGAAATGAAGCAAAAGCACTTATAGAAAAACATGGTGGTTCTACCTTATCATCAGTCAGTAAAAACACCGATTTTTTACTGGCGGGAGATTCGGCTGGAAGTAAACTGGAAAAGGCTAAAAAGTTAAATATCAAGATTTTAAGCGAAAACGATTTCAGGTCATTGATCGGAGAATAACCTTCTTTGACCCCCAACTTAAAATCTTATTCTTCATGACCTTTCATTAATGGCAATACATTTTTATACTTTTGTGTTATGCGTTCAATTTATAAAACGCATCCGATACTATTGAAAAACCATTATGAGCTTTCTCAAAAAAATTGGTTTAGGCCAAAAAAGAACTGAATCTATTCCGGGAATAGGGGCAAATAAAATCCGTGAACAGCAGGAAAAGGACCGGAAAAAAAACAGAATCTATGTTGGGCTAATACTTGTAGTTTTTCTCGCCCTTATCATAGTTTCACTGCCTCAGACTACGTTTCAGCCGGTTGCAAACTATTCTGTTGGCGAACCCTGGCGTGCTGATGACCTTACCGCTCCATTCACTTTTTCGATCTTAAAAACTTCTGAAGAACTCAGTAGGGAGAGAGATGAGATTCGGAACCAGACTCCACCCATTTTCCATGTAAACAACGATGTGGACCTGGAAATCGAAGACAGCCTTGATTTGATCTACCGCTCTCTCCAGCCCGTTCTGGACAGTTATATTCAATGGCGACGTGCCGTCCAGAATAACGAACCCTCTGCCCCCGCCGACAGTATTCAGTACGTCAGGGAAAGAAATCTTTCAAACCTGCGTCTTGATTCTGAAGCCTGGAATACACTGCTTGAAAATTATTCATCGGTATTGTTGAATAACCAACCCGAAAGGC
Source organism: Balneolaceae bacterium (assembly GCA_007694095.1). Taxonomy (GTDB): domain Bacteria; phylum Bacteroidota; class Rhodothermia; order Balneolales; family Balneolaceae; genus Rhodohalobacter. Next base: position 18,272 of record RECI01000160.1, on the reverse strand, counting down.
GTACGGCAGTTTACCAGATCAGGGTGCAACTCGATGATATTATCGACCGCCTCTTAGTTGGCGGCATGATCGACCGCAGTAGATCAACAATCGAGACGGATGATATTACCATCAGAAATCTTCGGCAAATAACCGAGAGAACAACATCCCTTGCCAACATCCGTGATCCTGATGAGGTTTCAGATTTTGCCCGCTTGCAGCTTAACAGGGTTTTTATGCCAGATGTGGCATCGGCTGCTTACCAGATTTTCAGGGCCATAATCAGGCCAAATTTCATATATAATGAAAATGCCACCGAAGCCAGGGTGCAGGAACTGCTGTCTAATATCTCAGTTACAAAAGGCGCTGTTGACCAGGGGCAAATTATCGTTCGCCGTGGAGATATTGTAACGGAAGACACTGCAAATAAGCTCAGAAGCCTGGCTGAAGCCCGGGCTCTCACAGCAACTGAACTGGAGCGCTGGCTCCGGTATTTTGGCGAATCACTGATCATCGTGATAGCCACATTAATGTTTTTCTTCTACATTTACCTTTACAGGAAACAGATTTACCAGCGCCCATCCATGTTCCTGCTGGTATTCCTGGTACTTACTATTGTCACCCTTTCAAGTGCCATAGTTTATCCATTTGATAATGTAAACAGCTACATTGTTCCAATTGCAATTGCGCCTATCATTCTCACTATCATCTTTGATTCGAGGGTTGGCCTCATTGCAACCGTAACGGTTGCAATTATCACCGGATTAATTCACGATTACAACTTTGAGTATATGGTTGCTACCATAACCGCGTGTTCACTGGGGGTATTCTCGGTAAGAGACATCAAGAAACGGTCCCAATTCTTCTTTATCACACCCGGCATTGTATTCGTTTCTTATATGCTTGTAATTGCCGGATTTGGGCTCGCAAGGTATACAGGATGGGAAAAGTTTTTTGCCGATCTCTTCTATATCGGTGTAAATTCGGTATTCATCCTATTTACTTATCCGCTCATCCTGCTCTTTGAGAAATTGTTTAAAATAACAACAGATTTTACCCTCCTGGAGCTGGCCGATACAAACCTGCCGCTGATGAAAGAACTTATGGGTACTGCTCCGGGTACTTTCCACCATAGTCTTCAGGTAGCAAACCTTGCCGAATCGGCTGCAACGGAAATTGGTGCAAACGGGCTTCTTTGCCGTGTTGGTGCCATGTATCATGATATCGGTAAAATGGTGAAGCCAACATATTTTATTGAAAATCAAAGCAAGTCAAACGATCACGATAAGCTCAAACCAAGGATGAGTGCGCTGGTAATTAAATCGCATGTGAGTGAAGGAGTAAAAATTGCCAAAGAGTTTAAGCTGCCTGATATAATTATAGACATGATTGAGACTCATCATGGGACATCCCTGATTAAATACTTCCATAACAAAGCTAAAGAAAACCCTGATGAAAATATCCAGGAAGAGGATTTCAGGTACGACGGACCGATTCCTTTCACTATGGAACAGGGAATATTACTACTTGCTGATGGCGTTGAAGCTTCCTGCCGTTCGATGAAAGACACAACCTACAGTAAACTCGAAAACCAGATCACAAGGATTGTTGATGAGCATATCCGTGATAACCAGTTAAGCAACTGCCCGCTCACTTTCCGGCAAATTCAGGTTATCAAAGAATCTTTCCTCAGAATACTGAAAGGGGTTTATCACAGCCGTATTGAATATCCGGATGATAAAAAAGAGTTGACGGCACCTTCTGCCGGCACCGAAAATGATGTCCAGAAAGAAATACAGCCCTCCGAAGAATCAAACTAACCGGTAATGGCTGCGTTTGAAAAGGAACTGAAACAGTATCTGCAGTTTGCGAGAATCGAAAAAGGTTTATCTAAAAACTCGCTCGTTGCATATAAAAATGATCTTCAGCGCTACCTGGATTATGTCTCAAAGGAACTTAAAATAAGAGATATGGCAGGCATAACCCTGCAGCATATTGAAACATTTCTCTCCGAATTAACAGACCTGGAATTAGCCGTCAGTTCTATTGCCAGAAATATTTCCAGTGTCAGAAGTTTCCATGAGTTTGCTGTAGTGGAAGGCTTTACGAAAGCCAATCCCGCAGAACTTGTTGAACTTCCTAAAAAAGCCCAAAATCTTCCCGAAGTACTCCACACACACGAGGTGGACCAAATTATTTCAACTGCCGACCGCACCACATATGCCGGTATCAGAGATGCAGCAATCCTCGAAACACTCTATGCCACCGGAATGCGGGTAAGTGAACTTACCGATATTGAACCAAACCGGCTTTTTTTTGAAATCGGTTTTATCAGGGTAATCGGAAAAGGCAATAAAGAGCGGCTGGTTCCTGTTGGAGAGATTGCACAACAGGCTGTTGAACACTACATCGAAACTGCAAGGGATGTATTTTTAGACTCACAAAATCCGGCGAAGAGTAAAAATAAACTTTTTTTGAATCAGCGCGGCGGTCCGCTGACCCGTATGAGTGTTTGGAATATTGTAAATAAGTATGCACAAAAAGCAGGAATCAAAAAAAATGTCTACCCGCATATATTCCGCCACTCTTTTGCAACACATCTTCTCGAAGGAGGAGCGGATTTGCGTGCCGTTCAGGAGATGCTCGGGCATACCTCAATAATCACAACAGAAATTTATACACATGTTGACCGCACACTTCTTCACCAGGTCCATAAGCAGTTCCATCCCCGTGCTTAAGCTGCATTTATCACGCTTTTTGATTATTATAGAAAAAGTATTCAGGCTTACGGTGGCAAGATACTGGATGCATTAAGCGCAAACCTGTCAGAGTGCGCAGCAAAGCTAAGCTCCTGACAGACACTCACAGGCCTTTTAATTTGTTTTTCACCTCGATCCATTTTGCCATGTATTTGGTACTTGCGACAGTATGGTGCATCAGCATGGCTCCAGTGAAGTTTTCTCTCCTGTGTAGAGGCAGAGTGGATTTCAATCTGTATAACTGTTCTACAAAACCATTTCTAAAGTTACTGGAATGAAATCTCTCATTGATGATGCGGAATCCGCAATCACGGCTATGTACCCAAAGTGATTGATCCCTGTGAAGCCTAACCGCGGATTTTGCCATTAATTCCGCATCATTCTCAACCTTACCGGGCCAATCTGTGGGTTCTGAAATTCCTTCTGTGCCGATAACTGTGGTTACAGTAGGTAATCCGCATCGCATAGCCTCAACCAGTTTTCCTTTAAGACCTGCACCAAAACGAAGTGGTGCAAGAAGTACACGTGCTTTCTTCAGAACATCATACGCATTCTCTGCCCTGCCCTTTATCAAAAATCCATCTTCGGGTTTATGAAGCTCAAACTCTTTATTTGACGGATATGCACCATAAATGTGCAGTTCAGCGTCAGGGAGCAATTGACGGATTTTCGGCCAGATTTCATCTTTCAGCCATAAAACAGCATTCCGGTTCGGTTCATGCAGAAAATTTCCAATCGAAACAAACCCGTTTCGCTCCTCAAATCCCGGTAATGTTTGTATTTGTTCTGTCGAAAGCGGGTCATACAAATACGGGAGATAATGGATCAGATTTGCAGGTATCATAAACAAATTTTTTAAAATATTGATCTCCGCTTCAGAAATCATGAGTGAGAGATCACACCGGTAGATGGATGCTATTTCACGCCTTGCTGTCTCCTCTTCAAACAACATTGGCGGCACAAATTCAATACCGGCATTCCATGCTCTTTGCCTGGCATGCCGCAGACAATGAAGATCCTCCGTATCCAGTATCCGTAGTGCATCCGGACACTGTTCAGCAACCCGCCACCCAAATTGCTCTTCGGTCATGAACCGATCGAACAGAACCACATCCGGATTTGATTTCTTTATTAAACTGTCAAATGAGGAACAGTTTATTTTGATGGTTGCGGTTTTCACTCCCATCGATTCCAGATCTGCCGCATATACACTCTCTCCGGCTGCTGTTGCAAATGTTACCTTCCAGCCTTCTTCGATGAATACCCTGATTAACTGAATCATCCTTATTCCTGCTGCCGATGAACCCGGCTCAGGCCAAACTTTACCAATGATAAATATATGTTGAATAGAATGTTTCACCAGATTTTGTTTTAAAAGTATGCTATAAAAGGTAATATATCTGCATGAAATTACCCTCTAAACAATCAGGGGTATTTAACTTCCTAATACATTTATTATGAAAATACCGATCCTCTTTCCAGTTATCTTTTTACTGGTATTTATTCCCGGATTATCCGCCCAAATTACACAATCTCAGGTAGAAAATGCTGAGTCCATTAGATACACAACAATGATCTCAGCCGACACCACAGCTCTTTCCCAAATGCTGGCCGATGAATTTATCTACCACCAGCCAACCGGAGTTGTTGTTTCAAAATCTGAGTATTTAATCAATATCTCATCCGGAAATACACAATTCCGGTCGGCAAATTTCACCAAACTGGATGTTTCACTTTACGGACATGTTGCCGTATCACGCGGATCCGTAGAAGTTGAATTGGAAGTTAACGGCAAAGTGATTACAACAGGGCTAAGATTTCTGAATATCTGGGTATATCGTTACGGGCATTTACAGCTCGCGGCAAGACAATCGGCTTTTCTTGATTGATAATCATTACGATTCCGCACCGCCATTTATCCGATGGTCGAGCCATGGGAATCATCTTTTTTTCTGCTATGTATAAGTAAACCATACGTCTTGCAATGAAGCCAAATGGGGAAACTCCGGCGGGAAGCAGTATTTTTTTTTTGACCAAATCCATGTAACAATTTGTAATATATAAACTTCGTTAAAAGGTTGAGAGAAGTATTTCAGAAAACGGATTTTTCAGCTTCTGATCACATAACACGGTATTTACTTAGCATATAGCCCATTTCCCCAACAGCAAGAGGATAAATAAAAATGTTAAACAGGTTCGAGGGATTATATAAATCTTTCAGTGAAAGTGTGACGTTGTATTGGAAACCGATCAATGGCAAGAGCCTGTTTTATGCCTGGGGTGATATCTTCGCTGAAAGCATGTCGAGGCATTTCGTTCATCACAAGCGCAAGTATCAGTTTTCGGCCTATATTGCAATAGTTCCACTCTTGATTGCGATACTCGTATTATTCGAGGTACACACTTCAAGAATGCAGGCATGGTATTTTTCCTCCGTTTCCATGGATTTGACTTTTCATATGGAAGACGGCCCGGCGGCCACGCCTTTGACTTCCCCCAGCGGACCATATGATTTGAGACTTGGGTATGCCCATCTGCCGCAATTTATTACAACCCTTTCCGATCGCGGATATCTTGTGAAGGCACAGGCCCGGGTTTCTGACCGGATGCATGAGCTGTCAGAATTCGGCATCTACCCGATTTACCGTCAAAAAAACCAGACCGGACTAACCTTACTGGCCGTCGACGGAGGAACGATCTATATGAACAGATTTCCGCACAGGGTCTATGAAAGCTATAGTGATATTCCTCCTGTGCTTGTCCAAACACTGTTATTTATTGAAAACCGCACGCTGCTCGACTCAGGCAATCCATACTTGAACCCCGCCATTGAATGGAACCGGCTGGGGAAAGCGGCTATGGATAAAGCCCTGTCCAAGATGGGAAGTCCGCGGCCGGTACCGGGAGGCAGCACCCTTGCCACACAGCTTGAAAAAGTACGCCACTCACCGGAGGGAATCACAGAAAACGTCTCGCACAAGGGGCGTCAGATGTTGTCTGCTTCGTTTCGAAGTTATCTTGATGGGGAGCAAACACTTGAGTCCCGGAAACGTATCGTACTCAATTATTTCAATGCATTGCCGCTTGCAGCTATTCCCGGTTTTGGGGAAGTGATCGGTTTGGGTGACGGTATGTGGGCCTGGTATGGCATCGGTTTCGAAGATTACAATCGTCTGCTGATTGCTCAAGCAGATGATTTGTCGGAAGAAGAAAAGGCTGTCAGAGCTGAAATGTTCAGGCGCTCACTAAGTCTGTTTATTGCCCAAAGGCGTCCCTCCTGGTTCCTTGCCACGAATGAAGGCCGTCAACAGCTGAACCAGCTCACGGATATTTACTCGAAAATGCTACTGCGGGAAGCGATCATTTCACCTGATCTGTTTCAGCATGAATATCAGTTGAGCACAGATCTGCGCCGGGTTGCCCCTGAACAGGCCGGTATCTCCTTTATAGGGCGTAAGGACGCTAATTCTGTCCGCACAGAACTACTGAATCTGCTACAGGTCAACAGCTTCTACGATCTCGACCGTTTCGATCTTACCGTACAAACCACTTTTGACAAAGAGGTGCAGCAGGCTGTTACACAAGTGCTTCAGCAGCTGCATGACCCTGAATTTATCCGCACGACAGGATTCGATGGGTGGCGGCTTATTTCCGGGGACCCGGAGGAGATTAATTATGCGGTAGTGCTTTATGAACGAACGCCCAGGGGCAATTTGCTTCGAGTTCAGACTGACAATGTCAATAAACCCCTGAACATCAATGACGGCACTAAGCTCGAGCTTGGATCCACAGCCAAGCTAAGGGTGCTCATAAATTATCTTGAGATCATCAACGGCCTATATGAAACTTATGCGGGCGCTACACCGCCGGAACTCAGGCAAATTCAAGTTCCCCGGAGAGACACAATCACACGCTGGACCCTTGATTACCTGGCTGATCATACTGATGCAACCCGGCGGCAATTGCTTGAAGCTGCACTGCAGCGCAAATATTCCGCCAGCACATCTGAGCGCTTTTTTACCGGCGGCGGGATGCATACTTTCGGTAACTTCGACGGCAAACACGAGGGTGTGATGATGACTGTAGCCGAGGCATTTCACCACTCTGTTAACCTCCCCTTCATCCGGCTGATGCGTGACATCGTTTACCATTATGCAGTAAATATGCCCGGCAATCCCACGGATGCGCTGGATGATCAACATGATCCACGACGGCTTGAGTATTTATCGCGTTTTGCCGATATGGAAGGACAACAGTTCATGGATCAGTTTTATCGTAAATACAAAGGTAAAAATGGAGATGAACTGATCCGCGAAGCATTGAAAGACCGCCATACCAACCCGAGGCGTGCAGCCTGGATTTTCCGTTCCATTAGACCCGAAGCTTCAATGGAAGAGTTCCTTACAATAAGGGATATTCACACAGAGCCTGCCGTTTTGGACGAGATTGTTGCTTTCAACCGGGCAACTATTGAAACACTCAACTGGCAGGATCGCGGATATTTGGCCCGTGTTCATCCGCTCGAATTATGGCTTGTTTCCTATCTATATCACAACCCCGGGGTCACCAGGGCCGACTGGGTGGAGGCTAGCATTGACGTACGTCAGGAAGTGTACGGATGGCTTTTCTCACACCGCAGTAAACGAGCCCAGGACAACCGGATATGGCAGGTAATCGAAAAAGACGCTTTTGCTGAGATACATCGTGACTGGCGCAGGGTTGGTTATCCTTTCCCCTGGCTGGTGCCGTCTTATGCCACGGCCATTGGTTCTTCGGCCGACAGGCCCGGGGCGCTTGCTGAGCTTGTTGGCATAATCCTGAATGACGGAATCCGCATGTCCATGAACCGCATTGAAAGACTACATTTTGCCGAAGGCACACCCTACGAAACTATTCTGGAACGGGAACCTGCTGAAGGTGTGCGTGTACTCTCGTCCGAAGTAGCAGCTGTGGTGCGCGATGCTATGATCGATGTTGTGGAACAGGGTACTGCACGCAGGGTTGACAGAACCATGAAAACATCAACGGGGGAGGTTTTGACAACAGGCGGCAAAACAGGTACCGGGAATAACCGGATCCAGGTTTTCGGGGCAAGGGGAACGTTGCTGGATTCAAGGGCACTGAACCGCACATCCACACTCGTATTTTTCATCGGAGATCGGTTCTTCGGTACCGTTACGGTATACGTTGGGGGCCGTGAGGCTTCCGGGCACGGATTCACCAGTTCACTGCCCGCACAGTTGTTGCGGTACCTTGCACCAGAATTACAGCCACTTTTTGACAGCCCAACACCTTATCTATGGTCTGAAATCAGCCATTAATGCCATATATATTCGATTAAACCCAGATTACGCAATAGAACTAAAGGCTTCCGAAATAATTCTGAAGTGTTATGAAGTTGCCTAAGAAACCTGAGCAGGTTGTTTCACCTGCACTTTAATAAAACCGGCCGGAGTTACTTACGAAAGCTACATAGCGGCTGTCGGGTGACCAGCTTGGTACGTTTATCGTTCCCTGTCCTCCATACAAATACGCCACAATTTTCGGCTCACCTCCCTCTGCCGGCATCATTCGAAGGGTTACCTGCTTGTAAAACGGGTGATCGCCGGAGTCGACATCCAGGCCATAACTTAAAAACAGTACCCATTTTCCGTCAGGAGAAACGTGCGGAAACCAGTCATGGAAATTTTCATCGAACGTGATTTGGGTCTGTTCGCTGCCATCGGGCCGCATTCTCCAGATTTCCATGGTACCGGTTCGGTTGGAGTTGAACCAGATAAATTCTCCATCCGGTGAGTATTCCGAGCCATCATCAAGATAGGGTGTATTTGTAAGCTGTGTCTCTTCCATTGTGTTTACATCAGCAGCGTAAATATCGTACTTACCGTTTCGCCAGCCTGTAAAGATCACGGTTTGATTGTCAGGAGAAATTCCGTGAAGAAATGCGTGCCCCTTCCCTGAAGCCGTAACCTGTTTCGGGTAATCGCTCCCCTCTATCGGAAGGATGAAAATCGTGGATTGATTATTATCCTCAGGCACATGATGGCTGATCGCCAGTAACTCGCCGTCGAATGAAATCACATGGTCGTTATTGTTATTGGTGGCAAAACCTGTATTCAGATAAGTGATTTGTCCGGTTTCGAGTTCATAATTGTATAAGTAGCCGTTGGAGTTGTAGATCAGCTTTTCCCCGTCCAGCGTCCAGTTTGGAGCCTGAACAGAGTGTTCCGACTCAAATAACACCTTTCTGTGTCCGGTATGGACATCAATAATTTCCATCCTGCTGCCAAGATAACGCTGATATCGCTGCTCATTATCAGGAAACGGCTTCACGATTCTTACATTCCTGAAGGTGATCTCGCCAGAGCTTACAAACAAGCCTGCCTTGATTTCATTTCTGAGAGGTACATTCACCGGTTCTGTTTCAACAAAAGCTTCGCCAAATCTCGCTGTCTTCATTTTGAAAACACCATTAATCCGTTCAAGCTGGATCACGTCCGGCATATTATTATTGGATTCAACCACTCTCAGGCCGCCACCCCGCTCATTCCGCATTTTGAGCGAAGCAGAACCATCTGCATTAACCATCGCAGAAATCATCGCAGAATCATCACTGATTGTATTTCGCACAGCCCAACCGAAACTTGCATCTTCAATACTATTGGAAGCGTGCGGATCGATATCTGCCCTGAGAATAAAATCACCCTGAATTGCTTTCCAGAGAAAATGATATCCATCAAAATCATCAGAAATACCATTTCCCGTACTTCTGATTGTATAAGTTTGAGATGTCGCATCAAACATAGAAGCACCGCCTGCATAGACATTTCCAATATCAACGGAATTATCAAATTCACCAATACTTACAGGGCCGTCCTTAATCGGGATCATGGTAATTGCAATAATAAATCCCAAAACTAAAACAGATACATTTCCAATCGCTATATTCATCACCAGGTAAAATTAAGTTTTTAATTCTGTTAATTAATCCCAAAAGAAAAGTCATCTCATCAAGTATAAAATGTGATCCTGTCCACTCAATGTAGTAAATCCGTTGCTTTTATGAAGTACTTTGCTGATTATTATTACAGTTTGATGTATTTATGACTCCCGGTCAGAGATCATTCTATCCCGATTGTAATTCCTTTCAACCGTTCATATAAAAAGAGAGGGGAATCTGAAACTGAAATTGAATCAACAGCGTATTTGTGGTTAACCCCTAATCAAATCACAAATGCCATGTTAATAAAAAACATAATAATATCTACGTTTATTTTATTACTGACCACATCAGTAACCTTTGCTATGCAGTCAGATCTCAAAACACCTGATGAAGCAGCGTTCAGCTATCAGCTTACAGTAAATGAAAATTCAATGGAATGCTTTCGCACCCTGCAATGCCTTATTGAAGAGAACCCGTTCAAAAACAGTAATCTTGATCAAATAAGACTTAACAACAGCAGGGCACAGCGCTTTATGGTTGAGGGATCATCCGAAAATGAAGAGCTTAAGGCAGTATATTTAGCTAACGGTACCCTTGTTGAAGCTTCTGTGACTCAAAGAAATATTGTCCTGCCAAGAAAGATTTATGAAAAGCTTGCAACCGGTGAACTAGAGTCCTGGACCATGATAGAAAACGAACTTAACATCAAAAATTTTGATGAAACTACTAAGCGTTACAAAGTAGTACTTAAACGCGATAATGATGTGAGAGTAGAATATTTTGACAGATATGGTGAGCGGATACACATCAATATATAAAAAAATTAAACCCCTGCAGTAAAAAGGGTGGCACATTAAAACAGCCACCCTTTTTTTATAGAATTAATGCATCCCGAAATATTTGGGACCGTCTTCTTGAAATATCAATCTCTTTTCCACAATTCATGATAATACGAAACGCAGAATGGCCAACCGGCACTACGTTGGATACATGGGTAAGATTAATGATATACTGACGGTTAGCCCTGAAAAAATAATCCCCGGGCAGCTTCGACTCAAGATGATTCAACGTTCGGTTGATGATGAGCATTCCGCTATTGAAATACGTTTTACTATAGTTACCGAAAGTTTGAAAAAACCTGACATCACTTAGCGAGACAAGTTTACATTTATCTCCATCATAGAGCAAAACTTTATCAGTAATGGATAATTTCCTGAATTGTGTCATTTTAACCGTTACTGGATTAATTTATCACACCATACGAAGCTCTCTTTTTTTTGTTTCTGAAATAATTTTTGCCATTTCTGCCAAATAAAAAAAGGCAGTTTATTCATGCCTAATAAACTGCCTCGTTTCTTTTAGATTTAACTAAAATCCTGTGTGGCTGATAGTGTCTTTAATTGGATATACTTACCCGCACTCCAACTCCGAAAACCCATTGTTCATCGCGGTCACTGCCAACAATATATTTTGCTTCACCGTAACCACGGCCAAAACCAAGATCCAGTTCAGCACCTGCTCCAAGATTAAAACCAGTGTCGGTATCAGTAATTGTTTCATTGCCAATCGATGCACGTGCGTGTACCACATTCAGGCCGGTGATTGTGTATAGACTTATCAGATCGGTATCAACAGCCATAAAATGTACATTAAAATTTCCTTCAAACTCGTTGATATCTGATTCAGGCTTGGAATAGCCCACATCACCTCCAATGCGTAATGGAAGTGTTGGTAATCGGTAGTATGCGTTAACCTGGAAATTCACATTTTCTGATTTACTTCCATAACCCACGCCTCCTCCGGCAGTTATGCGCTGAGCCTCTGCTGTTGTAGTAATGCAAATAAATGCTCCAATTGAGAGTAGTATAGCTAGTTTAATTGTTCTCATAAGTTTTACATAGATGATTTTAGGTGATAAATTGATGCATGATAATATGGGTATCAATTTTTTTAAGTTCAATACAAATTTTCAATTCATAAAGAAAAAAACAAAATCGAAGTTACCATCTGGCCAAACATTCAGACTGAAAGTTTTTACATTTTCGTCAACATATATCTTTTTTTTATGTTGATTAGAGCTATCATTTTTTGTATTCATAGATAACTGAAAATAAAATATCATCCATACAGAAATGCTCAAGTTTATTACATCCACTGTTACAATTTTAATATTTACCCTGACAATCGCCATACACTCTGTGAGTGCTCACCCCGGTTTCATTATTGAAAAAGATAATATCACAGTTGATCAGCAAGATCCGGATCGCCTTGCTCAGCTTGTAACGTACTTTGAGCAAAGAAACCTTGATTTAAAATCTCTGCTGGAAGATCCCAGGTTTGAAATCTATGATGGTATTGGCGACCGTTTCAGAAATTCAGCTGAACGGAGAACACTCTCCCTGGAAGAATATCAGCGAATTCTCGGGTATGAAGATAAAAAACGCAGAATTACCGGTTTTATGGATCAATATACCAAAGAACTCGCGCTGGCCGAAGAAACCTATGATATCCCGAAATATGTAATTGCCGCGATTATTGGAATTGAATCAGATTTTGGAAGAAATATTGGCCGTTTCAATCCCCTGAATGCTTATGTATCTATGTATAGTGAAGACTACAGGTCGGAATTTGCAAGAGCCCAGCTCGAAGAGCTGCTCAAATTTACAACACGACACAATATTGATGTTTTTGAACTGAAATCGAGTTATGCGGGAGCTATGTCATTCGCGCAATTTATTCCCTATTCACTGAATCAATGGTTTGTTGGTGATGATATTTTTGATATGAATAACAACATTCAGTCGGTTGGGAATTACCTTGCACACTTCAAAAGAATCACAGGTACCATTGAAGGGGCAGTATTAAGGTATAATCCAAGCGGACTTTACAGAGACGCAGTACTTGCACTGGCAAGGGATGCAGAGATCCTGTACAGTTCGGCAAGATAAAACAGTAACTTTTATGGATCACAGGCAGCGAAGAAAGTGGCAGCCGTTAATTTCCTTTGGAATCGCTGCTTTGCTGCTCGCTCTTTTTTTCTTTATAACTATCGGCACCTGGAAGATGATTATGCCATCCACAACCCGGGGTATGCAGATACCTGAACCAACACCAGATGAGTTAAAGGCTGCCGAACAGCTTCAAAAAGACGTACGTTTTCTGGCATCCGACATCGGTGAAAGAAATGTTTTCAGGGCAGGTACCATGGATCGCACTGTTGAATGGCTTTTAATGCGATTTGAGGAGACCGGTTATCAGCCGGTAATCCAGGAATACAGTCTCCGTGGAACTGCTCGCAATTATGATCAAGGTGTCTCGAAAAATATTATCGCGGAAATTTCCGGCTATAAAAAACCGGATAAAATCCTGGTTATCGGGGCACATTATGATTCGGTGTATGGCTCACCCGGGGCCAATGATAATGCCTCGGGTATAGCAGTCCTGATTTCGCTTGCGAAATATTTCTCCGGCAATCCGCAACAAGCCACACTGCGGTTTGTTGCATTTGCAAACGAAGAGCCTCCCTTTTTTCAAACTGTAAACATGGGCAGCTACGCGTATGCAGAACTTGCAGCCGGAAATAAGGAACAGATTTTCGCAATGATTGCACTCGACGGACTTGGATATTTTTCCGAAAGTATTGGCAGCCAGAAGTATCCGGTGCCCGGAATCGGGCTGGTGTACCCAAAAACAGCAAACTTTATTGGGTTTGTTACTCGATTTAAAGATATGTCACTACTTCGGAAAGCAACTGAAGCATTCAGAAAAAAGGCATCCATACCGTCAGAAGCTGCAGCACTGCCATCCATTGTACCCGGTGCGGCCTGGTCAGATCACTGGTCTTTCTGGCAGCACGGGTTTCCGGGTTTGTTAATTACTGATACCCTTTTATTCAGGGATAGCGCATATCATACCGCACATGATACCCCGGAAAGGCTCGATTACGAAAACATGGCAAGAGTGGTGATCGGGCTGCGTGAAGTTATAAAAGACCTTGCAAATTAACCTTTTACAACCGCGAGAGGTTTTAATTCTATTTCAATATCAACAAGATCTTTCTGAAGTTCCATTACCCTGTTGATATCTTTATACGAATCTGGTGCTTCGTCAAGATCCGACCGGTTCCTTACCGCATGGATAATCCCTTTATTTTCAAGCTTTTTTTGTACTTCTTTTAAATCAAGGATCTTCCGTGCCTGATTACGACTCATTACCCTGCCTGCTCCATGTGAGCAGGATTCAAATGACTCGGGATTTCCTTTACCCTTCACAATAAATGAAGAAGTACCCTGAGAACCGGGAATCATCCCAAATTCATCTTTCCTGGCTCTTGTGGCACCCTTACGGTGTATGATACATGTTTGGCCAAAATGAATTTCTTCAGATGCAAAGTTATGTGGCTTATTGATAAAATGAGAAAATTCAACATCAGGGAATGCATCTGCAAAGGCTTCTTTTACCCGTTCCATCATAAGTTTCCGGTTTGAAAGCGCAAATTCAATGCAATAATCCATTTCAGCTTTGTAAATATGATATTCTTCCGTGTCTGATGGGAAATATGCCAGGTCTTTGATGAACTCAGAAAACCACTGTTTATTCAGCTTTTTAGCCAGGTCATGGTAATGCCCTGCCACAGTAAAGCCAATATTCCGGGAACCGGAGTGGATCATCATCCAAATAAAACCGTCGGAACCCTTTTGTATTTCAATAAAATGATTCCCTCCGCCAAGTGTGCCAACCTGTTGTGTTGCACTTTCATATTCTTGTTCCACGATTGGCAGGTTTTGATGCAGTTCCGGCATCCAAATTAAATCCTGTGGTTCCTTATGATGCCTGAAACCAACCGGAATACTTTTCCGAATAGATGACATAATCCGCTTTAATTTATCTTCATCAATAACAGGGATATTTGTTCTGAGTGAACACATCCCGCATCCGATATCCACACCAACGGCATTCGGAACAATCGCATCGGTTGCAGCCAGAACTCCACCGATTGGCATTCCATAACCCTGGTGAGAATCGGGCATTATGGCGATATGACTGAAGGCAAATGGAAGGTTTGCAACATTTTTTGCCTGTTCGAGTGCTCCGGACTCAATATCATTCAACCAAAGTTTAATTGGAATTCTTTCAGTTGTAATAACCTCAATCATAGTGAATACATCATTTGGTTTCAACAAGATGCTTTGTATTGATTTCAGAAAAATTACTGCAGCCAACGAGGGTAAGTGCAATTTTTGACTCCTTCTTCCATTGATTTACAAGGCTGCGAAGGGCCTCAATTCCACCATCAATGATTGCCTTAATCACCGGTTGCGCAGTTGCTGTAAAATCAGCACCCAGCGCGATCGATTTAAGAATGTCAAAGGAGCCCCTGATCCCACCGGAAGAAATCAATTCAAAATTGTTTTCTTCCTTTAAAGGTGCAATCTGTCTTAAACAATCAACGGTTGGAATTCCCCAATCATCAAATATATGCATGGGTTCATGTTGTCTTTCTCTGAGGTTTTCCACTTTTGCCCAGCTTGTACCACCTGCACCTGCAACATCAATAACTTTCACACCTATACCGATCAATTTATTTGCAGTATCGGCAGATATTCCGGCGCCGGTTTCCTTGACAATTACCGGTAAGCCAGAATTTTCTATAAGAAAAAAAATACCTTCAAGTATTCCCTTAAAACGGGTATCTCCTTCCGGCTGTATAAGTTCCTGAAGCGGATTCAGGTGCACAATAATGCAATCTGCACGTATACTTTCAATCAGAATTGTGATGTTTTCCTTATTAAGGCCCCCCGGTAATTGAGCTCCTCCGATATTTGCCGCAATAAATGCTGTGGGAGCATGTTTCCTGACGACAGAAAATGAGGGGATCTGGTCTGGATTTTCGAGCATCACTCGCTGACTACCAACCCCAAAAGGCAGATTTTCTTCCTCACAAAATGCCGCGATTACCTCGTTGACAGCTCCGGCTTCTGAGTAACCACCCGTCATAGAAGAAATAAACAACGGAAAAGAGAATTCCCGTCCAAGTAAAAAAGCAGACAGATCTATTTCATCCAAATTAATCTCCGGCAGTGCATTGTGAACAAAATCGTACCGTTCAAATCCTGTTTTTTTTGAATAAAAAACATCACGGGTTACGGAAAGATCAACGTGTTCTTTTTTTCGAATTTGTATGCTCATAACGGGCTATTTCAAAAAAACATTTTTAGTGAACAATTGAAAATGTGAGAAGATTTTTCATTCAACTGAAACAGTAATTATCTTCCTCATTAAAATAACATTTTCCCGGTTGTTCGCGTATGTCAACGAAAAATAAACTGTACCTCATTCCCACTCCAATTGGTAAACGTTTAGAAAACCGGGTTATGCCAGAATATACCCTGGAAATTGTAAGGTCATTGTCATGCTTTATTGTGGAAAAACCACAAACATCCATCAGTTTCCTAAAATGGGCCCGGCACCCGCTGCAGGATTATCAATTAAAGATACGGGTGCTCAATAATAAAACTCCGGGACATGAGGTATTGAGTTTCCTGAAGCTTCTCGAAGAACAGAATGTGGGCCTGATGTCGGAAGCTGGTGCGCCGGGAGTTGCCGACCCGGGAGCAGTTTTTGTTGAAGTTGCACACCAAAATAATTTTAAAGTGATTCCGCTTGCAGGACCATCATCAATTTTACTCGCACTGATGGCATCGGGACTTAACGGGCAAAAGTTTGCTTTTCACGGTTACCTTCCAATTCATGACAATGACAGAATCAAAGAGATAAAAACACTTGAAGAACATTCCAGGAAAAGTTATCAGACCGAAATATTCATGGAAACTCCCCACCGGAATCAGTTGCTTTTAAATATGCTTGTGCAGGAACTTAATGCTGCCACAAAACTTTGTGTGGCATGCAACCTGACGATGGACGATCAAATTGTTGTTATGAAAAGAATTGCCGACTGGCAAAATGTTGCTTTGCCGGATTTGCAGAAAAAACCAGCTCTTTTTTTAATAAATGCAAGCTGATGAACATTGAATCATTCTGCTGATTCAACATTCTTCACACAATCCCTGAGGCTCTCAATAACCCTGGATTTTTTAGTACGATAATTACTATGCGACATATTCATCATTTTTGCAGCATCTGCATCCTTTTCATGTATGTACTTCAGTACCTGTAAAAAAAAAATCCTGTTGTTCTTCTTCAACTGTTCAATACAATATTCGAGTAAATTTTTTCTTTCATCGGAGTACAGTCCATCAATCACTTCCTCGCCTGTAGTGCCTTTTATTCCCGCATAATGTGATTGTTCAAAAGGAACTTCAAATTTCTCTCTTCTGATAGTCATCAGGTACTCATTTTTTGCCGTCCGCACCATATAACCAAATATATCCTCGATACCATCCAGGTTATCATGAATAATTTTCCCATATACTTTTTCAAAAGCTTCCTGGGCACAATCCCTGGCAATATTTTCTTCTGCACCGTATACGGAGGTTAGATATATCGCCAGTCTGTCGCTATATGCTTGAGATACTTTATTAATTTCGGGTTTGTCAGAAGATGCAATCAGATCAAAAAATTCTTTACCCGATAAACCTTTTTGAGCCAAAAGTAGATGTACCTAGACCTTAAATATTTGAATTTAATTTAGTTTCAGTCACTTTTTCCTAGTTCGGAAAACCAAGTTTTATCTATGAATATATTTATTTTTTTTTAGTATTCTTTAATTATAATGATTAGAAAAAGTTAATTTTTTTTATGGAATTAAAAACAAAAAAAAATGTAACATTTTTCAATTTCATGCATCCTACTACTGTATGGTATATCCATAAAGGATTAATTAACCATTTTTCCATCTACATAATTACAACACCACCTTAATATAAATCAACAAATACCATGAAAACATTACTCAGCCTAAAATCCACTCTCGCTATCCTGATCATTGCCATCTTTGCCGGATGTGCAGGTATCACCGAAGCCAACCTGGCCGAAACCGAAACCACCTTCGAATCCGCCGACACTCCCATAGTACACTCGGAGCTTCCGGGGTTCTTTAACAGTGGCGGACAGGAAGAACCAATCGATGTACCACCAAGATCTTCCAGAAAAAATTAGCAGACGAATCATCTGCCCCTAAATAATTACTCATTAAAATAATTAAACAAATATCATGAAAACATTACTCAGCCTAAAATCCACTCTCGCTATCCTGATCATTGCCATCTTTGCCGGATGTGCAGGTATCACCGAAGCCAACCTGGCCGAAACCGAAACCACCTTCGAATCCGCCGACACTCCCATAGTACACTCGGAGCTTCCGGGGTTCTTTAACAGTGGCGGACAGGAAGAACCAATCGATGTACCACCAAGATCTTCCAGAAAAAATTAATAGAATTTTTTGAGCAAATACCAATAAATCTAAAAAGTTATTATTTATCTTCATGTTGGTTAGAAGATTAAAGAATGTTTGGTATTCGTAATATTTTCATACAATTTGTCTTTTTATTGATAATCTCGCCGATTGATAATGCTCAATCGGTAAACAGGATTAGTGTAGTCTCAGAACATCAGGTATATCAAAACTGGAT
>RECI01000318.1 GCA_007694095.1 Balneolaceae bacterium | reverse complement strand
CAAATGAAGCTTCCACTTATAGCCCATCGATGGAAGTGGTGATGAGCTTTATCCTGTTCTGTTTTTTGATTTTTGCAATCGTTTATTTGATGTAAATCTTTTTTAAAACCACCAAGACAGAAGGGCACGAAGATGGTTTAAGGGCTACAATATCATCCGTTTAATGCCATTTTTGATTAATGGAACATTGAAATTGATGATAAAACCAAGGCGTTTATTTGTAATCCTTAAATGGCTTAATAACTGTGCTTCCCATACCGGATTAAAATTTTCAATTGCTTTTAATTCACAAATAACCAGGTTATTTACCAAAATATCCAGTCTTAAGCCTTCATCAAAAACTTTATCTCCAAATACAATCGGTATATCGACTTGTCTTTTAACATCAAAACCCGATTTCTTAAGTACATAATCGAAGCAAACTTCATATACTCGTTCCAGCAAACCCGGACCCAATGTATTATGAACATGAAAAGCGGCATGGACAATCGCTTTTCCTATACGTTCTTCTTCCTCCGACAACGGTTCATACTTAATTTGAAGCTCGTTTATTTCATAGATATTAGTCGAATCACTCATATTATTCATACTTCCTCTAGAATTAGTTTCTCTTTGAAGTATGAACCCGATTTTGACATTTCCTTACAAAAAAATTTTTTTTGTCGTGCCATCGAGTCTTGGTGGTAAAAAAACCGGGAATTGAGAACCATAAAGACTCAAATGCACTAAGAAATGCAATAAACAAGCCCCAAAATAAATAACCTTTGTGTCTTTCTGCCTTAGTGGTTACGAAACCTTAGTGCCCTCGTGGCTAAAAACCCTTTGTGCCTTCCGAGCGGGAAACGGGATTCGAACCCGCGACCCCCACCTTGGCAAGGTGGTGCTCTACCACTGAGCTATTCCCGCATATTTTCAGACCCCAAATATAAAACCTTTACGCTTTCTTTATCAAGAACAATTTCTTTTTTCTTGCGTGTGAGGAAATATTTTTTTGAAATTATGATTAGCTGAAAGCCGATAGATTTCATACTGCCAGCCTGTTGAATCGGGCTCAATCAACCTGCCACCACAGAACCGGGTATCCTAATGGAAGATTCACCCTCCAGGTATTTACCCAGTCAAAATCGGTCATATTTATTTCGGCAGCGGCGCCGATCATATCAGCGGTTGGAAGGCCGGTAATCCCTTCATTACTGCCGAGGCCTGTGGCTTCTGCCTGGGTTGAGTTTACATTATCCCAGTAACTAAGGGTTATGGTTGTTGAACTTCGTCCAACGAAACCACCCGATTCCACGGCACCGGTCACAACTCCGGAAGAATAGGATTCAGAGATGCCTCCGCCATTGGTGGTGCCCACCAGACCACCCGCAGCCTCATTGCCGGTTACATTTCCAAGGGCATAGGATTTGGAAATCAGCGGGTTACCGCCGTCGTTGCGTCCGACCAGGCCGCCAACGCGTTCATCACCCGTTACATTACCCGACGCGAAGGATGAACGTATTTCTCCATTCAGCCGGTTATGGCCAAC
Organism: Balneolaceae bacterium; assembly: GCA_007694095.1. Taxonomy (GTDB): domain Bacteria; phylum Bacteroidota; class Rhodothermia; order Balneolales; family Balneolaceae; genus Rhodohalobacter. The sequence goes on along the minus strand of RECI01000318.1, from coordinate 5,188 downwards.
CAGTCCGCCAGTAAAATCGTCACCGCTCACATTTCCTGTTGCTGAAGAACGCTGAATAAATCCGGTATTCTCTCCGGCGAGTCCGCCGGTTCTGAAAGCCGTTCCCATAACACTACCAGTTGAATGAGAATCGGTAATCTCATTAACATTCATCCCAACAAGGCCGCCAACATAAAATTCACCATTTACATCCACATCGGCCGTGGTTCTTTCAATTACTCCTTCGTTTATTCCTGCAATTCCTCCGATCTGGGTATCGCCATTTACGGTACCATCCGCCTGCGAATCTTCAATTCTTCCATCATTTAATCCGGCAAGAGCTCCAACACGTTCATCCCCTGTAATATTCACACCGGTAAGAGTTACATTTCTCAATGTACCTTCAACATACCCAAAAAAGCCAACGTAGCGTTCTAATGGCCGGTTTATCGTAAGATCAGCTATGGTAAAACCGCCACCGTCGAACGTACCGGTAAACGGTTCATCTTCGTCACCAATTGGATTAAAGCCCAGGCCATTATTGGATGTAGCCGTATTTGATGCGTTGATGTTGTTGATCAGGATAAAATGGTCACTGCGGTAATTCCTGATTTCATTCAGCTGGCTGAAGTTGATCACCTGGTATGGATCATCTTCAGTACCGGAGCCCCCCTCAAAGAAACTGAATACTGCCGTTACAGACTTCGTATCATCAATTGTTATTGTGGCAGGGTTATCACTGCCACTAAGATCACCCTCCCAGCGCACAAACCGCCAGCCTGTATTTGGAACAGCAGTCAATTCAACCTCCGAACCGAACTCAAAGCCGTCATCCCGCTCTTCACCTGAAAGGACCGCAGTCTGAATGCTTCCCTGGCCAACAATATCCGTACCCAATACAAATGCCACTTTGCGGAAGTGTGCCACAATGGTTTTATTTCCATTCATGGTAAGGCTGAACGGGTTCACTGAACCTGTGAAGTCGCCTTCCCATCGAACAAACTCCCACCCCTGGTTCGCTGTGGCCTCCACATCGAACGTTGAGTCGCGCACATAATCTCCGGCATCGGGTGTGATAACACCAGCATCTTCCTCCGGTTCAATGATGGTGGTTAACCTGAATGTTCTCAGGAAAGTTGCCGTAACTTCTGTTGGTCCGTCCACAACAATTTGAGCCGGGTTTTCGTCACCGTCAAGGTCACCGGTCCATTCAGTAAAGATCCAGTTTTCATCCGCAACTGCAGTGAGCTGTACTAATGTACCTGCCGGGTAATTTGTGGTTTTTGCCTGCACAACTTCTTCATCTACACGCCCCTGACCAATCACATTCACCGTAAGCGGATACTCAGTAAGAGTGAAAACAGCCGTGACATTTGTTTCACCATCAATCGTAATTACTGCAGGATTTTCATTACCCTCAAGATCTCCCTCCCAGCGTGCAAATTCCCAGTTTTCAGCCGGAATCGCGGTTAGTTCCACAAGGGTTCCCTGGGGATATTCACTGGATCTTGCCTGCACAATTCGCTCATTAACAGATCCTTCCCCCACAACCTGAATGTTCAGAGTATAATCTCTCTTAATAAATAATGCAGCGATATCCTTGTCAGAATCCATGGTAATGACTACCGGGTTTTCCGTTCCTTCATAGTCACCCTGCCACCGGTCGAATAGCCAGTGCTGGCTTGGGGTCGCAGAAATTTCGAGTGAGCGATTCCTGTCAAACTCACCTCCTGCCGGCGTCAGCGTTCCGGCCTCTTCAGGTACTGCTGTCATGGTGAGCCGGTATGTTTTAGGATCATTCGACGAGCAGGATACCAGAAACAACAAAAAACAAAGTATAAGACTGTAAGATGATCTCATTCGGTAAAAATAAGGGGAGTCTGTATGATCTTTAGTTTAAATGTAATCTATTTCAAGCTGAATTTGAAACCAAAATTTTTTTTAAAAGGCACGAAGATTAATGGCCACGAAGACACGAGGGCACAAAGGTTATTTTTTGTGGGGGCAGGTTCATAGAACTTCTTTAGTTTTGAAATGTATTCTAATTTCAATATTTCTGGTAGTAATAACCCAGAATTACTAAAATGCCAGGAAGCAAATAAAATGATATACCCCAACACACAATCTTAGTGCCCTCGTGCCTTCGTGGCCCAGCCCCCTTCGTGCCTTCCCAATTTCGTTTTACTGTGAAAAAATTGTATAATTATTAGTCGACAGCAGTCTAGAAATTTACCGGTTTTCACTGCGCAAAACAGTAAGTTGTATCCAATATTGATTGTCTATGAAGAACGCGAACCTGATTTTCGATCTTCTTGATATTCCCGGCCCTGTCCCGCTCACGAAAAAAGAGATGGCGAGGAATTTACGTGTCACGTTTTATTCTCCTCACCAGCAAACGGAAAGGCTGAATCAATTTACAGCCGCCCTTAAACAAGCTTTGACAGATTCCGGGGTTAACGTGTTACCCTTTGAAGAAGTCCTGGATAAAAACAATGAAAACCGGATAAAACCGGGTATTGTCACAATTGAGCAAGGGGAAGGGCGTGATGATGAACTGGCCATCAGGCGGGTATCGAGCCTGTATCACAACCCGGTAGTGACCATCCTCGAAGGCCCTCCTCCCATACCACCTCAGCCCACGCTCCAGGAGACGCTCGACAGTATTGTCGGGGTGCTGGCCTGGAATCTCACCCATGTACCCATTTTCGTGGAGGACCACCGCTGGTCATTCTGCACCATGAACGGTGCCGTCATCGAATGCAACAGTTGGGAACACCCCCGCAATGATGTCATTGATTCGCTAATCCCAAAACTATCGGCACAGGTAGTGCCACCCAGCCGTGATGACATTGTTTACAGGGAACGCATATTTGACCCGGTTAAAGAAGGGCATGAATCCCATATCCGCGATTTCATGAACGCGGCCAAAATCTGGAAACAGAACGGGTTGATGCTTGCTCATACATCCATCGAAGACCTGAAATACCGGAATACTTTTTACAAAAGAATCGTATCGGCCTACCTGGATCACCGTACCGGTATGAGTTATGGATTCCTGGTGAAACAACTGCCCACAGAGATAAAACCGGCCATTGAATTACATAAAGCAGAGAATGGTTATCAACGCATTTCATCTGAACGGCCTTATTTATATCATAATAATGGCCAGAATTATGTAAATGTGACGTTTGCAGACAAAGAGTACCTGGTTTACCTGCCTGATGTGTGGCTGCTGTCTACGCGGTCGGGGTGTAACAAAACCGACCTGAAAGCCGATCGTGATATCCTGAAACTGGGACTTTACAACGGCAGGATTACCATCGATACGCCTGTAAAACTTTCGGCAAAAATGTGCCGCCCATCGTATGACACATACGCAATCCTTGCACATGCCATTGGAAATGTGATCGTCGCAAGCCTGCTCGAAAAATTAAGCCCCGGTTCCATTTTCAGTGAGACCCTGAAAAATAACGGCCTTTCGATTTCACACTGGCATGGCTACCCGGATCATCAGTTCCCGCTCCACGGGTACCTGAGACATGGCAGTACAAACCCGCCCGTATCATGCTCCACACCACAATCGGCCTCTTATGCTTTCACGGGTAAACTGAATTCCCTCGAACAGCACCTGCCGGATTTTGATTTTCATCACTACCGGGGCGATATTCACGTAGAACCACATCACGGAACCAACATCACCGGATGCATGAATTTAACCGAAACAGCGGCATGGGTTGATGAGATGCATACGTTTACCTCAGTACCTCAGATATGAGTTTTGAGTTTTTAGTTTTGAGTTTTTAGTTGGGATTTGGGATTTTGTGATTAAACCCCGAGATTTTATTTAAACTGCTAACTACTAACTGCCAACTCAAAACTCAAAACTAAAAACTCAAAACTATTTACTGCGGGCACCGCGGAAGGCGATATTGATGAATACTTTACCGAGGTATTTCAGGTCGGTGCGAATCGGATGTTTGTTGTATTGCTCAAGATACCGCCGCTCTGAGGCCTGAATTTCTTCAAGACCATTTGGCATATCGGCATAGTATGGAGGAATAAGGCCGGGTTTGGTGATGATACGCATCATGCGGAGGTCTTCCGGGTAGAGGTTAAAATAGTGTTCACTCAGCGGCCTTACGCCAACCAGCTTCATATCTCCCATAAAAAAGTTAATAAACATGGGGAGTTCATCCAGCCAGTATTTTCTCAGAAAACTACCCCAGGTGGTCATCCTGAAATCATTTCTGATTTTACCCCCTTGTTCAAGATCAAATTTATCAAAAACATAATCCTGCAGATACTCAGAATAGGGATACATCGTACGCACTTTATAAACACGGAAAAACTTCCCGTTACGGCCGATCCTGTTCAATTTTACCAATGCGCCATAGGTTGGCTGCATATCATAGGCCGGGGGCTTCACTTTCCTGGTTATGATGCATGTATGATACCCCACAGACTGGTATGCAATGATTTCAAAACCGCAGCAAGTTAGGCGCCCCAGCGCCTCTGTTAATGAAATTACCCTGTTTCTCCCTTTTGTAATCGCAAAATAGATCTTCCTTGTTGGCTTCGTTTTGGGTAATACCCGTTTAAGAATAAAATCAAGTACGTAATAGGGATAACTGATAACACGTGGAAACTTGTTCAGGATTCGTTTCCGGCGGCTATGCATGGTTTCAAGAACTATCACAAAATACCGGTCGTTCTCCATCTCCCGGTTTACCTTCTCAAAAAACTTATTTACATACCGGATATCATTGATGCGATGGGTATTGACAAGCCCGGAGTCGGCCTGTTTGATTTCCGGAATATCGTCGTCTGTGTTTGAATCCATCCAGCGTAATGACTCAACCGATAATGGATCGAGGTGTTTTAAAAAAAACGTTTTTAAACTCGCTTGATAGGAATCAACCTTAGTTGAAGAAATTCTCGGTATTTCAAGTTCTTTGATGATATCATTGCCCATAACAGACACATTTTCTTTAATGTGATACTACTGCTCGTTGATGAGGAATCTTAATTGCGCTTACAAATACTGCTAATCCCTAACAAAAAAATAAAGCTCGCTGATGAGGAATCTAAATCGCGCTAACATGAACTACTTGTCCCTAAAAAAATATATAAAGCTAATAACTAACTCCCAAATTATTTAATATTTAAAATTCAGCGGTTGTACCTCCCAGCGAAAACCTGAGAGGGACGG
>RECI01000234.1 GCA_007694095.1 Balneolaceae bacterium | reverse complement strand
TTTTGGAATGGAATTCAATGGAAGAACTTCAAAAATTTATAAACTCTGCCGAAAACCAAAAAGTAGCTCAATTAAGAAATAATTCTGCTTCAACTAAATCAGTTATTGTCAAAGAATATTTAACAGATTGAATCAAAATCAGAAAGGTAAATATGAAATTTCTACTACTTGGCTTGATAGGACTACTAACTTGTTCATCAGTTTTCAGTCAAACACCGGGTGACAAATATGGAAATATCGCCCAGGTATGGAGTGCTTTTGAAATAAGAACAGAGCCTGATGTTTCTACTACTATTCGAGGTTTAAACAGTATTCAGCTTCATTATGAAAAAGGCAGATGGTACATAGATAGCTGGACAACTCAAATGGAATCCGATGTTAACGTATTGGTACAGGATTTTTTAAATGATAATTAAAACTTCTGTTACCGGGCATTTGGCTCAATGGTGGGTAACATGGTTAAACCAGGTTGAAAGTGGTTCGTTTTGGTGTAATTTTGCATCAAAATAAAATATTATGGCAAGACAAAGCATATCTCTTACGAAACCAAATGATGAATGGTTAAAAGCACAAGTGAAGGGTGAAGAATATTCCAGTAAAAGCGAACTTGTGAATGATTTGATCAGGCAGGCCCGTAAACAACAAGTTCAGGTTGATTGGATCAGAGCAAAATTAAACAGATCTGAGGCCGGCGGATTTACTGATGAATCGAAAGAACAAATTTTAAAACAATCAATGTCATTGCTTAATGGCTGACTTTTCAGCACATTAAGTGTTTGATTTAATTCATGAATTTTTGGCGATTCTCTGAACTGTGAACTATCTTTGACAATCATGAACATCAGGAAAAAAATAATAGAAAAAGTTAATACTATTAACGATCCAAAACTTTTGAGCGAACTCCTGCAGGCGATTGAACTGGAGCATGAAATCGAACATTTTCATCAATTGACCAACGATGAGAAAGTAGCAATTGACGAAGGGATTGACGATGCCGATTCCGGAAATCTGTACTCAAGCAGTGAAGCCAGTAACACCAACGAACTACCGGGATGTGTACGCAAAAATTGTTTTGGACTATAAAATTTTCTACAGAATCAAGTCTGATGAGATCCAAATTTTAAGAGTATGGGATACAAGACAACATCCTTACAATACCGAAATATGATCGAGATCTAACAAACACTTATAGAGCATATGTGACAGGTTTTTTAAAATAAACTGGGGATTCGCAACTATATTTGCACTTTTACAGCCGGTAGATAAACCCCGCCGAAGAAGGTTCATGTAAATTTATTTAAAAACTGAAAATGAAATCACTTAAAGACATTCCTGTCCTGGTAACAGGTGCAACCGGCTTTGTTGGTTCACGCCTTTCTGAACTGTTATCCATAAAAGAAAATGCAATTGTAACTGGTATTGGCAGAAATTTTGATCGTGTTCAACACCTGAAAAAGAGCGGGGTGAACCTTGAGGCTGTCGACATCCTCGATACGAATGCACTCAAAAAGGTGGTTGAGGGTAAGGGTGTCATCTTTCATGCTGCCGCTGTTCTGGATTCCAATCCTGAAGCCGCACAACGGGTGAATGTTGATGCAACTGAAAATCTGATCAAACTTGCCGGTGAGGCCGGGGTTTCCCGCGTGGTTCATATAAGTACGGTCGGGGCCCATAATATGAAAAACAGAGAAGTAGTTGATGAGTCTGCTCCTTTAGCCCTGGATCACTCCTCTACCTACCCGAGAACGAAAGCTGAAGCTGAAAAAAGGGCTGCAGAAATGGCCAAAAAGTTTGACCTGGAACTTTCAATAGTACGGCCTTCGATGATTTATGGACCCGGATATGGAATTTGGTCAACCGGAATGTTTCAAAATATTCTGGAAGGGAAACCTGTATTCCTGGGAAATGGCTCTACACATTATCATCCTGTATATATTGACGATGTAGTCGATGCCATTATACTCTGCGCGAAGCACCCTGATGCGGCCGGTGAATCTTTTAATATATCGGCAGAAATAACAACCTGGCGTGAGTTTATGAGCCATTACGGGCAGCTCTGTGATAAAAAGCCCAAAGGCCTGCCGTTGATCGTTGCCCGTCTTATGGCCTTCGCAAACAAGATACCCGGTATCAAAACACCTATTGATCAGGGATTTATCGAAATGGCCAATTCCTGCAAACAATTCCCTACAAAAAAAGCATCCGATATTCTTGGCTGGGAGCCAAAAGTTACGCTTAAGGAAGGGTTGAAAAGAACTACACAATGGCTTGAGGAAGAAGTTTACAAAAAATGGAAGCCCTGACCAGTTGTAAAAATGATCGTGCCTATTTTGTAGAGCAGGTTTTTTCTAACTGGGATTAAAGCTGTTTCTGATAGCCCGGTATATTGGTTGCCCTGGTCAGTTTTTGATCAGAACAGAATGACTGAAGTCCCTGTGCAGCCAATAAACCGATAGTAAATCACATCTTTAGAAAGTTACCTGGGTTTACATTCCCGTAAGTCTCTCTGACATCAGTCAGGGAGATTTTTTTTCGGGTTATTTAAATCGAACGGAGTTCTCTAATGCTAAAAGCTCCGTATTTAAATGGATAGCACGCCTCTGATTGTTTAATGTTGTACATATCAATACCTGAAGATGACAAAACCCTTGATTTATGAATCAGATTCCATTAATATGCATGAATAATTATGTATCAATACATAGTTTATTATGAGAACAACTCTTGATATACCCAAAAAGCTGATCGATGAAGCGATGAAGGTGACCGGTGCTTCAACAAAAAGCCAGTTAATTAAAGATGCCCTACAGGGTGAGATTGACCGTGCAAAAAGAAAGCGTTTAATCACCAGAAAAGGCACGCTTGATTTGGATATCGATCTTGAACGGCTCAGAGACCGTGATTGATGTCCAGATATAATGTTCTTGTCGACAGTTCGGTCTGGATAGAATATTTCACCTCTGGCGGAATCCCAAAACTTGACCGCCTGATTGAAGAAGACCTGGTGTGTACCAATGAGCTGATTTTAACGGAGCTGGCCCCGGCTTTGATGAAGCAAAAAGAAATTGAAATTTTGGAGGGTTTGAATGCGCTCCAAAAAATTCACCTCCACATCGACTGGGATATTATCCGTGAATACCAGTTTGTGAATTTAAAAAAAGGAATAAACCGTGTTGGAATTCCGGACCTGATCATCCTTCAGCAGGTTATTGATCAAAAGCTTACCCTTTTCAGTTTCGACAAACATTTTACATTGATGCAAAAGCATCTCACCTACGACCTCCTTTCAGAATAAAACCCATTCTGATGCTTTTCCACACTTCCCGCTAATAAAACTCATCGGCCAGGAAAAACAGTCCGGCAACAGCCCGTCGGCGTTCAGATAATCCCCCATTTTGACTGAAAAATCCAAACATTTGCGCGGATAGTCCAAACCTGTAAGGTTCGCTTCCTGTACATTTAGCATTCCAACAGGAATCAGATGAAAAACCCGGGTCATTTAAAGGCCCGGTTTTTCAATGATAATCTCAAAACAACCAAACAGGTAAAATCATGAACAATACATTGCAACGCTTATTCCCGCTTATAGCTGTCGTAACACTCGCTGTTTTTATCACAAATTGCAGCCAGGTACAATCCGATAATACGAATGTTGAAACCATCCGGGGGCTCTATGATGCCTTTGCCACAGGGGATGTGCCGACTGTTTTAGCCGCTATGTCGCCTGATATCATCTGGAATGAGGCCGAAAATTTCCCCTATGATGATGGAAATCCGTATATCGGGCCGGATGCTGTTTTAAACGGCGTTTTTGCTCGAGTCATGGCGGATTTCGACTCGTTTCAGCTCGTTGACCAGACCATATATCCGGTCGGTGAAAATATGGTGCTGGCTACAGGCCGTTACATCGGAACCCACAGGGTGACCGGTAAAAACCTGGACGCCCAGAAAGCCCACCTGTGGTGGTTAGAAGATGGCATGATAACCCGTTTTCAGCAGTATGCGGATACGAAACAGGCCTGGGAGGTCGGTCAATAGACAGATCGGAAATGGACTGCCGAAAACCGGCCTATTGAAAATACCGACATCGTTCTCTGGTACACCATGGGGATGCACCACATGGTGAGGTCTGAAGACTGGCCGGTGATGCCGGTGCTGTGGCACTCGTTTGAGCTGAGGCCTTTTGATTTCTTCAACAGAAATCCGGCGCTTGACTTGCCAAAAAAATAAAATCAACCAATCACAATAAATCAAACCATCATGAAAACAGCAGGCATAATCGGCGGGTCGGGTTACATCGGCAGCTATGTTACGAAGACATTCCTTGAGAATGGGTTCAGCGTACGGGTATCGGCCACAGATATCAAAAAGAAGAAAAAGTACGACCATCTAAAACAATTGCCCGGCGCGGAGAATCTTGAGATTGTTCCGCTGGATACACGCGATGTTACATCCCTGAAGGCTTTTGTGGATGGATGCGATGTTGTGGTGCACGGCGGCACTCCTTTTCAGCTTGACGTGAAGGATGTAACCAAAGAGTTGTTTGAACCCACCATTAAAGGCACAGAGAACTTCCTCAAAGTCATTCATGAATCATCAACCGTAAAAAAAGTGGTGATTATTGCTTCTGTAGCTTCATACAACACGGGGTATCCCATGCCGGTGGCGGGAAAACCGGAGGATTACCTTTACACAGAAAACGACGAACCTCACCTTAACGAAGAGGGGCATCCATATGCGCAGGCCAAATATTATGCAGATCAGGTGGTCAGGAAATTTGTTGCGGATCACCCCGATTCAGATGCGGAAATTGTGAGTGTTTTCCCGGTTGGTGTAATGGGGCCGGCGCTTTCAAAACGCGATGATTCTACCTCAATGGGCCTGCAATACCTGTTCAAGAATAAGATCGCCCCCAACCCATTTGTGCAAATGCTATATGATCATGATATGGAGTTTGCCATCGTGGATGTGCGCGATGTGGCTGAGGCCATTTACAGGGCGGCAACCACAGACGGCCTGCATGGGAAACAATACTATCTGAGCAACCAAAGCTGGAAAGTGTCGGACATCTCCAGAATGCTGAATAACGAGCCGGTGATTGAAAAACCGAGGTTCGTTTACAGCGGCAAAAAGGCTGAGCAGGATTTGGGGATATCTTACAAACCTGCACACGTTTCGTTCGGCGATTACAGTGCGGTGGCAGCCGGGAGGTAATTCATATTTGTCAGGCTGAAACCTTCAGAAGAAACCCCCTTTAAAACCCGTTTAATTGAGCGAAAAGAATGACCGATCCTGCAATTCCTGCCAACAGCCAGACAACCCTCAGTTCGGACGGCCTGCAACGAACCATTGGCGTATGGGGGCTTAGCGCCAATATTGTGAACATCGTGGTGGGAGCCGGTATTTTTGTTATACCGGCTATTGTGGCCGCCGGCCTGGGGTCTGCCAGCCTGATTGCCTACCTTTTTTGCGGAATCCTGATAGCCCTGATCATGCTCTGTTTTGCCGAAGCGGGCAGTGAAGTAACCGACTCCGGCGGGCCTTATACCTATATTGAATCGGCTTTTGGCAAGTATGCCGGTTTCATGACAGCCAACCTCTTCCTGATTTCTACCCTTGCAGCCGCCGGAGCCATTGCCAATGCCGTTGCCGACATACTGGCCACATTTATACCTTTGCTTGAGCAGAAAGGAGTCAGGATACTCTTCTTTCTGTTCATGTTCGGCGGCTTTGCCTGGATTAATGTACGGGGGGTGCGGTATGGTATGGGGCTGGTGGTTCTCACTACTATTGCAAAGCTGATACCCCTGTTGCTTCTGGTGCTTATCGGCTGGAAAGATGTTATCGGTACCAATCTGCACTGGGAATCGATACCTCCGATGGGCAGTATTGGACAAGTTTCGCTTATCCTGTTTTTCGCTTTTGTTGGAGCTGAGTCAGCCTTGTCGGTAGGCGGTGAGGTAAAAAACCCACAGAAAACCATACCGCGAGCGATCTTCATCGGGATAGCCGGTGTACTGGTTTTGTACATGCTCATTCAAACCGTTTCACTTGGCGTGCTGGGGAGTGAACTTGCAACTTACCAGGAAAACCCGCTGGCAGAAACGGCAGCGCGTATTTTTGGCCCGGTCGGATTTACCCTCATTACCCTGGGTGCGGCTATATCCATCTTCGGGAGTACAAACGGCAATATACTGAACATGCCCAGGGTACTCTTTGCAGCAGCCAGGGACAGGGTGATACCACCGGCTGCACTTGCAGGCATCCACCCAGGGTATACCACGCCTCATGTTGCAATCATTGTCTATGCGACCGTCGCATTTCTTCTGGCAGCTATCGGCGGGTTTCAGATACTTGCCATTGTAGCCAGCGCGGCCATACTGGTAGTCTACCTGGGGGTGGCCCTGGCGGTTATCAAATTAAGAAAAATAGTGCCTGCAGATTCCCAATCCTTCCGGATACCGGGTGGAACTATCGTACCTGTGGCAGCATCCATCGCCATACTCTGGTTCCTGTCTCATCTCACTGGCGGTGAGGCCATTGGCATGCTGATCCTGATCGGGGTGTTCACAGCCGTGTTTTTTGTCAAGCGTTTTGTGGATGCGCGAACTGCTGAGTCCATTATAGAATAAGAACCCATTTCCAAACCAAGAAAAACCCGCGATTCCCATGATAAAATTCTTCCGCACCATCCGCAAAAAACTAATCGAACAGCATAAT
>RECI01000314.1 GCA_007694095.1 Balneolaceae bacterium | reverse complement strand
ATAACTGCAAGATTTTTATTCGGATAATATCTGTCACTCATAGCCGCTAATTTTGCCCAAAAGCGGGAAAATCCATTGAAAAAGTGACAGTCCAAAAAGTATCATCACGCCTTACCCGAATGCTTCGATAAGGAGATTATTTTAAATGAAATAAACTGATAAGTAATTTGGATATAGCTAAAATAAAAATTAACAATAAGATACATTCTATTATTTCGTCTGTTCTTGTGGGATATTTTTTTTAAAAAAGCTGTAAGGGTTTGCTGTTTTTTTTAGGTACTAAATGTAAATCATAAGTAAAGCATGCATGGATAAATCGACAGACTGGGATAAAATACTTCGATACCTGACCGGAGAATGTTCATTCGAGGAAGAAATGGAATTGTTGGAATGGATGAACAGGAATCCGGAAAACGAAGAGTTTATCCACTTTCTTGAACTGATCTGGCAAATGGAACCCAACAGCAAAATAGAAATAAATTCCGATGATGCATGGGAAAGGTTCAACGAAAGATACCATTTTAATAAACAGGCACCGGCTTTAGCCAAGACTAAAGGATATTCTCAGAGTATCGATTCCCGTACCACCAGAAATCAAAAGAATAAGATACTTTTAAACTGGTACAGTTATGCCGGATTGGCTGCCAGTTTTATAATTGTGATTGCTGTGGCTTGGTACTTTACATCAAATCTTTCAGAAAGCTTACAAACAACAGCTGAAGAGATTGAATACCGTGAAATTCGGACAGAAAAAGGGCAAAGATCACGAATAATTCTGAGTGAAGGGAGTGTGATTCATCTCAATGGTGACAGTTACCTGAGATTGCCGGTATCATTCAACCCGGGTCAAGACAGGGTTGTTTATCTTGAAGGGGAAGCTTTTTTTGAAATAACAAGGGACGATAATATCCGGTTTCAGGTAATTGCTGCCGAATCGGTTACCACAGTTTTGGGTACCCGGTTCAATGTAAGGTCCTACAAGGAAGATCCGGATGTTACTGTAGTTGTTGCCGACGGAATGGTTTCGGTCGGCTACATAAATCAACCGGCAATAGAGCCGGCAATTCTTACAAGAAACCAAAAGGGTGTGATAGGAAGGGGTTATGCTCCGGTGATAACCGATGTTGCTGACCTCAGCATTTATCATGGATGGACACAAGGTGAACTGGTCTTTGAGCAGGAAGAATTGCATCAAATGATCGGCAAACTTGAACGATGGTTCGGTATCGATATCGAAATGCTGGCGGATGAGGGGGCGCTTGAAGGCAGACGCCTTACAGCTTCATTCTCCGAAAGACAGCCGGTAGAAGACGTTTTACAATCTATTTCTTTGGTACTAGGCCTTTCGATTGAACGCACCGACACATCGGCAAATACTTATAAACTTATCAATAAACAATAAAGACGGAGTTATTATGATAACGAAGCTACAATTGTTGGAATTAACGAAGCAAAACAAGGCAGGAATCCGATGGTTCTCATTTCTGCTTTTTATGCTTTTGTTTGTTCCTGCATTAGCCATTGGACAGCAACAGGCCTATGCTTTAAATCAGACTGGTTTGGACAATTATGTACCAATTAGCTGGTACAATAATGAAGCATACAGTTCTGTATATAAAGAGCAAATCGCATTAAATCTGCGAAATGCAACCCTGGCAGAAGCGTTAAACGAAATTCGCCGGCAATCGAATATCCGGTTGACTTATGACAAAAACGACCTTCCTGAAATGAGGGCTACCTATGTCATGAATAACGTAACGGTTATAGAAGCCTTTGATCATCTTTTTTCAGAAACCGGGCTGGAAGCGCTTGCATCACCATCCGGCCAGGTTGTTGTGAAGACAAAACAACAGATTGAAAATATTGAACTCAGGCAGGAAACCATTACGGGTGTTGTGCGCGATTCACGAACCGGTGAAACAATGCCGGGTGTAAACGTAATTATTGAAGGCACTCAAAGAGGAACAAGTACTAATATTGATGGTGAATTTGAATTAACCGTGCCGTCACTTGATGTAACATTAAGGTTATCATTTATTGGTTATGAAACCCTGTTCGTGCCATTGCAGGGAAGGTCTTTCCTTCAGCTGACACTGGTGCCTACCGCTTTGATGGGAGACGAACTTGTTGTAATCGGATATGGTGATACGAGAAGGCAGGATTTGACCGGTTCAATTTCTTCTATTAGTGCCGGTGCACTGGAACGAACCGTTTCAAGTACTCTTGACCGTGCATTACAGGGAAGGGCTGCCGGTGTAATGGTTACTCAAAATACTGGCCGTCCCGGTGGTAACTCTACGATCCGTATTCGCGGAACCAATAGTTTGACCGGTAATGCCGAGCCACTCTATGTGGTTGATGGTATTCCAATGCAGGGTAACGAAGGTATGATGGGCGGTACCAATCAAAATCAGAGCAGCGGTCTCGCGGGAATTAATCCAAATGACATTGCCTCCATCGACATTCTGAAGGATGCATCTGCCACAGCTATTTACGGTGCAAGAGCTTCCAACGGTGTTGTGATGATTACTACAAAACGCGGCCGTGCGGGAGAGACCAGGGTGGAATACAATGGTTATGTAGGTTTTCAAAACGTAGCAAGCCGGATTGACATGATGAACCTTCAGGAGTATGCAACATTCAAAAATGCTCAGGCAGATATGTTTTTACTTGAGCGACGGGAAGAATTTGCAGATCCTTCCATTTTGGGCAGTGGAACTAACTGGCAGAATGAGCTTTTCAGAACCACTCCTATTACCGACCATACCCTTGCGATTAGTGGCGGTGATGCTGTGAACAGATACCGTTTATCGATTGGCTACATGGGGCAGGATGGCGTAGTGCCCGGTTCATATTTTGACAGATATTCCGCAAGAATTAGCCTGGACAACAACCCAAGAGGATGGCTGCAAATCGGAACTACCTTAAATGTGAGTCAAACCAAAGAGTCTCTCATTGTTGACGAACGTCAGGGTGAAGAGATCATCATCAGTACGGCATTACGCATGCCACCTAACGTTCCACTGAGAAATCCTGACGGAAGCTTTGGAGGTCCGACCGGATTGGATGCCGCCTATCAGAACGACAACCCGATAGCCATGGCACAGTTGAAAGATGATGACATGACCAGGCGACAGGTATTCGGTAATGTTTACACCGAAGTGAATCTGCATGAAACCCTTCGATTACGTACAGAGTTAAATTTGAATTATGGGAACAGAGTTCGCAATTACTTCCTGCCTACATGGCAAATGGGAGACCTGTCGAATGATGTGGCCCGTGCTACGCGAAACAGAGACAGTAATTTCTGGTGGCAGTCAACCACATACCTTACCTATAATCAGTCGCTTACCGACAGGTGGATTTTAAATGGTACACTTGGCCATGAAATTGAAGAATCCAGCTGGGAAGGAATGTCCGGTGGCAGAAACAGTTTCCCTTCAAACCTTGTACGGGAACTGGCAGCCGGTGATGCAGCTACAGCAACTGTAAGCAGTTATTCCGGAGGCAGCTCACTCCAGTCATTGTTTGCACGTGCGAATGTTCGTTATGATGAACGCTACCTGGTTACAGCAACCATGCGGGCAGATGCATCTTCAAAATTTGGCCCTGAAAACCGTTGGGGATACTTCCCGTCATTTTCGTTTGCCTGGAGAATTTCCAATGAGCAATTCTTTAATTTCAATTCGGTATCAGACCTGCGATTGAGAGCAGGATATGGTGTTGTAGGTAATGAAGGGATTGGGACCTACCTGTTTGGATCTGCTTTGAACATAGTTCCAACACGATGGGGTACCGGTCTGATAACCGGCAATGTGCCGAACCCGGATCTGAGATGGGAATCAACAGAATCAATTAATCTCGGTCTCGATGTTGGGCTATTTAATGACCGCATCAACCTTACCGCAGATATATATCAGAAATGGACGGACGACCTTCTGATGAGACGGCCGCTGCCACTTTATTCAGGAACAAGCGGAACCGGTTCGATGGGAGCCCCGATGGTGAATATCGGAGCCCTTGAAAATAAAGGTATTGAACTTGCCCTTAATACGGTAAATCTTGATCGGGAACTTAGATGGCAATCTACATTCATCTATACCATGAACCGTAATAAGGTTACGAGAATGGATCAGGAAGGAACTTTCCTTGAAAGACGAATCCAGCATTTTGACCCTGTATCGCGAACGGTAATAGGACAGCCGGTAGGCCAGTTCTTTGGTTATAAAACCGACGGCCTGTTTCTTACTGAAGAAGAAATCCGCAACCATGCCCAGCAACACGATCAGATTAATAAGTATTCTGGTGTTTGGATTGGTGACCTCCGATTCGTGGATATTAACGGCGATGGTGTAATTGACGAAAGAGATCGAACCGTTATCGGTGATCCGAATCCAAAGTTTACATTTGGCATCAGCAACGATTTCTACTTCAGGAATTTTGATGTAACTGTTTTCATAAATGGTAGTTATGGGAATGATATTTTCAGCCAGGTACGCAGATGGACCGAAGGCGATCATTTCTGGAGAGCACATGCACGTACTCTTAATGAATATGCGAGGATAGGAATTATCAATAATCCTACCGCTACACCCGAAGAGATTAATAATGCGGGTATCAGTGAGGTGTATGTTATGAATCCGGAAACGGATATGCCGAGAATTGGCGGTGCGAATAATAATGCCCGTATTTCCGATAGATTTATTGAAGATGGCAGCTACATCAGGCTCAGAAACCTGACAGTAGGTTATTCACTGCCTCCGGATCTGCTTAACCGGTTCAATATTCGAACCATGAGGGTTTATTTCAGCGGTCAAAACCTGTTTACCATTACCGGTTACTCAGGCCATGATCCCGAAGTTGGCTCCGATACGCAAGATCCGCTTCTGTTCGGTGTGGATATTGGAAACTATCCGTCTCAGAGGATTTTCACCTTTGGCCTGAATTTCGGGTTCTAATTCTAATCCTGAAAAATTTTTTAGATTATGAAAACATTAAAGATTAAATATTTACTCGGTGTATTTCTGCTTGCAGGCTTTGTGGCAGGATGTGGTGATTCATTCTTTAGTCACCCGCCGACAGGGTCAATTGTTCAGGATACGTTTTATCAAACACCTGAAGATTTGTTTATGGCAACAGCTTCGCTATACAACATTGTGTGGTTTGACTATAATGACAAGGCAACAACTGAATTGGGTGATGCTGCCGGTGGAGTTGTAAGGCATACGGTTCCTTATTATTGGTTTAGAGCCGATGGAGCCGAGCCGAGGCTGAATGAAAGCTGGAGGTCGCTGTATATCGTTGTTAATCAGGCAAATAATCATATTAACAACATCCGTATACAAACCCCAAACACGGTTCCCGAAGCTGTTAAAAACCATAGAATTGCAGAAGCCAGATTTATGCGTGGAGTTGCGTATTTAAAACTGGCTGCCGTTTGGGATAACGTTCCAATCATTACCAACACATCAGATTTAATCAGTAATCCGCTTGTACCACCAAACAGAAAAGAAGATGTTTTCCAGTTTGCATTGAAAGATTTTGAATTTGCGGCGGAGCATCTTGTTTTAGCGGATGCAACAGGCAGAGTCACAAACTGGTCGGCGAAATCCTACCTTGCACTCACCCATCTAACCATGGCCTACCATTTGAGCAGTGGCGGCAACCTGGTTCAGAATCATCTGGATGCCGCCTTGCGGTATGCAGAAGATGTAATCCAAAACAGCCCGCATCAGCTCATGAATAATTATGCTGATTTGTTCAAACGGGAAAACAACAATAACCCTGAGAGTATTTTTGCCCTTCAGTGGGTTCATGGCAGTGGTTATTGGGGTGCGCAAAACAGCAAGCAGGCATATTATGCGGCACAACCTGCACTTACAGGTGTTGGTGACGGCTGGGGCGGCGCCCACCAGGTTTCAAATTGGACATTTGACCTTCTTGGAGGAGCCAGTACCGATGATGCCAGGAGAAAACCGACCTATATGGTACGTGGTGACCACTACCCGGAGCTGAGAACTGCATTTGGCGGCTATACTCATGAAGAAGGGCGGCCAAGTATAAAAAAATACATTGTTGGCCGGCCGGAAGATAACGACGGCCAGGTTGGTTTTATGTCAACAGACATAAACACCTATATGATGCGTTTGGCTGAAGTTCATCTGATTGCTGCTGAGGCTATCCTGGGTAATAACCAGACAACAACCGATGCCAGGGCACTCCAATATTTTAATGCAGTTCGAGAGCGCGCAGGTGTTGAGCCAATGAGTGAACTCAGCTTGATGATCATTCTGGAAGAAAGGGTACGTGAACTTACAATGGAAGGAAGGTTCTTTTTCGATCTTCGAAGAGTTTTTCACAAGAATCCTCAGATGGCAATTGATATTGTTGACCACCAGCAGCGACACATGAGGCACAACTGGAACGGAGAACTGGGTGATTTTGAGCTGATTCAGGACGGGACTCCCATCTCTGTAACAGTTGAAAGTTTTAGACTGCCCATTCCTGAAGCCGAACTAACAACGAATCCAAGGCTCCGGGAAGATCCTGTGCCATACGCTTTTAATTAATAAAAGGATTTTTATTATGAAAAAAATAAACAGTAAAACAGAAAACAGCAGCAGGACGATGAAGAGCCTCCTGTCCGGCTACCATAAGCTGATTTATCTATTGGTTATTGCCGGAATGATTGGGCTTATCGCGTCGTGCGATTCAACAAGCGACTCAGCAGCAGTTCCTGAGATTGATGGAGTTCGATATGTACATCCGGACTCAGCAGCAGCCAAACAGATGGA
>RECI01000218.1 GCA_007694095.1 Balneolaceae bacterium | reverse complement strand
AAGTATTTTAATTATTAATTTCAAAATTGTATTGATTTTAATGCCTGACAGAATATAGTTAGTGGTATGTAATACAAAAAAGAGAAGGTATTGATTATGTTTTTCTGTAAAAAAACGAATTTTTTTAGGGTATTTAAACTGATTTGTGCATATAATTTTTAGACCATATAATACATCTAGACATTTTTAATTAAAATTTCTGGTCTCAGATCGTTGCCAATTTTAAGCCCAATTTCACAAATCCATCCAGTCCAACTGTTCCCACCTCTCCGGCCCATCATTGGCTTGTGGTGCACCGGGAGTGCTTCTTCCTTCATTAATATATTTTTCAAGCAGTGATTTTAGCTCTTTAACCTTATCGGGATATAAATAGACAAGATTAAGTTTTTCAGATGGATCTTTCTCCAAATTGTACAATTGAAAAGAGGGCAGCCCTTGCAACTCTTCCTCTGTTCTGGGGGAACTCCATCCACCGGATCCGGGCCAAAAGATCAGTTTCCACTCATCTTTCACAATGGCAAATCTGCCATCAATGGAATGAAGTACAGTGGCCTCCCGCAAGGGTTTTTCATACTCTTGCTGCAGCAGTACAGGTAAAAAACTATAGCTGTCTTCACCTGCATTGTCTGGCAGCGAAGTACCAACCAAATCAGCAAAGGTTGCCATAAAGTCCGCAGTGCTGATCGTTTCATCGGTTTCAAAAGAATTGGGTATGCCATCCGGCCAACTCACGACAAATGGCACCCTGAGACCCCCTTCAAAAATATCGGCTTTATGCCCCCGGAATATATAACTCGGATTATGGCCTGCTCTGGCAAGTTCAGGATAATCGGATCGTGGTGAGGCCCCGTTATCGGTTGTAAAAATAATCATCGTTTTCTCCAGAATATTATTCTGTTTCAGAGCCTCTGTAATCTGACCCACAACATCATCAACTTGCAATACAAAATCCCCATACATGTTGGTATTGCTTTTCCCCATAAACTCCGTTATTGGAAGAATAGGAGTATGTGGAGCCGGCAACGCATAATACAAAAAGAAAGGCTGGCCGGAATTGGCCTGCCGGTGTATATATTGAACCGATTGATCGGTTAAATGTGGCAGAACATCCACGTGGACAAAATCGGGCCCTGTAAGGCCTTCTCTCCAAAATCCTTTCTCATCATAATTTACAGTGGTTTCTGTGGGAATGGACGTGGGCATATTGTCTTCGACATATACATAAGGAGGCATATCTAATGAAGCGGAAAATCCGTAGGAATAACTAAATCCACGATCATTCGGGCCATTTTTAATGGGCTGGCTATAATCCACTTCCGGCCGAATGTTTGGATCATCAAGGTTCTCAGGTGGACTCCCAACAAATTCCCAATCCCAGCCCAGATGCCATTTCCCTATAAAAGCTGTATGATAATCGCTCTCTTGCAGCATTTCACCTACAGTAAGACGCCCGTCAGAAATCAGGGGTTCGGAAAATCCCCAGGTGACACTGCTTTTCAGCGTGGACCTCCAGTTATACCTGCCTGTCAAAAGACCGTACCGGGTTGGAGTACAAACAGCAGAAGTTGTATATGCCTGGGTAAATTTGACTCCGTTTTCTGCCAGCCTATCAATATGGGGAGTTTCAAAGGCTGCATCTTCATTAAATGAGGATACATCACCATATCCCATATCATCAGCAAAAATAATAATGATATTGGGCCGCTGCTCTTGGTGTTGTTGTGCATGCAGTGAGCTCCAAGAAGCAAGCAAGATTATAATCAGAGAAATTTGAATTCTACACATTTTAATTTTGGTATACACTTTTATTATTTCATCTAAAATTTTAATCCGTTAAATAGATTATTCTTAGGTGAAATGGAGAGTTTGCGATAAGTTCAACGCCTGTCTTCAGGCCTTTGCCAGGGCACTGCACCAGCCTTCTGAAGGTGTTTCATCATCAGAGCATTGAGTTCCTGCATTTTTTCAGGGTAATCTTCAGCAACATTATTTTCTTCGTATGGATCTGTTTCAAGATTATACAATTCTCTTGGTTCAAATGGCGTGTTTTGTAACATCTTCCAGTCTCCCAGCCGAACCGCCTGTATTGTCAACCCGCCATATCGCATACCCCCTTCACGCCTTGTAAAAAACAGTGGTTCTTCCCTGTATTTGCCCTGATCCTCTCCTAATAGAGTCGGCAAAAAGCTTATACCATTAAGAGGCCCATCATAAGATATACCGGCAGCTTCTAAAAAAGTCGGGAAAATATCCATAGTGAGAAGAATTCTGTCCGAATCTGTACCTGCTTCCATTTTTTCAGGCCAGGAAACACCGGTAGGTACCCGTAATCCACCTTCATATAATGATTGTTTTCCATCTCGATAAGGACCGTTATTGGCTTCATCAGCCAATCTGCCTCCATTATCACTTGTAAATAAGATAACCGTATTTTCATAGGCGCCGGTTTCCTTTAGAGCATCAATGACCTGACCAATTCCATCATCCATATGTTCTATAAATGCGACCAGATTCGCTCTTGTATCGGAAATCCCCGGTTCTCTCTCTTTAACTGTTTGCAACCAATCCTCAGGTGGCTGTACGGGGAAATGCGGTGCCAGATGTGATAAGAAAAGAAAGAAAGGCTGATCGTGTTGAGCACGCTCGTGTATATAATCAATGGACCAATCGGTAAACAAGTCAGAAGCATGATGCCCCTGCGTATCCAGAACCTGATCATTCAAACGCATGTAATTAATGCCGTGCCTTCTGTGTTCCCAAAAATCTTCTACCATGTCATCCAACCAGCCATGAAAATGGTCGAAACCGCGTTCATTTGGAGTATTAGGCGATTCCAGCCCTAAATTCCATTTGCCTATCAATCCGGTATGATAACCATGTTCTTTTAATACTTCCGGGAGAAGAGCAGCTTCAGGATCAAGAAAGCCCCAATTATCTTCCTGCCTTGTTCGAATTAAGCCGGGAACACCCACATAGTCTTGGTATTGACCGGTCATCGTAGCTGCACGGGTTGGCGAACAAACAGGTGAGTTTGTATAAAAATTATCAAGACGCATCCCCGACTCGATGATACTATCAATGTGAGGTGTGCGAATATCTTCTGTCCCGTAATATGACACATCGTGATAGCCCTGATCATCAGTTAAAATGATTAACAGATTAGGCCTAGAGTCCTTAGCATCGTTTTGAGCATTACAATTTGTTATACTTCCAAAAACTAACAGAAGTATTATTGCTGACGATATACCAATTTTCATACGATGTCTCATAAGATTTTACTTTAAATTTGAAAATTGCTTTTCACTTTTTTGGTCACTGCCAGGAAACCGAATTTTGAATTTAAATATGTTTCATCAACAGACAGATGATAAACTTTTATACATTGGTTAGAACACCTTTCAATTCAATTACTATCTTTTCACTGTTTGGTATTAAAGGACTCTCATCTGAACCGGATCCCAACGGATGGGTTTTTTCTCTCTCAAACTATCACTTGCAAGCAGGGCCGGTCCGGCAGCTTGTAAGCCAAACGTTCCATCCTGAAGTACTTTTTGACCTTCCCGTATAGCCCTGTAAAAATTCATATGATGATCGAATCGTGCATTATATCCTGCAGGAGCCCGATACTCAAATTCACCGGGTTCAATAATATCGGCTCTTTGATCGGGATATTTTTGGCGATAATACTCCTCATACTCTTTTCTTGTGGCCTCACTGAAATCTCCAATACTCATTCCTGGCGCATCAGGCATTTTACTTTTTCTTAGGATCAGGTTATTCGCACTAAATTGGATCTCTCCTCCTGATCCAACAAGCCGGATACTTGATCCTCCCCCGGATCCGTCAGCAAAATTCACTCGAAGTGACATATTAAACGCCGGGTGATTCTCAGTCTTGGGATAATCAAAAAGCCCCAACACAACATCTTCAGCATCCCGGCCATCTTTCCAATATCGCAGGCCTCCGGTTGCATAAATATTTTCCGGGCCCAGCGAATCCAAAATCATATGAATTCCAGAAAACAGATGAACGAATAGGTCTCCGGACACACCGGTACCATAGTCGTTATAATTTCTCCATCTGAAAAAATGCATTGGGTCGAATGGGATATCGGGCAAATCTTTTCGATAGGTTTTCCAATCCACGTTTTCAGCAGTCGCAGTTGGTGGTATGGAATATTGCCATGCCCCCCTCGGTGTAAAACGGTCTGTGTAGCCTTCTGCATAGTTTAATTCACCTATTTCACCGGCAAGATAAAGCTCACGGACTTTCTCATAGATAATACTGCTGGTCCATTGGCTTCCTATAATCAGAGGTGTTCCTGTTCTTTTCTCGGCTTCGATCACATTATGAGCCTCATCAATTTTCTGAGTTATCGGCTTCTCCAAATAGACCGGCTTGCCCTTCTCCAACGCATGGATAGCGTGTAGATCGTGCCAATGATCAGTACTGGCAACAACCACAGCATCCACATCTTCCCGGTCAAGCAATTCACGATAGTCCTTGGTCGTAAATATATCATTACCAAATCTTTCCTTGCACCTGGTCAGGCGGCTATCGTACAAATCGCAAGCGGCAACTATTTTGAATCCATCATATTGCAAGGCGGTTGCAATATTGCCCTGCCCCATACCACCGGCCCCGATAAGGCCCAGGTTTACATGGTCGTTTGGGGATATTTTTTGGGAGGGATGGCGTCTGGGCTCTAACTGATACGAGGTGCTTTTACCTTGACCCATGATAAATGGGCCACTGACGACTGCGGCTGAAGCCAGGCCCAATTTTTTTAAGAAAGATTTCCGGTTAAAACCTTTATAGTCTGATTTGCTCATGATTTGAATTTAAATTTGGGTTTTTATTGCTTAAAGATAGTAGTGGTAAACTCTGAAAAATTTTTCATCTACTTATTTTTTATATCATCGATCAACTGTTGATGTAATCTTTTAAGATCTTTTAAAAACTCAGGGAATTGTCCTGCAAAATTGCTCATCGGTTGTTGACACAACTGCGGCATAAAACTGACTAAATTTGACACCCCGATCTGCAAGAGCATTCTTATGTGGCGTGTGCAAATCGTCTGACCCATAGATATTTACGTCCAATGTTCCCTGGTTATCAGTAAACAGAATGATGATATTCGGTGATGATTGATTATGCTGCGCATCAACAAGATCAACTGACAGAACTAACCCAAGGGAGAGTACTGGTATATATGCACAGAGTTTATTAAATAGATCTATTTTCACATTATTATTCATTCCAAGAATCATCTCTATACTTCTGCTGTAATTCATCGACCAAATCTTTTAGTTGCTGCTGAACTTCAGCATACTGCGGATCACCGTAAACACTGGTCAATTGATTCGGATCCGCTTCAAGGTCAAACAGCTCCCATTCGTTGTGATCCGGAAAATGAACCAGGGTATATTGATATGTTCTAACTCCGTAGTGACGGGCCACGCGATGCACACGGGGCGGCCCTTCAAAATAGTGGTAATACACCGCATCACGCCAATCTGCCGGATTTTCACCGCGCAGCAGCGGCACCAGCGACCGTCCCTGCATCCGATCCGGCACGTCGGCACCAGCCAGCTCCAGAATAGTAGGGGCAAAGTCCAGGTTTTGAACCAGGTGCTCATTGACCGTGCCCGGCTCGATGCCTTCCGGCCAGTGAACAATCAGCGGCATTCGCATGGATTCTTCGTAAATCCACCGTTTGTCAAACCATCCCTTTTCTCCCAAAAAGAAACCCTGATCACCGGCATAGATTACGATTGTGTTGTCATAAAGGTTTTCACGCTTCAGATACGCCATCAGCCGGCCCACTTCATCGTCCACCTCTCGTATTACCCGCAGGTAATCCTTTACATATCGCTGGTAACGCCATCGCAACCGGTCATCTTCTGACATCTGATGATAGTTTTCCAGCAGATATTCATTTTCCCCGGCATATGCTTCTTTAATGCGTTCAAGTTGCTCATCTGTTAACCTGTTCACTTCAACAAGCCGCTGCCAACTGCCATCTGAATCCTCGCCAGTCTCCGGGTTAACCGGCATCTTTAGATCCCATCCCCACTGCATCGTGGTTCCAATTTCCATGTCCTGCTCATGAGCCGCAGTTGTGAGGCCGGAATAATCATAAAAAAGTGTTTCCGGTTCGGGCAGGTCCCGGTCCCGGTAATCATCAAGCGCCGGACCGGGCAGCCACTCCCGGTGGGGGGCTTTGTGATTATAGATCATCATAAATGGTTTGTCCCGGTCTCGCTGAAGCCGGAGCCATTTAAGGGCAATTTCGGTAATAATCGGAGTTACATGGCCTTCATATTCTACCACACCGTGAGGTGTGCTGAAGGTTGGATTGTAATAGGTTCCCTGACCGCCTGCCCCGATTAATACCTCATAATAATCATATCCCAGCGGATCAGACTTGAGGTGCCACTTGCCAATCATGGCTGTTTGATAGCCATGTTCCCTGAGAATCATCGGGAAGGTTTCAACATCATCGGGCATCGATTCCGCATTGGTGATCACACCGGTAATATGGCTGTGCAAACCGCTTAACATTACCGCACGGGAAGGTGTACAAATGGAATTGGTCACAAAGGCATTATCAAACCGCATTCCGGCCTCAGCCAGGCGGTCAATATTCGGGGTCGGCGTATGATCCAGTTTCAGCCCGTAATTCAAAGCTCCGTGATAGGCCCCGATTGCCTGGGCGGTGTGATCATCGGAATACATGACGATGATGTTGGGGGGCTGATGGGTTTGTGAAAATGAATCTTCCCAAAAATGTGAAATCACCAGCAAAATGATCCAAAAATTTAAAAAATCAGATGCTTTTACAGCTTTTGTACCAAATA
>RECI01000205.1 GCA_007694095.1 Balneolaceae bacterium | reverse complement strand
TCCAAATTCCAAATTCCAAATTCCAAATTCCAAATTCCAAATTCCAAATTCCAAAACGGAAGATATCATTTTAAACTCAAATTATTCAAGAACATCAAGATCAGTATTTTGGATTAAAATTGTTTGAAAATTGGTGCTTGCGCCAAAGGCGTCCCTTTGGGAGATTTTGATATTTTTTACCATTTTTTGTCCGAATTTTAAAAAAAAAGACACTAATACTATGAAATCAGCCTTCCTTTGCACGCTTATAACAATTACAATTTGTATAAGTGCATGTAACAGGAACCTTAACTCTGCCCCGGGTTCTGAACCTCCAATTGATGAAAAAATCGGGCAGATGCTTATGGTAGGATTTAATGGATTCGAAGCCGCCGACACATCCCATGTAATCAGGGATATCCGCGAATACCATATTGGTGGAATCATTTTGTTTGATTACGATGTACCTACTCGCACACCGAGAAGAAATATTGAAAGCCCGGATCAGGTTAAGAAATTGATATCAGATTTGCAGTCAATTTCTGAAAGGCCTTTGTTTATCGCTGTTGACCAGGAAGGTGGCCGTGTTGCGCGGCTGAAAACAGACCGTGGATTTTTGCCGCACGTATCCGCGCAATACCTTGGCAACCTGAACAATCCCGATTCCACCCGCCATTACGTATCTGCTATGGCAGGGCAATTACAGGAACTGGGATTCAATGTAAATTTTGCGCCGGTAGTTGACCTGAACACGAACCCGCAAAACCCGGTAATTGGTCAGTTAGACCGCAGTTTCAGTTCCGATCCTGATCTTGTTACGGAACACGCCTCCATTTATCTTGAAGAATTTCAAAAAAACAATATCCTGGGCGTTTTAAAACACTTTCCTGGACATGGAAGTGCCTGGAACGATTCGCATGTAGGCATGGCCGATGTAAGCGATACATGGGATGATATTGAATTGCAGCCCTACAACAATCTTGCATCATCAGGCTTGCCTTTTGCCGTTATGACTGCACATGTTTTTAATGAACATCTCGATGCTGACCTGCCGGCAACGTTATCTTCACATGTGCAAACAGAAATCCTGAGAGAACAGCTAGAGTTTGATGGTGTTCTCTTTTCTGATGACATGCAGATGGATGCTATTCGCTCATTTTACGGTCTTGAGTTTGCCATCGAAAAAGCTATTCTTGCAGGGGTAGATGTTTTGGTATTCGCAAACAATTCCGTTTACTGGCCCGAAATCGTGCCTCAGGCAGTTACGATTATCAAAGAACTGTTGGAGGATGGGGTTATTACTGAAGAGCGCATAGATGAATCTTACAGACGCATCATGGCCGAAAAAAGACGTCTATTTACTGTTAATTAAAGATGCAATTCAGTATGGGTGGCATTATCTTAAGCGAACGATCCTATAAAATTACTTTCCCTGTCACTGATAACACTAAGTTCCGGTGCATCCATGAAAAAAACCTACAATTACCCGGGTCTTGTCAGGCTTTTTGAAGATGCTATACAACAAGCCGAACGGTTCAAATCTATATCTGGTGATCTGATATCCCTGAAACCAAATCCATCATCATGGAGTGCGGGAGAGATATTTGAACACATCGTCCGGTTTAAGACAATTTATCTTCGGGCAATTCATCGCACATTGGATTCAGGCACGCCAATAATAACAGAGAATCCTGGCTTCAGGCCAAGAAAACTGATGTCTTATTTTATAAAGACTGTCCGGCCTCCTTATAAGATGAAGATTAAAACTATCACTCCGATGAAACCCGTGGACACCTCTGCAGAAGAGTACTATATATACCTTGCCCAGGTAATTGAGATGAATAAAAAAATAATTGAGCAACTCAATGAGCTCGAAACAAGAAAGATCGACCTCGATAGGGTTAAGGGCAAAAATCCTCTTTTCAAATTCAATATGACTCTTACTGAATTTTATCTCATGCTGGATGCACATCAGCAACGCCACTTCTGGCAAGCTGAAAATACACTGAAAGAGATTTCAGAGAAAACAAACTGAGAGTTTCTTATTCCTTCACCGTTACATAACGGAGTATCTCGATTACCTGTGCCGGAGTCTGGCATACGGCAAGTGCGGCTGAATCTACCTCCTTAAGCGCATGAATAAACTCATCTGGGTGCATCACAATCAGTTTTTTACCGAAAGCGGCTGCGTAACCGGCATCGAAAGCTGCATTCCACTGTCGGTATTTTTCACCAAATTTCACTACCACAATATCGGCTTTCTCAATCAATGTGCGCGTTCTGATTGCATTAATTTTTCCCCCTATATGATCTCTCCAGAACGGCTGGTTTTCTTCACCGAGGATGTCCGCTCCCACATCATCGCTTGCTGAGTGGTCGGTTACAGGCGATGAAATCCTGACCGGAAGATTTTCATTTTCAATTCCGTTTTTAATTTCCTTTCTCCAGTCAGAATGAATTTCACCGGAGAGGTATACATTCCATGTCATGTTTTTCGGTTTCTTTGGTTATATGATGTATTACTGTAAACAGCAAAAACCTGAACAGAATTTCAACAGCCGGATCATTTTTTGAACCCCGACAGAAATATCGGGACAGGTGTGTTATCGAAATTCCCACAAAGTGATCCCTTCGGGGCAAAACACAAATTCTAACATATTAGTATCATTTTTATCTGATTTTTGAGGAACGACGAGGCTAAAATCGTGGATCGAAAATATTTGAATTTTGGTGCTCGGATTTTGATTTTTCCCCTTTTGTGGTCAGAACTTAAATTTAAGACACAAATATACAGGTTTGATAAATTTCCTGAGCATCATTGCAACCTTCTCAACTCCTGTCTTCGCATAGGCATACTGTCTATCCTGTCAAAAAGCTTTTGTGATGAAACAATCTCGTCTTGCCTCAGTTTTTCACCACCGTCTTTGCCGATCAAAATGAACCTGAAATCACTTTGGTCCGGATTATACGTTGCCGTGATTTTTTCAGATGATTCTTGGGAAATTGATTTTCCTTCGAAAGATGATATGCCATTCCGGAACATTGAGAAAACAATAACGTCTCGTTCATGTAATCCAACTTTATCGAGATACAGTTCCTCAATCTGTTGAAGGTAACTCTCGCTATCCTGACTGTTTGCGAATACCAACACCAGGCGGTTATTCCATCGGTAATCTTCGAGGTTTACATCTGTTGTATGGTTTTTGTCTGCTGCAAGGGGAAATAACATGAAAAGAAATAATAGGATAATGTAATATTTACTCATTGGTGTGTTGATTTATAGAAAGATGCATCAATAACACTATCAACTCTTAAAACGATCATTTGAAGATGATTAATTAATGGCCTCTTTTTTTACCTTTTCCCTGCAATATTCTATGATTTCATCTGTATACTTGCCAAATATCGGATAACCGGAGTATTCAAATGGTCCAATCATGAATGTATTTACCTCAATCAATTTTACACAATTTGAGTTATCCACGACCAAATCTAAACCCAGCATACGCTGATATGGAAAAGAACGGGCAATACCTTTGGCGCATCTGATCAATTTTTGATACTCCGGATAAACACCCAGCTCTGAAACCCTGATGCCATTTACAGAGTCAATTTTACCTCCTTCGTTTGATACAGCGTTCTTATCCGGCCATCCTTTATCATTAAAATTAACCAGATAGCCACCTGAGCTGATATTATCTACCAAAGAATCATTTTTACCTATCCTCAGGTATGAACCCAATATGTGTACTTCCTCGTCTTTTGCCGAGCGAAATGTCAAAACTCTCAAAGTATTTACACTGGATTTATTTAACCTTTGCAAATATGGGTGCTGTATGATCATTTCCTGCACCAGGTAATCTTTGTGATAATTTTCCTGCAAATACGTTACGCTCAGTTTCATTGAATGATCGTCATAGAAGGCATCTCCTTTCCACTGAAATTTTTTGACCTTCACTCCTTTCCCGGATTCTATACTAGGCTTGACAATGAGCTGCCTTGTTTTTTCTGACAAGTGTTTAAAAAAAACCGGACCCGGTTTCTTCGGTTTGTAACCGGCAGTGTAAAACACTCCGTTAATATTTCTCAGGTAAGTTTTCGGTAATAAGCCACTATCAAGCAATTTGTGATACATATTTTTATCGGCGTACGTCTGAGCCAGGTCGTAGTTATTTAACTTTTTTTGAATTACGATATAATAGAGATCAATCGGTACCAAATTTACATCGTTTCCAATAGAGTGATTAGAGTAAACTCTTAAATAGACAGGATTAACATCCAGACCCAAACCTCTCCATTTTTGGATATATAAATCTTCATTTTTCACTCTTTTCGTTGTCTCAGGGTGTTGAAAATTGCGCAGAAAGTTCTTTTCGCTGTCTTCTGCAAATTTTCTTTTTTTTAAACGGTTTATCAATTTTTTTACTGTGTTTTTCATCCGTATACAAGTACAAGTCTAAAAAATTCAAATACTCCGCCTTTGATAAACTTCTCCCAATCAATCAACTAACTGATCCCTGCAATAAGCAATCACTTCATCTGTATATTCACCAAAGAATGGCCTGCCACAGATCTGAAAACCATCGATTTCGCGATTGTTAACTTCGATAAGCTTCACACAATTCTGTTTATCCAGAACTACATCCAGCCCGAGAACCCGTTGATATGGATTTTGCTTAGCGATTTTTTTTGAGACGGCAATAATAAGATCATAATGCGGATAGTCACCCAATTCACAGAATTTCACCTGACCTGCATTAAATATCTTGTTTAATGTTGAATCAATTGCAAATTCAGATAGTTTCCCACTGTTTTTTATACGCATTACATGTCCGCCAGCTGAAAAATTGTCAACAACGGATCCCGTATTACCATATCTCAAATACGTTCCCAAAATTTTTACTTCATTATCGGAAACGGACCGATAAGTTATGACCCTGAGAGTATTTAAGCTTGATTTATTAAATTTTGCCAGATAGGGATGTTGCACAATGCACTCCTGTGCGATATAGTTATCTTTATATGTATGATCCAGAAATCTTTTGTCAAGCCGGATATTATTGTCATTAACAAATTCACTGGCGTTATAACGAAAGCGTTCAACATTTTTACCACCGCGACTGTATTCTGCAGGTTTAATAATTATTTTGCTCGTTTTTTTGGACAGATTTTGAATAAAAATTTCATCTGTCTCCATTGGCTTATAATCCGCTGACAGTGTAACCCCATTCATTTTCCGAAAATAAGTTTCGGGCAAAAGTGACGGATCATATCTTATATCGTAAAGGTTTTTATCTGAAAATAATATCCGATGTTGTACAGGATTCAAAATTTTCAGTATCACAAAGTAAAGTATATCAGCTGGCGCGAATTCAATTCCATTGTTATTCTTAAAGTGAGATGAGTAACACCTGAAAAACTCAGGAGATGGTTTAAAACCACCAATTTTCCATTTTTCGATATACTCACTTTCTCCCGGCACCATGCCGGCTACCTTTATGTATTTGAAATTATTTTTAACATAGTTTACCCAATAAATTGAAAAATGTTTGAACCTGTAGAAGGAAACTCTTTTCTGTGCATATTTGAAGAAATTTCTGACAAAATGTGAGGTGATTGGCACCATTTTCCAATTTAATAATTAACCCTTCGCTATCGCTGATTTACCCATCCTGAACAGTAGTCAATAACTTCATCTGTATAATGACCGAAGAAAGGTTTCCCGGCAAACTGAAGCGCGATCGGTTCAAAGGTATGATTTCTAATTCCCCGAAGTTTAATCTGCATATCTTCATCGAGCGTCAAATCTATTGCTATAACTCGATGATAATAATTTACCTCTGCAACTTTTTTTGCACATTCAATCAAATCTTCCATTTTTGGAAATCGATTGTCATCCTCATCTCTAAATAACTTGCGGATTCTGCCATCATTTTCCTGTTTAGCAAATAGTTTGATTCGCCCTTCTTCATTTACCTGGAAAACGCCGGCATCTCTTATCAGGTTATACTCATTAAATCCATTTTTTCCTGAAATCAGACAGCATCCGAGTACATCTGTTTTTTCCGATATCGGCGACCTGTACATATAAAATCGAAGTGCAGATAAGCCGAAGGATTCAAATTTCAAAAACGAAGAATGTAAACTGATAGGCAGTTCCGCAACATAATTTTTATGATACTTTTCTTCCAGATATTGTAAGTTTAGTATATCGTTATTTTTGTTCAGAAATTTACCATTGACTTTTTTAAATACCTGGATTGGTTTGTTCTGATCGGTTTCAAGAGAAGGTTTCAACAATATCTCTTCATGATCATCCAGTAATTCATCCAATGATTTTTTAGCAAGCTTTATAACATTATGATTCTGGTCATAATAAACTTCTTCGATATTCCGGAACACAATCTTACTTTGCAATTCATCAGGCAATAATTGTGACATGAAATAATGATCACTATATCCGCTATCAAATTCTTTGATGTTCAAAGCAGGCAGGCAACAGAAGTGAAATAAATCATCAGGAATATATTCAGCACTTATGTTCTTTGAATAGTGTGTATAAGCCCTATAAAACATTTTATGAGGCTTGTGATTTAACCTGCTCCAATACGCCACATGTTCTTTTTCTCCCTGGGTTTTACTCCTCAATACTGATACCGGAAAGCACGATGCGAAACCTTGTCTGACAGTCTTTAACAACCTTCGATTGTTTCTCTCTTTTGCCAAAAATCGTATCAAATCTAATATTTTTCCCTTCATTTAGTCACAGCCGTTTTTTAATGAATTACCAGATCAACAATTTTAAGGATGTTTGAAAATTGAAAACTTTTGTTAACGTGTACTTTTTTTAAGTGAAATCAAAGAAGTATTAATAATTTAGATTTCCAGA
>RECI01000139.1 GCA_007694095.1 Balneolaceae bacterium | reverse complement strand
TTGTTTCAGGCATGATTAAGAGTAAATCATATGGCAGCAAAACTTCACCGTGAAAAATTATTATCACTATTCGACGATAACCAGGAGGGGGTGATCTACCTCAAAGGTGCGGAAATCATGTACCGTTACGGCACGGATTATGAAATCCCGTTCAGGCAGGAGAGCAACTTCTGGTACCTTACCGGTGTAAATGAACCCGACTATCATACGTTGATAGATATTAAAACAACGGAATTTCACCTGTTTGCTCCGGCCCGGGATGCGCAGTATGCCGTATGGCATGGGAGAATCAAGCCCGATTCAGAAATCATGGATCTGTATAAACCCGATGTACTCCACAGGGATCATGAATTGCTTACGCTACTTAATCAGCTCAATCCACCGGTAATCTATTGCCTGAATGAAGAACAGGCAGAATATGTGGAAGACCTGAACCGTGATTTCACTGTAGATACGGAAACATTATTTGATGCCATTACCTATTGCCGCTGTATAAAAACCGACCCTGAACTGGAAAACATGAGGGAAGCTGCCCGGATTAATAACCTTGCACACCTCGAAGTGATGAAAGCACTGAAACCGGGAATGTATGAATATGAAACCAAGGCCATTTTTGATTACCATCAGAAAAAGAATGGATTACTTCGGCATGCCTATTCCGGTATACATGCCGGAGGAGTGAATAGTGCTATTTTACACTATACCGAGAATAATCAGGTTATTAAGGACGGTGACCTTTACCTGATCGATGCAGGTTATGAGTTTGAGGGGTACGCATCGGATGTTACACGCACCTATCCCGCCAACGGACGTTTTACCGGCGACCAAGCCGCTATCTACCAGGTAGTATTGGATGCACTGAACCGGTCTATAGAACTGGTGAAACCCGGTGTAAGAATGGAAGAACTGCATATGGGTGCCTGTCGTATTATTCTGCAAGGCCTTAAGGAGTTCGGCATCGTGAAGGGCAATATTGATGAGATGATGGAGAACAACATTTTTGCTCTCTTCTTTCCTCACGGCCTTGGGCATTTTCTTGGCTTGGATACACATGATGTTGGCGGTTATCCAAAAGGTGTTGACCGAATCGACAGGCCCGGCATCCGGTTTCTGCGGGTTCGACGGGAACTGCTTCCCGGAATGGTGATAACAATTGAGCCTGGAATTTATTTCATACCGGCACTTCTGAAGCCTGCACTCGAGAACATGGAACAGGCACGTTTCCTGAATTCTGAAAAAATTGAAAAATTACTGAATTTCGGGGGCATCAGGATTGAGGATAATCTTGTAATAACCGAAGAGGGCTATGAAAACCTGACGGATGTACCAAAAGAGATCAAGGATATTGAGGCCGTTATGGGGCCTTCGTAAAACATTCGTCCAGAATTCCGCGGATTTTGTATTTTCTGCGAGTGATCTCTTTTAATAACATAACCCAACAAACCCTAATCCGGATAAACCGGAATTTTCATAACTCATATTTCAAATTCCAATATGTTGGTATCATTTTTTATCTGACTTTTTCGGAACATCGAAACCTGTATTGCGGATAGAAAGTGTTTGAAATTTGGTGCTTGGATTTTGGAAATCTGCCATTTTGGATCAGAATTTTAATTAAAAGACACGAACGATTGTTGTAAATGCCTGCTATAAAAGAAAAGAAAAATGTACTCCTCTTTACCGGGCATTTGGTTGACGGGGCCAACCGTTTAAAAAAAAGATTTGCAGGCAAATCAGTGAGCCAGGTGAGAAGCCTTATGAAAGTCTACCTGGATGAGGAGTATCGCCTGCAGCCGCCCAAGGTGGCAGTATGCAGTTTGGGTGCCGGAGGGGATATCATTTTCGCAGATGAGGTACTGAAGAAAGGTACACCTTTAGTCATTTTTTTACCATTTGATAAAGAGCGTTTCAAAGCAGAATCGGTAAGCTATCCGAAAGATCTGAATAGTGATGAGACGGATGTTTGGGGAGAAGAATTTGAACGGATTTTGTCATTAGCTGAGAGTGTGATTTATTCTGAAGAATCAGGCAATTCGGAAAATCCTTTTGAAAGATGTAATAATTCAATGGCAGACTATGCCCTTGATGCCGCGAATGGAGATAAGGACTTTGTTTCGGTATTTGCGTTGTTGCGGCCAGAAGAGCAAAAATTAAAGGGAGGTACGGCTCATTTCGTTGAAGAATTGAAAAAAAAGGGAATTCCTGTGCAAATGATTTGGCCGGAGCCGGGTAAAGATATGGCTGAAGAAATGAATAAACTTAACCTGATGATCCCGGTATTCGGGTACCTGGATTCTTCTGCATCGTTTTACCAGGGAAGGTGGAAAAACCGGTTAAAGATCGGACTGATCATCCTGGCTATAATCGCAGTTTCAGATGCGTTTGTAACATCGCCGGAATACCTGTTTTGGGGATACGGTAATTTTGTAAGACAATCTGCCATTTTGATAACATTGGCCGGTATATTCATTACACTGCACATGCAGCTTTCTGATAAAACAAGCTTTGGGCAATGGACTCAAAACCGCGCAAAAGCCGAACAGATACGCAGTGAAATCTGGTTTTATCTCATCAATATCCACAATGAAAATAACAGGTCGGGATCGTATGGTGAGGGTGAATTTGAAAAGTACATCAAGCAAATGAGGCCTTTCACCTGGCACGGATACACCATTAATTTGAAAAGGCTGATACGTCTGAAACAGTTTGTTCTCCAACTGTCCGTTATTGAAAAAACTGATTTTTACAAAAAAAACCGTCTGATCGATCAGCTTCAATATTTTACCAAAAAGCACACCTACTTTACGAAACGATTATATGTGTATAAAGCGGCTACCTATCTTTTTCTTTCGATATCAGTTACATGGGGCCTGTTCATGCTGATTTCTGAGTTTATTTCTCTTCCTTCCCTTTTTATGGATATCAGCCCCGTAGGTACCATGATCAGTTTTATAGCTCTTGTTTCAACCTATGCCGAATCAAATAACTCGAAAGAGATGGAGTATAAATACCAACAGATGGCTGATGGCATCGAATCGTTAAATAAAAAGAGTGAACTGATTATGAATATTGATGAATTGGAAGCATTTGTGAAAGAATGTGAAATCTTCCTTCGAACCCAAAACAACGAGTGGAGCCTGAAGAGATTGAAGCAGGATAACAAAGGAGGCGGAATTCTGGAATAAGAGATGCGGTCAATCGTAGCCCGGGTCGCCTGACCCGGAACAGGAAAGCCGTTGAATACAGATGAACAGAATAAGTGGTGAAGTGATCTTCCCCAGGGTTGGGACACAGATCTGAGATCGAAAAAGACTTCCGAAGTCTGCTGCGATGCCCTTGGGTATTTTTTACAAGTTAACTGAAATCCCCCCGGCCCCCTTTAAAAAAGGGGGAGCCGCCAGCTCGATTTACGGATGGGGGGAGTTCTTTATGGTCACGCTATGTAAGGCATCAACAATCCGCATCTTTACCCAACGAAGTTTTAATGTAGCAGAGCCTTATCCTTTATCTCACATCGTGCCACCCGCACCCGCATATAACCTATAAAAACAACACCCAGAGCCAAAATAAAATTGAAATAAACTAAAACAGGTAGAAATTACCTTTTAAAAGCACCTGTATGCTTGTTTATAACTTCATCGTACAATTCCTTAAAGCTTTCGTGTGTAAATGTACCGTCGACTGGGCTTT
This sequence comes from Balneolaceae bacterium, assembly GCA_007694095.1. Taxonomy (GTDB): domain Bacteria; phylum Bacteroidota; class Rhodothermia; order Balneolales; family Balneolaceae; genus Rhodohalobacter. Next base: position 24,451 of record RECI01000139.1, on the reverse strand, counting down.
CTTCTCCCGTTTCGGCACTGTTGACGAGTTCGAAGTATGCCTGAGGAAATTCATCAGAGTAGATGCCGGGGATCAGATCCATTTTGTTCAGGCCGATATAAAGGCTGAATAAAATGAAAATGGAAAGCAGTACAACGGTTCTGTGTTCAGCATGCGTTGCCATTCTGATGGCTGTCACTTTTTCCCCGTTGAACAAAACCTCTTTCTTAATAATAGAGTACAAAGTGAAAATTAAAATCAATCCGAAGGCGATGATGCCAGCAGGTTCTGCCAGCAAGGGAAGGAAAGGTGTTACGGCCATAGAAAAAATGAACATAATGATGCTCCCATAAAAGAGCAGCACCATAGATGCTAAATATGCGCTTTGCTTACGTACCATCGGGTATGCGTTCACCATTTTACTTACATAAACCAAAATCAATGTCAGCCCTGATAATCCGAAAAGAATTTCCACATAGGGAAAATAGATATAGAAAACTCTCATGGAGAGAATAGCCGCCATGAGCGTAAGGCTGAACAATTCGATCAGCAGTATGAGATCTTTGATGCCTTTTTTTATAAAAATCTGAATGACCTGGATCAGAAAAACGGCGCCAAAAGCGGCTGCAACACCCCCCATAATTTTAATGCCATAACCATTTTGGGCCATAGACGCAAAAGCTCCTGTGATCAGCAGGAGTATCAAAAGGTAATAAGTAGTGTTATATCTGCTCATTAGTTCGGTAGATAGAAAACGTAATTGAAATCGTATGTATAATAGTCATCATATTTCGCCCATTGTTCACGTTCTTCATCGGTTTCTTGTGCAATAGCGGCCTGCCAAAGGATGGTTGTATTCAAAAATAATTCCTCATTATCTGTAAGTAATGGCGGTTTGGTGATTTTTGCTCTGTAAAAATTACCTTCTTCAGCTACACCATAAACCTTACTGATTAAACCCCGAAATTTTGAGCCTTCAATAATTTCCCGCAGAAGATCATTTGAAATTTCGTTTAGCTCCCTGCCACCAATGCGTGATAACAGCAAAATTAAATTGAATCGTACGTCAATCTGAGTGTTTGCACCAAATTCGAATTGAGAAAAATTAAGCCTGCTTGCCTTTGTTAAAGCGGAATCAAGATATACGAAGGCGATAGGATTCCGCTGATTTGTATATAAATGTTCTGCCATATATATATATGAAAATGCTTTTTCATGTTCTCTTTCGAACATTTCAGCAATTTCAACCGCTTCTTCATGCAGGCCGGCAAGTGCCATATTGATTCCCAGGTCTTTCATCTGGTTCATGAAAAATGTGGTCTCAAGGTATTCAAAACGATCTCTGGATGCCTGGAAATTTTGTTTGTCAAACCATTCATAATATTCTAATGCAGAGTCGGTATCACCGGTTTCAAACGCCTTGTTTGCCATCATCAGGGCAAGTAAATTATAATCAAATGAAGAGCCGAGAGTATGAGTGTCCCTGAGCATTAAGATACGATTCAATACACTCTCCGGCAGGGGGTATGGATTGTCAAACTGAGACTGTTCCATGATTGGCCTTTTTTCGTTGGCTTTGGCAACCCAAAAAAGGATGAGAGCCAGATCAGATGGTGTCCTGTAGAACTCTTCAAAGAGGTTTTTTTGGTCGATGTAATTGAAAAAGAGATCGGTATGGTAGGTTTTGCTAAACCATCCCTCAAGATAATCAGGATAAATAAAGAGTTCGCGTCGTTGAAATTGCCGGTTTCTCACCCCGTCATTATAGTAGGGTGTGGTCACAGGTATAGATTCCGCTAAATAGGATTCTTCAATGTTTCGAAAATGTGTAACTGCTTCATCGAGATGGTAATTCAATTCGTTGAAATCCGGTGCTATTCCACGGTCGAACGCATATTTATGGCCGAACATGGCCCGGCGTTTCTTATTGATTGCCAGAGCATAATTTCGTTCGTTTGGATCATTTACTTCCCGTATCAATGCTTCATAGTCATCTGCAAGTGCATTAAATACAGCTCTGTTTGAAAGCGTAAGATTGGGGAAGAAATAACCGCTATGTGCATTTAATATATTTCTGTCAATATTTACCGGGTATAAACTGCTCAAATAGCCGGCGCGGATTACAGAATTACGATAAATGGTGAGCGGTACATTCGATTCATAATGTTCTCCAAGCCACTGTACAATTGGGGAGATTTTATCACGATGGCCAAATTGGTAAAATATGGCAAGAATGTGGTTGTAATTATTAAACAGGCTTCCGATAAAATAATCATTCTGACCGGATTGCCTGATCTGCTCAAAACTATCTATAACCTTTTCTGTATCTCCAATGGAGGCATAGAGTGAAGCAAGGGTATGATAACCTCCATTAAAATCATTGGAGACCCTTCCGTTGAGTTCATAGCTGCCCCTGGGATAATAAACCCGAAATGCAGATTCACCTTCCTCTCCTTCAAAAGGTGATATGGCCTGCAGCATTTGTGTCGTTTTTTCAGCGGATGGTGTTCCAAATGTGAGCCATTGCTGGATGGCGTAGTTTAATTCCACCGGTATTGCAGGGCGGTGAAGGGTTCTGTCCCGGAAAAATTGCATAGCCAGTTCATATCCATCATCAGCATGAGCCCGAAGTATATCCCTGGAATTAAAACCGGGATTGTAATAGTTATCGTAAGCAAGGAGTGTCGAAAATTTGTTTATTTCTCCAATCAGGAAAGCATAATCCGGATTTAGTGAACGTAAATTCCTGTAATTATCCCTTATTCTACGAATCAACTCTGATTTGAGATCGCTTTTGTCGTATTTATCAATCATTAACAAGAGCTCGTATATTTCAATGGAAAGTGGAAGGCTTGTTCTTCTGTCAGTCTCTGAGAGGTATGGGATTAGGTTACCCGGCTCGTAGCGTTCTTCAGTAAGTAAATAATTTGCTTTTAAATACGTATTGACATCCCTGCTCCTGATAAGATCAAATGACTGCTTCCTTACATTTTCAATTACACGCTCGTTTTGTTTTCGTTCGGCATCTATCCAGTAAAAAATACTCAGGCTTACCATAACAAGAATCGCAAAGCCGGTGGCAATTCTTTTTGGCCCGTACCTGATAAATGCTCTCGGTATGGCAACTTTCCTGGCACTGCGTTTCAGGAACTCTTTTACATCCGTGAGGATGTTTTCTGCCTTTTCGAGTTCAACAGTTTTGTCGCCTTCTATTTCTGAATACCGCCTGATCCAGCTTGCACCAGGCCTGCATTCATTGTACCAGTTTTCAAAAAAAGACAACGGGCCTGCCGGAAGTAAAAATGAGTTGCTCTTATTGCTGTTTTTCCATCGGTCAAGCTGTTTTTTGAAATCGAGATAAGTGGAATAAAGTTCAAATTCACGATCTGCCCAGTTTTTAAGACGGGTCCAGTTTCGAATCAGGCTTTCGTGAGTAATATCAAGTACACTATCAGGAGAAAGATCATAGGTTTTAGGATCTTCCGTTTTGTACGGGCGAATGAACGAATTCCCCTCCTCGCGAAAGATATTGAGAAGGCTGCCGACAATCTCAGGTTGAATTCCGGGAGAATGGATAATTTCGGTAATCTCTTCAAGGCTCATCCGGTTTCGAACAGCGCGGCTGTTGTCAATTTTGGTAAGACAACTGAATACAGCTGCAATAATCTTCTTTGCCTGTTGGCGTGAAATCTGAACTTTTGGATTCTTTTTGATATAGTAATCCCAGGCATTTTCATAGAGGATATCGGCATGAATTTCGATGACCCTGTGAAGCCCGGTCTCTTTATAGTAAAACCTCTGGTGCTCCGGCTGGTTTTTATACCACTGCAAAAATGTTTTCTGGTCTGTTTCCGGAAGTTCATTCGCCGGCATACCACCCACCATTGCATAATGGATCAGGTCCATTTCCTCACTTCCATCAGAGGCAGTTCTCCAGATCTGGCTCAGGGCGTGCTGTAAAATGGGCAGCTGATCCACACCCTCCGAAAGGTCGTAAACGAGGCGCTCCACCAGCCGCTGTGAAATCCTGTTGCCGCTTAATATTGCAGGTTCTTCGATAACCTGTTTGAGATCTTTCCGCTTTAGCCTTGGAACAAAAAACTGTGAAAAACCGATATAATCGGCCAAACCCCGGAAAGCAGAGCACTGGCCGATGTAATCAGATCTCATGGTGCAGACAACATAAACGGGGATGTTTTTTTCTAATGCAATTTTGGCTGTTTCCAGCAGCAGGTTAACCACGATTTGTGAATCCTGCGATGGAATTTCATCATAAAAATTTTCCGGATTGGTGAAAAACTCCTCAAACTGATCGGCGATGATGAGCAAATTGGCCGAATGTCTTGTTTTCTCTTTTTTCTCCTCTTCTGACGCACGGGCCCACTGTTCACTCTCTTTATCAATATAAAAATCAGAATTTGTGTACAGGTCAATCAGGGATGAATACCCGCGCCTCAGTTCGGTTTCGGCTGTGGACGGATTGATCCCGAATTTGGTGCCGATAGCCTTTGCCAGGTTTGCAACAGGGCTGCGTTCCGGGCGAAAATCGGCAATAACCCAGTTGCTGTATGTTGCCTTGAAAAAACCCGCCCTTGCATTCGGGACAAGCCCAGCATATACGAGCGAAGATTTACCCTCGCCCGATGCCCCGGTAAGCATTAAAAACTTGTTTTTTTCCAGTAGTGTTGTAATCTGGTCTACCTGGTGGTCACGTCCTTTAAAATAGAGGCTTTCCTCTTCGGTAAATGACCGAAGGCCGGTATAGGGGCATATAGGCTGCTGATCGAACATCTAAGAACTCTCATTTATGTAGGGGAGAAATCTTCGGGCAATGAAGAATTCATTGTTTTTGAATCGTTTCCACTCATCAGGAGTTTGTTGCCCATAATTACTTCCGGCGGTGATCCTGCCCACAAACAAAGCCTTGTCACTGCCAGAAATCAATTCAGGAATGTGCTGTGTTGCGCTATAAAGGTCATCATAATAAGCCTCAGCAAAGCCAAACCGATAGATCGAGGCAAATTTATTTCCTACATTTCTTATTGTTTGGTATGCTTCTTCAGAATTATTTTTTGGGTCAATATACATGAGAGCAATAGCCACATTATGGCGATTGGGTTGAAATACCGTTGGATTGTCAAGGCGGTTCATCTCAACCCGGGCTGAATCGAGCAGCTGAACAGCTGCTGATCGCGACTGGTTTTGCAGCAATACCCGCTGGCTTGCATAAGCATAAATGGATGAACGGTTCACTTCTAACCGAAAAACATCAATAAGGTTGTAGGCAAGCTCCATTTCACCATGTACCGTAAGGTTAGCAACCGCATGAGCCACCATTTCGAGTGAATAGGTGTTGGGAAAAAACGGGAGAGTGTACTGAAAGGAATTCAGCAGCCGTTCCGGGTATATTTTTTGAGCGAATGAAATTCCTTTCTCAGGTTCATTACGGTTAAATGCGTAATCGGCCAGATGCAAATAGAGAAGGTTCAGGTCTGCAATTTGGCCTGCATTCCTTTCTTCCAGCTTAGAGGCAATTTTTGCCATGATTTCGTATGGCATCGGTTCCCTGAATAACCAATCACGCGTAGTCATAAGTGCATGATAATCCTGAAACCAGCTCTCAAAATACCTGAGGGATTCCCGGTCGTTATAAACCCTGTCAAACGAATTGTTCTGGATCAGGTGACTCACAAATAGCGGGGATTTATAGTGAAATACCCAGCCACGTGCTTCGGTTGGATGGAATGGCACCCTGTAATCAGGATACTGAAACAGAAATTTGCGTGGTACAGTGATTAATTCGGAGCTGAATTCTGTAGTTGCACTAATGATCTGGTTCAGATAGGTATCAGATGTTTGGAAATAATGTGAAAGTGCAATGTCAAACATTGATAATGCGACGGATTCCAGATCATTGCCCGGCCTCATATCATTTCTGAAAGCAAGCAGCAGCCCTTCATTTTTATAAGAAGCTGCCAAATTAAAATTTCGGGCATCTGGATCTGTGAATTTCTGAATTTCCTCCCGTTTTTTTTCGAAGAAAAAGGAGAGCATCGCATCATCAGCAAGCTTGATATTTGTCTGGGTATAGTAACGGTCAATTGCGGAAAAATAATTTGGATAAGCGGCTACATAGAAATCAAAAATCATTCGTGACACCAGCCGGTTATAAAAATCAGCCGGGTTTGTATTCTTCCGTGATGTGTACCCGTTCACAAACGTATCCAGGTATTCATTGTATCCGTAAGTATAAAACACACCTGCAATGTTTGTTGCATTTTCCATGTGTGTGTCATAATCATTCTCAAAAAAAGAATCCTGGTAATTCAGGATGCTGTCTACACTTTGAATGGCCATTGCCGGTTTGCCGGCCGCTGCATAAAAATAGGCCAGTACCTGGTAAAGGCCATTATACCGCACTCCGTAAACCTGAGCACCTCTTTCCAATATTGCGTCACGCCGGTAGTTATGCGATATCCATTCAGATACACCACCGGCTTCAAGTGGCGACATGATATTCAGAATGTGTTCGATCTTGTCCGGATCGAACATTTTGTGGTTCAGGCCGTTTTCAAGAGCAAGGTTCAGATGTTGAACATTGGTGTAACCGACAGGCTGATTTTCCAAAACATACAAACCCCACTCAGCAGCACGCGCGGCGTTGGACTTCACGAATGCCTCAAATCGTTCATCAAGAGGGTTGTAATAACGGGCAAGGCCGGATGTAATTGAATAGTCGTAAATCATTTCCAGAACTTTGGAAAGCCCCGCAACATTCTGATCTTCAACACGAATACCCGATAATAAACTATCTGCAATGCCGAGGCTGAGCAGTATTTCATCCATCGGTTCATATCTTCCCTGAAACACCAATTGTGTTGCGATCCCGGTAGCGATTTTTATTTTTTGATCCCTGTTTTCAATGCCGTCAATAACTTCAGTAATCGTCAGATTATCCGAAATGAGCTGATTTGTGATAGCCGGTATGATAAGCTGCGGGCCAAGATCGGCACGGCCGGCAAGTTCGATTGTATCCTTTTTAATTGCACGGAGTACGGAATCATTTTGTTTTTGGTAGGTATCCCAAACACCGTAAATTGCCAGGGAAATCAGCAGTACAACAGCGAAACTTGCTGCGATTTTTTTTGTACCATAATGCATTACCGTGCGGGTAATCACGTGTTTTTTTGCACTGAGGGAAAGGAATTCCTGCGTGTTTGCCAGCACCTGTTTTGCTTTTTCCAGTTTTTTGTCGGGTTCCAGATCATCGGGCAAATACCGTGCAATCCAATAGGCATTGGGTTTTAAATGCTCATACCAGTTCTCAAAATAGACTAAAGGCCCAATTGAAAGGAGAAACCCACTCACTTTACCGCTTTCAATCCAGCGGTTTAGTTGTTTTTCAAAATCGAGGAAAATGGTGTAGTTATCGAATTCATCCTGAGCCCATTCTTCAAGGAATCGCCAGTTGCGGATGAGGCTTTCATGGGTGATGTCCAGCACATCATCACTGTGCAGTTCATTACCGTCACCATCTTCGGGAATAAACGGGCGGATAAATGTATTGCCCGGTTCACGAAATATGTTCAGGACAATCCCGACAGTTGTCACATCAGCTTCGGGGAGGTTTAAAATATCGGTGATCTCCTGCAGGGTCATGCGGTTTCGAACAGCCCGGCTCTGGTCAATTTTGGTGAGGCAGGTAAACGCAGTTTTAATAATGCGGCTCACAATATCACCGGAAATAATTTTCCCGGTTTTTTGATAATAATAAGCGGCAGCTTCCTGGTAGAGTTTATTGGTATGTGTATCCAGTACATTCTGCAGTCCGGGCTCATGATAACATTCCCGGATTTTGGGATCAAGTTCATCAAACCATTTCCCGCAGCGTGACCGCTGTTGCTCTGGAAGTTCATCAACCGGCATGCCGCCAACCATGGCATAGTGAATCAGGTCCATCTCTTCCTTCCCATGACCGGCAGCGTGCCAGATTTGGTTGAGTGCGTGCTGCAATATGGGAAGCTGATCCACACCTTCCGTCAGATCGTGAATCAGCCGTTCGGTGAGCCTCCGTGTAATCCGGTTTCCGCTCAGTACAGCAGGCTCCTCAATGACCTGCTGAAGCTGAGTACGATTGAGCCGGGGGACAAAAAACTGCGAGAAGCCGATATATTCCGGCAATCCCCTGAATGCGGCACACTGCCCGATAAAATCTGACCGCATAGTGAAAACCACATAAATAGGCAGGTTCTCTTCGTAGGCTAACCGTGCTGTTTCGAGCAGTACATTCAGCACCAGGTTCGATTCGCGTGATGGAGCACCATCATGATAGTTTTCCGGATTGGTAAAAAACTCTTCAAACTGGTCGACCAAAATTAAAAGATTGGCCGATTTTCTTTTCAGTACCGTTTTTTCTTTTTCATCAGCAGCCATCCATTCAGCTGATTCGGTATCCAGATACCTGGATGAATTTCGGTACAGTTCAACAAGTGCGGAAAAGCCGTGTTTTAATTCGGCTTCCACGGTTTGCACGCTCTTGATATCGAGTTGAGATGCCAGTGATTTACATAGGTTTTTGAAAGGTGTGCGTTCTGGCCGAAAATCGGCCACAGCCCATTGTGAATACCTGGATTTTAAAAACCCCGCCCTTGCATTAGGAATAATGCCGGCATAAACCAATGATGATTTCCCATCTCCAGATGCTCCGGTCAGCATCAGGAATTTATTTCGCTGAAGCTGTTCTATAGCCTGTTCAATGTTAACTTCACGCCCTTTAAAATAGATCGACTCATCTTCTGTAAATGAGCGGAGTCCTGTATATGGGCATATGTTGAAATCATCAAACATAGTAAATAAACGTTACCTCATGTCCTTTACGGTTGTATAAACCTTTTTTACTTCATTGGATACCTGCTCCCCGGGGACAATGGTTGAAACTACTTTCGGGGCTTTGAAGTTACGGGCCATATTGCTGCTTGGTTCATCCTCTCCAATAAGAAATAAAGGTGTGGGTGAGGATGCGCCGCCTACTGTTTTCCAGACTTGTTTGGTAAACGGCAGTGCCCAGTCGGCCGCATATTTGAAATAAACAACGGCAAGTTTGCTTTTCGGGATTTGCTGGGTGCTGATTTCCCTGTATTTATCCTCACCATCAGGCAGTATAGTCATGATTTCTATAGGGTATTCGGCACTGAGGCTATCGGTAATGCCCCTTGCCTCCTGTTCATCCTGTTGGTTATAGATGAAGAAAATCTCGGTATCTTTGGAATCGAAAAGCTCCTCCTCCTCTTTTGCCATAACCACCCTGATGTCATCTACCAGTTGCATGGCTCCCATGCTGTTCGAAAACATCATATTGCGCGTGATGTTATTTCGGATATAGGTGATAAATTCTTTTTGAACCGGTTTTACAACAGATGATGCATCTGGCACGAGCCATATAAAACAGTTATAATCCTCCTCTCCCGAATCAATGATTTTCCTGGCTTCCATAAACTGGTGCTGCGGGAAGGAGATATGGTCTTCAAATTCGAACCGGCGGCCAAACTCTCCGCTTAACATATGCAGGGAACAGGAACAGCGTGCTAAATCTTCGGCCACTTTGGTTTTGAAGGTTTCATCATCAGCGGGACAGTCAATAGCGGGTAAAACATTGAAACCCGCTTTTTTTAACGTAATGGCCATCTCTTCGCGCTGTTCTTTCAGGTCGCTTGATGTCCAGGCCAGGAATATATTCGGGCCTGAATGATCGAGTACTTTAACTTTTGCTGTAGAGGGAAGCGAAGAGCTGTACGAACCCGCAGCGGTCTCGGTTTTAGTGATAACCGGAGGGGTTATAGTGGAGGGGTGTTCCCGTTCTATGGTTTTAATGCCCTGGATTAACTCTTTTACAGCGTATGCCAATTTATTGATTTGGTTTCGATATAAAATGGATCCCTGGCTTAAAGTCAGCTCATCATCTACTGGCCTGAGGGGGCGGTTTACACCGGCATCGCGATAAATAAAATCGATAGACCGGAGGGTTCCAGACAGTTCTGTTTCAAGAAGTTTTACATCCGATATATCTATATCATGTATTTTTACAGGCAGAATGCGTGAGGCAAAGTTACCGTTTGGGAGTTTGATGGTGCGTGAAAAACGATCTGATTCAGAATCTCTCTTAAACACTTTAAACTCCTGGCTCCAGGCAAAACTTGTTGTATCACAATAGGTTTGAGAGATAATAGGTATGAAAATGAGGGATTTGATTTTTTGTTGAATCGAGTCATCAACAATGTGTGTATCTCGTAATCCATCGGCGGGATTTTGATCAAAATAGATCGATAGTTTATCTTTAAATGTAGCCCTAAGTTCCTGATTTAACCTGTCAACAAATTCTGTAACCCAGCCGTCATATTTGTTATCGTGATGGCGATAACTCACAAAAATATCATATTGAAAATCTGAAAGAATAGAACCCATAAACCGAAAGCATAAGAATTTGTGAATTAGGGTAACAAAAAAAATGAATAAGTCCTAAAATGTAGTGATGAATTCTTCATTAAAAATTCATCATATTACTAATTGATTGCTGAGTATTTTGCAGATTATTGTTAGGTGTTGTCATCATTGGCACCTTGATTTCTTACAGAAATTTTTTTCCGTAAAACAAGATCATATATTTATGAACCTGGCGGGAGAGGTATTCGCGCAGCAGTTGTTTATCGAAAACATAGCCAAACAATAGAACAACTCTCATTGAAAGGGTTGTCTCATGGTAGCAGGTCAGCAATATCCCTATCAAAAAATTCAAACAGCCATTGAACCGGGAGATACCGTGCTGTTGATGACAGATGGCTTTCCTGAATTGGCCGGGAAAGACGGGGTGATGATAGGGTATGAAAAAACCGTGGAATTGTTTACAGGTTTTGCAGATTTATCGCCAAAGGAAATTATTGAGAAGCTGAATGAATTTATTCATACGTGGTTGGACGGGATTCCACAGAATGATGATATCACTTTCTTCGCATTTAAGAGGGTACATTAATCCAAACCACACAAATTATTTTCAAATTCATTAATTTAAAATAATATCAATAATATGTCGGGCATGTACTCATCGTTTCGAATTAACATTCAGTATAAAGCCAAAGAACGTCAAATTTTAAATGCGGTTCTTGCAGTTGTAACGGCTGTATTGACTCTTATCTATCCGGGATTTCTATACCTTATTGCGGGTGGCTACCTGATTGCCCTGGGGTTGTTACTGATCTATTTTCGCCTGCCGGCAATTATTCCTGCTTTCCCGTTGGTGGCGGGGATCCTGATTTTTATGTTTCCCGAACTGATTCCGTATACCTTTGCAGGGTTTCTCGGGTTCTTTGGCGTTATCCTGTTGCTGGCATTTCAGTTTGCAATACTTGGGTTTTTAACCCTCATTATTGCGGTTTTGATAGTGATGAATCCCGATTCGGTTGCCTATTTTGTCGCTGTATTTTTGCTTCTTTATGGTATTTCGAATCTCATCCGTCATTTTATGGGAGCTAGAAACAGCGAAAACCTTATTCAATGATTTGACGCCTGCAAAAAATGGAGTTTATAATTCTTTTTTGTTGAATCTCACCTTTATTAACTTGAGAGATGGATGACAAACAAATGTCTACATCGGCTAAACCGGTTATACTCCTCTTTACCATTCTCATGTGGTTTTATACGGCACTACATGCGCAGGTACAGGATATTCATTTCAATCACATCACAATAAATGATGGATTGTCTCAGTCAACCGTACAGGCAATTCAACAGGATGCACAGGGCTATATGTGGTTTGGCACACATGATGGTCTTAACAAATATAACGGCTACGACTTTACTGTATATAGATTCAATCCTTCCGATCCACATAGCATAAGTGACCACAACATCAGGTCTCTGTACCTGGACTCACAAGACCGTCTATGGATTGGTACCCAATCCGGCGGATTGAACATGTATGATCGCTATCGCAACCGTTTTGTGAGGTATATGGGCGTTGATGATGAAGAACAGTATCAAACTCTGAGTGATAATACCGTCTGGGTAATTCTTGAAGATCATGAAGGGTTGTTTTGGGTTGGAACAGGCTATGGCCTGAATCTGATGAATCGGGAGCAAGGCAGTTTTCACCGGATTTTGTCGGTACCGGAGGATTCCACATCACTTTCCCACAATCATATTACAGCCTTACATGAGGATAATCAGGGCACTTTGTGGGTTGGCACAGCAAACGGGTTTAATAAACTTGATCGCGAAAAAGGAGAATTCCGGCAATACAAAACATTCCAGAGCGGCGAAACGGAACATCCTCTTGGTATGATAAGGGCGATTTATGAGGATGTACAGGGTACTTTCTGGATTGGCACCGAAGACCAGGGCCTTTTTATTTTTGACAGGAATAAAGAAACCTTTACCCGATTTTTATTCAATCCTGACGATCTGCTCAGCATCAGCGGAAATTCCATCTTCAAAATTCTCGAAGACAGCCGCGAGCGACTCTGGATTGCAACCGGTAATGACGGGCTGAACATATTTGACCGGAATACAAATAGTTTCCTAAGGTATCAATATGATCCCGACTTACGACATTCCATTAACAATAATGGAATTTTAACACTCTATGAAAGCCGGGATAATATTATCTGGATTGGAACTTTTGCAGGCGGGGTAAATTTTACGGAATTAAAAACAGATCGGTTTAGTCATTATTATAATGAGCCGCAAAATCCCAACAGCCTTAGCCACAACGTGGTTCAGGCTATACACCAGGGAAACAATGGGTATGTATGGATTGGAACAGACGGGGGCGGATTAAACCGTTTTGATCCTGAAACAGGCACTATTGATCGTATTACGCCCCAAACGGAATGGATTCGTTCACCGGAATCAACTGTAATTCTGGACATCCATGAAAACGAACATGGGCTATGGCTGGCAACATACGGAAACGGAATAAAGTTATTGCCAACTGATAACCGGGAAATTGTAAACCACAGGCATCAGCCTGCCAACCCCGAAAGCCTCAGCAGTGATTACGTATTTGGCATATACGAAACAAGCGACGGCCATTTATGGTTCAGTACAAACTGGGGTGGTGTAAATGTACTGAACCCGGAAACAGGGATATTCCTGCGGTACGTGGTAAATCCACAAGATTTGAACGATCCGGCGAATATCGGGAACAATGATGCACGTACGGTATTTGAAGATTCAGCCGGCGATATCTGGATTGGGACTTACCAAAGCATACTTAACCGGCTGAACCGGATTACTGGTTTGTTTACCCACTATAACTTAAATGAAAATAGTATCTACATTACCAGCATTGCTCAGGCTATCCATGAAGACCACCACAACAGGCTCTGGATTGGAACAAGAGGTGCCGGACTGATGTATTTTGACCGTGAGTCAGATAGGCTGGTACCGTTTGCGACAATTGATAATGGCCTTCCGAGTAACGTTGTTCATGCGATCGTTGAAGATGATCATGGCCATTTGTGGCTAAGTACAAACAACGGTATTTCCAGGTTCGATACGGAATCTCTGGAATTTACAAATTACAACCTTGAGCATGGCCTCAGCCAGCGTGAATTTAATCCCGGATCCGGATTTAAAGATAAAGACGGGTTTATCTATTTTGGGGGTGTGAATGGATTTAACAGGTTCCATCCCGACAGTCTCAAGGCGGATATTACGTCTTACCCGATAGTTTTCTCAGAATTGCTGCTATTCAATGAGCCGGTAAAGCCGGGGCCAGACTCTCCGCTTGAAATACACATAAGCCTGGCAGAAAATATCATTTTAACACACAACGCATCAATGATTTCACTGGAATTTGCAGCGCTAAATTTTAGTTCAACTAAAAATACAAGGTATTCGTATATGCTCGAGGGATTTGATCAGGATTGGATAAATGCCGGAACCCGGCGAATCGCAACCTATACAAACCTGGAGCCCGGTGATTATGTGTTTAAAGTAAGAAGTGCAAATCTTGACGGTACCTGGAATGATAATCTGGCATCAATCTCCATCCAGATTATACCACCATTCTGGAGAACAGCCTGGTTTATTGGATTGATGATCATCTTGCTGATCGCTGTAATTTCGGGTATGTATCGTCATCGTGTAAATCAGATACGGACACTAAATATACAACTGGAAAAAATGGTACGGGCAAGAACCGAGGAACTGCGAAAATCGAATGAAACAAAAAATAAACTATTTTCAATTATTTCACACGATCTGAGAAATTTTGCCAGCGGGTTTGTTGGCTTTACAAGTTTATTGTATGACAGTGCCAGAGACGGAAACCTGAAAGAAGTACTGGAATACTCTGACTACCTGCGTATAGCTTCTGCCCAGTTTACCGATTTCTTAAAAAACCTGCTCGACTGGGCTCGTACCCAATTAAACGAAATCCAATATAACCCTGGAGAAATCGAGGTTGAAAATTTTGTAAGGGGGGTTGTATCTCAGGCAAAACCGGCTTCATTAAACAAAAAGATTGAAATCAAAACCGTAATTGAACCCGGATTACAGGTATTTGCCGACAGGGATTTGATTGCTATTGTACTTTATAATTTGCTGAATAACGCCATCAAATTCAGCAATGAAAACAGCATAATAGAGCTAACAGCGTCGCAAGAAAGGAAAGGGTTTGTTAAATTTACAATTCGCGATGAAGGCATTGGCATGAACAGTGATACAATTCGGAAATTGATGTCACCGGATGAATTTGTCACCAGCCGCGGAACTGCCGGAGAAAAGGGGACAGGCCTTGGTTTTAGCCTGTGTAAAGATTTGGTTAAGAGAAACAAGGGCAATATTTCGATTTCAAGCGAAGAGAGAAAAGGAACAACTGTTGAATTTACAGTGCCTGTAAGTGAAGCATTTTCTATTTCAGAGGCTTCCTGATCACAGTATGCTGAGGGGGAGCTAGCCACCCTGGAGGGGTTGAACACGAATAGCCCCGGGCACAACGCCGGTAATCGCGAGCGATTCACCCAATGAAGCCCGGGGTTAACAAGCCCTTACCCCGTCCCCCGAGCGTCCATCCTGTAAAGGTGACAAGCAGAATCGAGGGGGTAATGAACCCGCATCGGCAAAATGACATCACCTTCCTGCAGCCACGACCGAATATTTTTTCCACTATCCCTCTATCTGTTTCGTCGTTTTTCAACCTTTCTTGAAGCACCGCTTTTATTAACCAAGCCTATTCAGCAGTTCCCTTGCATCTTCAAGGTGGTCAGGGTCATCTTTGGTTTGGGGTTTAAGCCCAAAAGAAAGAAGTTCTTTGAGTTCGTCGATTGCTTTTTGTCGCTGGCCATTTTGATGATAATGACGGGCAAGATCAAGTCGTATCAGGATACTTTCCGGATCCAGCTCTTTTGCTTTAAGCAGGTATTCTTCAGCTTTTCGGACCGAACCATCAGGCAGGCCGCGAGAGATAAATCGGGCGGCAAGCCGTTCAGCCCGCCCCACGTTTGCCACTTCAGAGTGCCACACTCCATACAGGTGCCACGATGGCGCATGGTCCGGCATAATTTCAAGTGCCTTTTTTACATTTTCTTCCACAACGTAGGCAAGTCTTATCCTGGTGCGGGTACCCACAACATTGGTCATGCGGCCTTTTGCTACTGCCATTACATAATACGGATGGACTTTATCGGGATGGTTTTCCACACTCTTTTCTGCCATTTCAACAGCCCGTTCAAAATGCACCTTTTTCCTGTTGTTGTCATCAAATCGGAAACCGATTGTTGCATAAAGCAGGCTGGAGTTCCATAATGCATCGTATTGTTGAGGGTCCAGTTCAAGTATTTTGAGATAGGTTTCAAGCGCTCCCTCTTCATCCATTTGCTCCATCTGCTCAGCTGCTTTTTTCAGAAGGTTATGGATATCCGAAGCTATAGCGGGAGCTGATATCATTATGCTGAATAAACAAAGCAGGATGATTTTCAAAAAAACCGGTACTAAAAACCTATTCATTCGGCGCATGTAGTTATTGCTGGTCATAATTACTATACACTTTTATATAACAGTGGTAGCAGCATGTGCGTTCTGATCACTTTTTTTTCAACATATGAATTTGAAAGCTGATACCATACGGCTAATACATTTATTATATTCGATTCCCGGATCATCTCATAACATAAAGTAATCATCCTGCACAATTGAGTAATACGGTTTCATCTGATTCGAGACGAAATATCGGCTTTTTGGGGGCAACGGGAATTGGTGTGGGCGCTATGGTTGGCGGGGGTATCCTGGCCCTGGCTGGGGTGGCATTTTCCGTCAGTGGACCATCAGCTATTCTTGCATTTCTGTTAAACGGCCTTATTGCATTTGTGACTGCCCTGAGTTTTGCCGAAATGGCGGCAGCCAACCCACAGTCGGGCGGTACCTATACCTACGCAAAAAAATCCTTGAGTGTCCAGGTGGCATTTGGTGTTGGCTGGGTGGTTTGGTTTGCGTCGTTAGTTGCGGCTGTACTATATGCACTCGGTTTTGGGGCATTTGCTGTGTTTGCCCTTCAGCAGGTACCTGCAGGGAGGGTTGCGGAAATATTTCAGATGCGTTTCATGCCGTTGTTGCTTGCACTTGGGTCACTTGTATTTTATGGGTTTAAGCTGATAAGGAGCAGCGGCAGCGGGGGTTTATTTGCCAATATTGGCAAGCTTTCAGTGTTTGCCATTTTGATCGCAGGCGGTCTTGCCGTTCTTGTTCAGACACCATTTTCACACATATCGGCCAGTCTGGATCCTTTCTTTTCGGGTGGTTTCACAGGCCTTATTGCTGCGATGGGTTACACGTTTATCGCCCTCCAGGGGTTTGATTTAATTGCTTCAGCGGCAGGAGAAATAAAACAGCCGGAGCGTACAATTCCGAGAGCAATGGTCGCAACCCTGGCAATCGGCCTCGCTATTTATATGCCACTACTTTTTGTAATAATGACAGTTGGAATGGAACCCGGCCAGCTAATCGCTGAGGTTAGCGCGGCTTATCCCGAAACTGTAGTAGCCATTGCTGCCCAGAACTATATGGGAGCCTTCGGTTTCTGGCTGGTTTTGGTGGCCGGAATTTTTTCAATGCTTTCAGCACTTCGGGCCAACCTGTTTGCGGCATCGCGGATAGCACAAAGTATGGCTAATGACCGTACCCTTACTCACCACCTGTCTGTCTTACACCCGGTGTACAACACGCCTGTAAATGCCATCCTGGTTACATGTGTTATTGTAGCACTTTTAATTTTGGCTTTGCCCAATGTTGCCGCTGCCGGCGCAGCTTCCAGTTTGATTTTTCTTATAACCTTTGCTCTTGCACATATAATCATGATCCTGATGCGGAGGCGTAGTTATGGTGATTCCAAGACATTCCGGGTCCCATATTTTCCGGTGCTACCCATGATTGGCATGGCAGCCTGTTTCGGCCTTGCCTTTTTTCAGGCAATTGCAGTTCCATCGGCAGGTGTGATCTCACTTTTATGGCTTTTGGCCGGAGGAGTTCTCTTTATTTCTTTTTTTATAAAACGGGCTGAAGCTATTGATGCATCAGAAGAAGCCCTTGATCCTGACCTGATTCGGCTTAGAGGCTTAAACCCGCTTGTATTGCTTCCCATATCAAACCCGGCGAATGCCGAATCGATGGTGTTTGTGGCTAATGCACTGGCCCCGCCAGTGGTAGGGCGCGTGCTTATGCTTAACATTCTGATTCCTTCAGGTGAGCGTGAGCAGGTTCTTGAACGCCTGTCGAACAGCCAGGATGTAACGTTGTACGCACTTTTGGCTTCGTTCGATTCAGGCCTTCGCCCTGATACGCTTACAACCATCGCCGAACATCCCTGGGAAGAGATCGAACGTGTGGTAAAAGTTCACCGGTGCCGAAGTGTGCTTTTGGGACTTAGCAGCCTTCATGATCTTCAGACAAATCAAAATCTCGAAAAACTGGTGAAGCGTGTAAAATGTGACGTGGTGGTATTCCGGCAGCCATACAGCGGCTGGGATATTAAAGAAATAAAAAAAGTACTTATTCCTGTTGCCGGATTTAGCAGCCACGATACACTGCGGGCACGGGTTGCCGCAAGCCTCTGGCGTTCATTTCAGCCCGAGATCACCTTCGTTCAGATTCTTCCTTCCAAAACACCGGATGAAATAGTAAAGAAAAACCAGCGTAACCTGGCCCGTTTTTCCGGGCGAATTATCCCGGGAAAAACCGAAGTCCGGATTGTTCTCAGCGACAATGTAAAAGAAGAATTGGTAAACCAGGCCAAAGAACACGATCTGGTAGTTATGGGGCTTGGGAAACCCGATCCAAAACGTCCTGCGTTTGGAAGCGTGGTACTCAGCCTGGCCGAAGAAACAGAAACGGCGCTGATATTCATCAGCCGAAATTAATGGTATGTATTTATTACACGTACGATTTTGGTGTATGGGATATTGTACCCCGGCTCGTGCCGGAGGCATGCCCATGGTGCTGAGCCGGAAGGGTATGGATATGGGAAAAAGAGAGTCTGGTGAATTGGCGGTAATATTTGGAATTGTTTATTGAACTGGAGATGATGCCTGGTAAGGAGATCGTCTGTCCGGGTCAGTCCCGGAGGGATGCCCATGGTACGACCCGGGGTACGGGGTGTAGCAAAAATTATACAGTCTTCGAATAAGCAGACTTATGATGTTTTTGGGTGAGATAATCATCAAAAACCATCGCGATATTCCTTAAAAAAAGTCTGCCTGTTGATGTAATTCTGAACCCATTGTTCATCAAGTGAAGCAACCCGTCAGATTCTGGTTCTTTGAGTCGTTCAAGTTCGTCGTGGAATTTATCATGAAATATCAGGCCGGTTTCATTCAAAAAACTGTCATAATTGATTTCGCCCCTGCACATAATCTCCATAATGACTTTTTTGCGGATTTTATCTTCATTTGAAAGTCTCAACACTTTTTTAACAGGCAGTTTTCCGGAATCGAGCAGCTCATAATAAGAGGACAGATTTTTCTCATTCTGAGTATATAAATCTTCGTTTTGTGAAATACTCGACATCCCAAGCCCGATCATTTCAAGTTCGGCTCGCGTACTGTATCCCTGGAAATTACGGTGAAGTGTTCCTTCCCTGAGGGCAATGCTAAGTTCGTCGCCCTCTTTTGCAAAATGATCCATGCCGATGTAGGTGTAACCGGCCCTCGTAAGATAATTGACCGCAAATACAAGCAGGCTAAGCTTTTCTTCTGTTGATGGAAGGTCTGATTCATTCAGCAATTTTTGAGATGGCATTACTGATGGTATATGTGCATAACTGTAGATGGCAAACCGGTCGGGGTCCATGCTTAGCACGTCATCAATGCTTTTTTTAAATGATGCAATAGTTTGCTTTGGCAGACCGTAAATCAAATCAACATTTATATGGCTGATACCATGTTTACGAAGCAGTTCAGCTACATTTTTAGTTAGTCCGAAAGGCTGAATGCGATGGATTGCCTGCTGAACTTCCTCGTTTGTATCCTGAACTCCCAGCGATGCCCGGTTGCAGCCAATCTCTTTCAGGGCAATGATGTGATCGTCGCCAACCCTGCGCGGATCGATCTCCACACTGAATTCCGCATCCTGATGTATCGTGAAGGTTGAACGAATCAATTCACCGAGCTTTCGAAGTTGTTCCGGAGATAAAAAGGTAGGCGTTCCACCACCAAAATGGATTTGATGAACATCTGATTCGGGATGCAATGTTTCCTTCAGAAGCAGCATCTCTTTTTCAAGATAGCCGAGGTATATATCACCTCGATCCTGATTCGTTGTAATAATTTTTGTACATCCGCAATACCAGCAAAGCGAAAAGCAAAAAGGAATATGAAAATAAAGCGAAATTTGCCGGGGTTCAGTACGCCTTTCAGAACAATTTTCCTCAATGAGGCCCTGATCAAAAGAGTCTGTAAGCTGCAATGCAGTAGGGTATGAGGTATACCTCGGACCTGGCACGTTATATTTATGTACGAGCCCGATTATATTTGATGCAGAAAATTTCACGAATATCAGAAGGAATTAATCTTCAAACAGGATGTCAAATCCGCCATCTGTGGTCAGACGGAGGTTCTCGGCCCTTCCTTTCTCAACGAGTTCCGTCAGGGTTGTATGCTCAAGCATAGCTTTGATGGCATCACGGGTCTCAGCCCATTTGTCGTGCAGCGGACAAGGGTTTTTTATCCCACAACCCGGCAGACCAAGGGCACATTCGGTTAAAAGCTGTTCACCATCTATGGCAAGAACGATATCCATCAGTTGTACATCAGTTCCAGGCCTGTTTAGCCGAACGCCACCATTCGGGCCTTTGAAAGATTCAAGAATTCCCTGGGCCGTTAATTGCTGAAGAATTTTTGTAAGGAAGTGGAAAGAAATTTCAAGTTTATCACTCATTCTTTTAATTGGAATGAACTCCCCTTCTTTTTTTGATGCGAGATATAACGAGGCTCGTAACCCGTATACGCATGATTTAGATAGTAGCATAAATAGATATTTAGATTATTTGGACTCTTTTATCCTAATATAATGATTTCAATATTTTAAAACCTCAAAAGTTTAAAAAAACAATACGTTTTCTCTAAAGGTACCGCAGTCATAATTCAACAGTTCACCCGGATTGACAGATAATAAAGTCGGATTGATAGTAAGACCGGAAGGATTGAGGCTGCCATTACCCAAACATACAGGTTCAGGGGAGCAAATGAGGGCGGCCAGTGGCCGCTTATCATAACAAGTGTTGCAATCACGCTAAGATTGGCAATAATGAATAATAGCTTGGCGATTTTCCCCGTATCAGGCAGAAAAACTTCAGCAATGATAACGGAAAATATACCAAGCAGCAGCAAATGGAGGTATAACACCCTCAAACCGTGTTCACCCGGCCAAATACCAAAGGGTAATATCGCGGCAACCTGGAAAAGGATTTTTAAGGCAATAAGAATGATCACCGTTTTCCATAAAAAACCTGAAAACACTTTTGATTTTATGAAAAGAAGCAGGTGAATTGTCATGGATATTATTATCAGAATAATTCCGATTTTGGCTGTATATAGCATAATCGGGGAAACCAGTGTTTGTATAAGGCTGAATGGGAAAATCAACATGGAACCGAAGAGAATTGGAATCCACAGCCATCCGGTTTTTATTGAATGGGAATCAACATCCGATATGCTCCACATGATTCCCAGAAATCCGAGTACTATCCACCCTTCAGTAAAAACGGCAAGGAAAAAATGAGTCATGGCTGAACCAGTCAGGGGGCTGTCGATGCTGGTAAACTGGAAAACGGAAACACCCCAGGCGCCAAGTGAGCTGATGATGAGTGCGAGAAGCGCTGCTTCGAACAGAACTCCGGAAGGGGACTTTCTGTTGAGTGATCGTTCACGGATATAAAGCCATGCGAACCAGTACCAGGTAATCATTACGAGACCTGAAATAATTGCAGCTATCGGTAAGGAAGCAGATCCTATTTGAACAGAATGGTAACCATATAAAAGGAAGAAAGGATACGACAAAAAACCGAAAAACAGCATGGTATAGAGACACGCTTTGAAACTTCTGATTTTTGAAATTTCGGATTGATCCACAATTTGGGCGGCCATAAATGCCATGATGGGCGGACAGGCCCAATTAAAAAACATAAGATGGGAGTGGGCATGGCGAATATTGGCAAAATGAAGCCATTCAGGCAATGGGTAAAGCATCCCATACCGGTATAAAAACCCCGTTAGCCCCGCAATGATGAAGCTCATCAAGGAGAGCAGCCAGATATGTTTAAATTGAGACATTTTTTAAGTGAAAAGTGAAAAGTGAAAAGTGAAAAGTGAAAAGTGAAAAGTGAAAAGTGAAACCTGCAAGAGTGGCAGTGCTTTTCTGCCTCCTTGCAGAGTTGAACGAATTTTAAAAACGTCAACCTTATTTAGGCATCAACAATCAACAATCAACAACTCAAAACTCAAAACTCTCAACCCCTGTCCTCAAAAAATGCAAAAAACCCAGTGCCACGCCAAAGAGAATCATCGCAAAAGCCTGGTGTAACACTCCCAGCCAAACCGGTACATGGTAAACAAGGGTAAACACTCCGATGGCGTATTGAGTCAGCAAAAGAGCCAGCAATGCAAGAGCCCATTTCTTTACGTTAAAGCTGGTCTTCAGCATATATGATCTGACCCAGATTCCAAGCCCGATTAAAATCAATAGAGTGCCTGCCACCCGGTGAATCCACTGTACGGTTACCATGTTATCAATAAGATTTAGCAAAATGGGTTCCATCAGCCATAATTCCGGGGGGAACCAGTAACCGAACATGGTAGGAAATGTATTGTATATATGCCCGGCATGATGACCGGCGACAAACGCCCCCCAAACGATTTGAGCAGAAAGTATGACGAAGAATAATATACCCCATACATACATTTCGGGGAAACTGCGTACAGGCTTCATATGCTTCTCCTTCAAATCGAGGGCAAACCACACACAAAAGCCAAATATTATGAATGCCAGGGAAAGATGTGCTGCCAGCCGGTAGGGGCTTACCCTGGGTACATCTACCAGTCCGCTCATAACCATATACCAGCCAAGAAATGCCTGTCCAAATCCAAGTAATAACAAAAAGAAAGCCCGCCTGATGTTTTTTTTATCAATTTTCTTTTTGATAAGAAACCAGGCAAAAGGTACAATAAATACGATACCGAGTAATCGTCCTGCCATACGATGCAGGTATTCCCAAAAGTAAATGAATTTGAACTCCGATAAAGTCATGCCCCGATTCACCTGCTGATATTCCGGGAACTGTTTGTATTGATCGAATACCGCTTCCCATTGAGATTCAGTAACAGGTGGGACAATTCCCATAATGGGTTTCCAGTCAGTAATAGATAAACCGGAACCGGTAAGGCGGGTAATTCCACCAATAATGAGAATCACAAAAACCAAAGCAGCTCCGCTCCAGTACCAGATCCGAACGTATTTTTTATCCTGAGGGGTCAATTAGCTTTTTTTGATTTTATATTGAATATCTGAAAGATAGCACACAACATGATATTCTGCATTATTGTATGAAAATTGATTATTTGTATAATGATGACGAAAAGTAACATCGTTCAATTCGGCTCGGTATGGCGGGTTTTCGGAGTGATGGGCTGCCGGATTCGTTTCTCCAGTCCGTCCGGTTTTATAGGACAGTTTAGTGTAGCGAAAAACAGGTTTTGCAAATTTTATTTAAATTCATCTAATTAAGTTTTTTTAAATTCGAGTGATTGAGGAGGGAGGTCATTTGAGTAATGGCAATATTATTGAGCTGCTCAAGGCGATCTTCCGCGCTCAACCCCTGGCGAATCAGAACGGCATTTATACTTTCCAGATTGGATAACACTACCAGTTGTTCAATCGTGGCATGGTCGCGCATATTGCCTTTCGCTTCGGGATTGTTTTTTCGCCAGTAAGCAGCCGTACTACCGAACAGTGCCATATTCAGCAAATCTGCTTCGGATGCGTACAGCCATGAAATTTCCTTTTTACTCAATTTGGGCGGAATAAGGTTTTCCTTGATGGCATCAGTATGTATCGTGTAATTCACTTTTGCAAGGGTGCGTTGTAGGTTCCAGTCCAGTTTTTTTCGATCGGTTTCTTCTTCCTTGAGCCTCTGAAACTCTTTTATGATGTATAGTTTGAATTCAATTGATATCCATGATGCAAACTCAAAGGCAATATCTTTATGAGCATACGTTCCGCCATATCTGCCGGGTTTGGAAATAATGCCAATGGCATTAGTGGTTTCAATCCAACGTTTGGGTGTAAGCACAAAGCTGTTTAATCCCGCCTGTTTTCTAAACCCGTCGAATTCGACGGGTTTAAAATCCGGATTATAGAGCTGTTCCCAGAAGCCGAGTAATTCGATGGTGTTCCGGTTTCGCATCCAGTTTTTTATGACATCGTCGGTTTGATCCGATTTCTTATGGCGGGCTATGTCGGTCAGGGAGATATAATCCTCCTGATCTCCTTTGTAAATCGAGATTTCAGTACCCTGAACCTCTATTTTTTTATTCTTTGCCATAATTACTTTTTTAATAACATCGAATCCGGGGTAATTAAACCGTTACCAAAAACCAAGTAATCAAATCGAAATTCTCCAGTTGGAATTTCTCATCCGTTTTCACGCTCTGTTTTATCCGTTCCAAAGCGTCTTTGTCACCACACCTCAGTTTGGAAAGCACATCTTTGGATTCCTTAGCCATCACTTTTTGGATGAGCCGGCCTCTTGTTCAACTTCTTCTGCAGCCTGACAGTCCAGCCAGCCCTTCACGGCCTGAACAAGCTCCTGAATGGCCGGTACTTCTCCTTTGTCCACGGTATCAGGAACAAACCGCATATCCATTTTTCGCTGCTCGATATAAGCCGAGATCCATTCATGGACTTTCAGGTTTTCATTTTCGTTGTCTAAAAT
>RECI01000317.1 GCA_007694095.1 Balneolaceae bacterium | reverse complement strand
CTGCCTCAACGAAGATTTTCATGTAGGTTTCAAATAATTGCAAATAAATGAAGTAAATTATAAAGTATTGAAATTATTAACTTAAGTGGATGTTTAAACCCTAATTAATGCTCCTGGAAAACAAAAAAATAGTCATAATTGGCGGAACGACCGGGATTGGCCTGGCGGCTGCGAGGGCATTTATCCGCGAGGGGGCGAAAGTAACGGCCCTGGGGCTTGATCCTGATTCCTGTTTGAAACTTGAAGGTGAGCAGGGCCATAAGGTGAGGGTTCTTGCCGGAGATGCCACGAAAGAAGGTACGGCTGAAATGGCAATTGAACTTTGTAAAAAAGAGCTCAAAGGGTTTGACGGGCTCTACCACGTAGCGGGCGGCAGCGGCAGGCGGATGGGTGACGGGCCGCTGCATGAACTGTCGCTCGATGGCTGGAACAAAACATTCGAACTGAACCTCACATCACTGATGCTATCGAACCGGGCTGCCATTCGCGCATTAATGGATGCCGGAAAAGGTGGATCGATCCTGAACATGGCGTCAGTACTCGGGTATTCGCCGTCGCCCCACTACTTTGTAACCCATGCCTATGCTGCGGCCAAAGCCGCAGTAATAGGGTATACACGGTCAATTGCGGCATATTACGCAAAAGAGAACATCCGTATCAACGCAATTGCACCCGGGCTTATCAGGACTCCGATGTCAAAAAGGGCAGCTGGTGATGAAGAGATCATGCATTTTGTGAAAACCAAACAGCCGCTTGACGGTGGAAGAATAGGTGCACCCGAAGACTTGGACGGGGCAGCCTGTTATTTTATGTCGCACCAGTCGCGCTTTACCACCGGGCAGGTTTTAAGTGTGGACGGAGGCTGGGAAGTTAGTGAAGGCCAATTCAAATCAGCTGAATAATGATGGAAAAACAGAAATATATCGGGATCGACCTGGGCGGTACCAACATCAAAGGAGTGCTTATAGACAGTGATGGAAATATTTCAGAGAGGATGGAGCAACCGACAAAAGACAGCGGGGAAGGTGCCGGTGAACAATGGAAAAACACGATCCATGAAATGGTACATTCACTGCGAAAGAGTTCACAATCGTCAATTACAGCGGTTGGAATATCAGCCCCGGGTATGGCCGATGAAAAAAATGAAAGTATTGCCTGTATGCCGGGTCGTTTACAGGGGCTTGAACATTTCAATTGGCCAAATTTTCTTGAATTGGATGATATTCCGGTTAGGGTTGTCAACGATGCACAGGCTGCACTGATGGCAGAATCTGCCTTTGGAGCTGCCAAAGGTTACAAACATGTCGTTTTGTTAACGCTTGGCACTGGTGTTGGAGGTGGTATTCTTATTGACGGAAAACTCTACCAGGGACATTTCCAGCGTGCCGGACATGTGGGGCATATCAGCCTGGATGCAGTTGGAACCATCGGGATTACAAATATCCCCGGCAGCCTTGAGGAATCCATTGGCAATGCATCTCTGCCAAGGCGTTCGGATGGCAGATTTCAGTCAACAGACGAACTGCTGAAAGCGTATGAAAACGGTGACCATCATGCAGCGTATGTGTGGCTGACTTCTGTACGAAACCTGGCTATCGGAATCTGTGCGCTTATTAATGCGTTCGCGCCCGAAGTGGTGATCATTGGCGGCGGCATAACCCATGCCGGTGACAACCTTTTTACACCCCTTGAACAGTTCAAGGCCATCT
Organism: Balneolaceae bacterium; assembly: GCA_007694095.1. Classification (GTDB taxonomy): domain Bacteria; phylum Bacteroidota; class Rhodothermia; order Balneolales; family Balneolaceae; genus Rhodohalobacter. The sequence continues at coordinate 5,248 of RECI01000317.1, read as the reverse complement.
ATGAATGGCAACCCGGCGGAATTGTCACACCGATAAAAAAGGCAATTTTCAGTGATCTTGCAGGCGCCATCGGGGCAGCGGGATTCGCCTATTCAATGCAGGGCAAAACCTGAATTGTGGGGGGGGATTTTCAAATTCCAAATTCCAAATTCCAATTTTCAAGCACCAAGCACCAAGCACCAAGCACCAAGCACCAATTTTCAAATTCCAAACAATCGTTAGAAATTATTTTATCAGAAATTCATAAATAATTGTTTATATATCACATAAAATTTTAAATTTAATGCCAACTGCCAACTGCCAACTGCCAACTGCCAATAACACCCCGAATGGACCCACTGAATCAATATTTGTCTAAATCAAAAGAAATCATCGACACGGTAGAAAAGCAGGCCGAAGGGATCAGAACGGCGGCTGATTGGTTTGCGGAAACCATTTTGAAGGGACGAATGGTGCATCTGTTCGGTTCCGGGCACAGCCGGATTATGGTGGAGGAGATGTGGCCGAGGTACGGTTCTTTTCCCGGATTTAATCCCATTGTGGAGTTGTCTCTTTCGTTTCATAACCTGGTGGTGGGGGCAAACGGTCAGCGCCAGGCGATGTACCTGGAAAATGTGCCGGGTTTTGCCGCAAGGATCCTCAGGAATTTTGATATCAAGCAGGAAGACACCGCGCTGATCATTTCATCGGGCGGATGCAGTGTTGTGCCGGTTGAGATGGCCGAAGTTTTCCAAAGCAAAGAAGTAAAAGTGGTGGCTATTATCACCAAAGTGCATTCAGAGGCAAGCACCAGCAACAGGGCGGACGGCAAAAAACTGGGCGATTTTGCCGACCTGGTCCTGGATACCGGTGCCCCTGCAGGGGATGCCATGGTAAAGGTTGATAACCTCGATACGCCGGTTTCTCCAGGTTCATCGCTCGGGGGAATTCTGCTGGTAAATTCCATCAAAGCAGAAGTGGCAAAGAGGTTAACCGATGCTGGTCAGCCGCCCAGCGTCTTGACTGCCGGTGCGCTTGTCGGAACAAAACGCTCTGCCGAACTCTTCGAAAGTGCCTACGACGAACACGCCCGGAGATTGGCAAAACTATACGAAAACCTCGGCAATAAATAACTCGAAAGTACGGGCAACCTGGCAGAGTCCGAATGGACCTGCTAGAGTTGCGGGATTTTTGAACCAAGAAAATCTGGTGCCAGAGGTATTCTTGGGGTTACATTACAAATTAGAGATGCTCTTTTTCAATAACAATGACAGTTTTATTGCCACGAGGGCACCAAGACTCAAAGATGCACGAAGTTTATTGTCAATTCATCAATTATGATTCCGCAGTTTGGGTCAAGTTATTTGTCAGTGATGACAGCGCCGCGGTATTTCCATACGGTGCAGGGAAATCCGTTGCATGTAAAAAGATTTGGGTAACCGGTGTATTTTCTTAAACCACTTGTTTTCCCTTTCCGGCTCAGCACCATAGGCATTCCTTCGGCACGAGCCGGGCTGCGAGGTCAGGCATCCCGCATCTGGTATTTTCACCTGCACCGGAGAGTCATCAGATGAGTTGCTCGGGGGTCATCAGCATGATTGTAGAGGGTTTATTTTTCGGGTAAACTCCTCAGATGACTTGCTTATTATTAGTTATACATTAACATACATTATTTTATAATTAAATAACATTATTATACAATAGTTGTACATTTCGTAAGAACTCTCCACTTTTGCTGTTGATAAATCGTTATAAGGAGACCCCTCATAAATAAAGATAAATTCACCTGGCATCTCTGATACAGCGTACTGAGAGACCACTACGTTTATTGGCAGGATTGCGAATCATGAAATTTTCCCAGCTCCAGACACGGCGAACCCATACATCGGTTGCCGATTGTGGTGTAGATGACCACCAGGCAGCTACATGTCCCAACTCCTGATACGACCCTTGATGTGTACGATAACCGGCACCATATGCTGAAAAGCCAAATTCATCCCTTCCATAGTGGTTCATATTTGCATCCCAGCGAGGGTGAAGAACTGTGTCGTATGCTTCACCCCAGGGATGGCCAACCTGACGCGCAGCTTTAAGTGCGTCGCCAACCCCTTCAAGGCCGGCTTGCATTTTGTCTTCCACATATTCTCTTAAATCAGACCACTCATCACATTCCGGAATCCGCCATCCTTCCGGACATAAACCCCTTGAATCTGTGGTCGCCTGCCAGTTGTATAGTAAACCGTATGCATTTACCATTTCTTGATCAGAGTCGATCCCATCAACTTCCTGATAAGGATAAATGGTATAAGCCCCTGAAGATGCGGATGCCCATTCTATTGCAGCTAATCCCGACGTGATAGGAGTGCCGTCTTTATAACGGGTGGTACGCAGGTTTTCTGCCATCCAGATGTGTTCCCAGATTTTCACCGTCTGGTACTCATTGCCGTCAATGTCAAACAATGGTGTGGGCTCGTAATCTTTGCCCCCGTTGCTGTCAATCAGTTTACAATTGGACAATAACATTACAGAAATGAACCCTGTCCACAGGAACATTTCCCATGATCTGGATTGAATTTTCATCTTGATTACATTCTATATGTAAATTTAAGGAAAGTTTTAATGGAAAATAATCCAATAGTACTCGTGCGCGTATCATATTTTTAAGCACAAAAATTGAACAACAAACTATAAACCAATCGTAATGCTGTAGGCGTTGCGGTCTTGGTTAAAGGCAGCCAGGCATAAGTCCGAATGGATGGGGTTAAACTGTCAACGGGAGCCCCTAATTTTGCCCAAAAACAGTGCAGCACCATTGAAGAGGTGACAGGATCGGCACTAACCTCCGGCGGCGAGTGGATATTGCGGTTTGCCTGGTTCTTTCATCGCCACCAGAGGGGAAGTTCTTAGTATGCTACACTTACATATCTCTATTAAAAAAGAAATTCCGGTCCAGGCGGGCTGGAAAGACGTGCTTCAATACCGTTCGTTATGCCCGCCGGATCACTCCAGGTCCCCTGTCATCCCGAGTAAGTGAGCAGAGCGAACGCATCGAGCTCATCTTTTGCACGCGTTAGCGAAATCTCGCTACGCGTTAAAAAGATGAGCACTTCGTGGGAATCGCTTACTCTCGGAGCGCTGCGCGTGCAAAAGATGAGTCCTGAGTTGGGAATGATCCATAACAATGAGGTATTTCTTCGCGGGGATTGCTTACTCTCGGAGCACCACACATGCAAAAAGATTTAGTTAACCGGGGAGTTATAATCCATAGTTCCGCATCTAGTATTTTCACCCACTCAGAGGAGTCATCAGACGAGTCGTTCGGGGATCATCAGCATGATTTTGAAGGGTTTATTTTTCGGGTAAACTCGTCAGATGACTTACCTGTTATTAGTTCTATATTACAAAATGAGTATGGCTTTATAACCCGAACTCTGCGAGGACCTGTCGGACTCTCACAGGTTCTTAATATGAGTTGCGACTCAATTGCAACTTTCACAAATTCATTAGATGAACATTTTTAATTACAACAGCATCCAGGTACTCGCTGAAACAGATATTATTGTAATCGGCGGAGGCTCGGCCGGCTGCCTGGCTGCCCTGGCAGCAAGAGAGAACAAAAGGCATGATGTGGTTCTGATTGAACGTTACGGGTTTCCCGGCGGCACTTCCACACAGATGCTCGATACGTTTTACGGATTCTTTACACCCGGAACCCTGCCGAAGAAGATAGTGTCCGGCCTTCCCGACCGTATCGTAAATGCACTTGATGAGACCGGAGACATATTCCTGAGGCCCAATACCTATGGGGCAGGCACCGGGGTGACATATAATCCGGAGCGGTTAAAAAGAGTATGGGACAACCTGATCATGCAGTCAGGAACCCGTTTATTTCTGCATACAATATTGGTAGATGTGGAAAAATCGTCGGATGATGAAACCATCTGTATTGTTTGGCACAAAAGCGGGTTCTTTAAAATCAAGGCCCGGCGGGTGATTGATGCCTCGGGGGATGCGGATTTTTGTCACCTGGGCAATCTGCCTTATGAACTGGCCGGTGAGCTGGAACCGGCTCAAAGTATGACAACCACATTCAGGATGGCCGGAGTAAACCTGCAAAGATTTAAGGATGCGGGCGGTAAAACATTACTCAAATTGAAAATGGCTGAAGCGGTTGAATTGGGAACTCATCCACTGCCCCGAAAGGAAGGGTCGGCTCACGAAATGGTTCAGAAAGATTGCATTGCCACCGTTGCCGTAAAAGTAACGGATCTGATGGCACTCGATATTCATGACCTGACTGCCGCGGAAGTGGAAGGGAGGAAGCAGGCATTTATCTATGAAAAATTCCTGCGGGAAGAAGTTCCGGGTTACGAAGAGGCCAAAATCATCGGGTTGTCGCACCAGATTGGAGTGCGGGAAACCCGCAGGGTTTATGGCGAATACCGCTTGACGAAAGAAGATTGTCTATCAGCGAAAAAAAGTCCGGACGATGTATTCCTTTGCGGCGCCCCGATTGAGGATCATCGTAAAGGAGAGAGAGGCGAGGCCGAGACAGTCTGGGCATATATTCCCGGAGGAGATGTTTACGGAGTTCCCTATCAGACCCTGGTACCTAAAGGAAGCCGAAATGCATGGGTTGCAGGCCGCTGCTTTTCCGCGACTCACGACGCCCACGCCTCATGTCGGTCAATGGCCCAGACCATGTCGATGGGTCAGGCCGCCGGAACTGCCGCGCTGTTGTCACTGGAAACCGACAACGGATCAGGTAACCTGGATGTGCAGCAACTCCGAAATGAATTGTCAAAACTCGGCGCACTTCTCGAAGTACCGGACAAAGAGGCCGATATCAGCAGAAACGGCTGGAAAAACAATCAAATATAGCAACCTGGCAGAGTCCGTATGGACCTGCCAGAGTTGCGGGATTGAGTTGAAAAGACAATCCTGTGCATGTGTGATTTTCGTTGGTGTTTTAACCCGGATTAAGCTATAGACTTCCGAAGTCTTTTCCGTCTATTGCTTAATTTGGGTTAAAACGACATGACAGTCGTAGATACCGACCCCCCGGTACGTCTGCAAGGAATTGTCAGCGTCTCGGTAGTTATAAAGTGGATATCAGGAGGTAGAATTAAGCATTGCGGAATCATGAATCAAAAGACAATCCGGCACCGGTGGTATAGGAGTGGTGGATATTGTAGATTAGAGTTTAGAGAATATGGGTTTATAATCCGAACGCTGCCCGCATGGCGATCCCTTTGGGAAAGGTCCTTCG
>RECI01000174.1 GCA_007694095.1 Balneolaceae bacterium | reverse complement strand
AACAGGTAAGCTTTTCTCTGCTCCAGGTAACCTTCCAGCCCGAAATCGATATCGGCAGCATGTATCTGCCCGCGGATCAGCCGGTCAATATCCCGGGTTCCTGCCAACCGGTAACGGAAAGGCCGCAGTTCATACGTTTTTGTTGCCCGCATAATGATTGAAAAAATTTCCAGTCCGGCCCGTACAGGATCAAATTCGTAATCAATGGCTGAGAGATAAACCCCGTAACATACTTCACCTTCATGCTTGGGTGTTGGAGCCACTCCCGGAATTGACATGGGAGTAAATTGAGTTGGCTCAATCCTGATGCTCGATGAAATATTTTGCAATCGCTCTATATCCTCATCAGATAATGTTGTAGAAGGATCACCCATGAGAAGAAATGGGTCAATAGTGCCTCTCCCTTCCGACAGGGTGGTTCCTTCATAAAACACCGTTCCAAGATAAAAATATGCGTGTTCGAACGTGGGCAGATTCGGTGAAGGTGCCACCCACCTGAGGCCTGTATCCGGCCACTTCATATCGCGGTTCCACCCCTCCATGGGAACAACCCGAACATCAGGTTCTTTTTCAAAATTTATCCACCGTTCACCAACCATCATTTTGGCGATTTCACCCATTGTTAACCCGTGGGCAATCGGAATCGGGTAAGGCCCAACGAATGATTTGAATTCTTGCTCCATGATCCAGCCGCTCACATAATTTCCCCCGGCAGGATTTGGCCGGTCGAGGACCCAAACCGGTATACCGGCTGCGGCTGCCGACTCAATAACCAGCCCAAGTGTAGCGATATAGGTATAAAATCGTGCACCCACATCCTGCATATCAAAAATAAGGATATCTACATGTTCCAGCATTTCCGGTGTTGGCTGGCGGGTATCACCATATAGCGAAAAAACGGGCAGTCCTGAATCCCGGTCAATACCATCTTCAATTCTCTCACCCGCGCCAGCTTCTCCCCGAAAGCCATGTTCAGGGGCAAAAAGCGCGGTTATATTAACATTTGATTCCAAAAGCAGGTCAAGCATGTGAACCCGGCCAATCCGTGCGGTCGGATTCATCACAAGGCCAATCCGCTGTCCTTCAAGCTCCTCAAGATGGCGTTCGATGAAAATCTCTGCGCCGAGCACTACCCGTTCTTCCGGGATTTCAATCTCTTCAGGGGCTGATTCACAAGAGATTCCAGTTAAAATTGAACATATAAGTAATAGTGCCAGCGTACGTGTCAGCATAAGTTCTGATTAATGGATTTATTTAACTGAAAATTTAAACCGGTGGAAGGAAATTTCAAAAAGCAGCAATACGGCACGAGCGAGATGCTCGTGCCATTTTTAAATCTGATTATGCTTTATTAGCCACAACTTCTGATTCGGCGAAGAAATATGCCGCCTCAATTTTTCCGTTTTCAACAGAATCGGCTCCGTGGATGATATTTTCCCCGAGGCTGTCGGCAAAATCTTTCCGAATGGTTCCTTCGGCAGCTTCAGCCGGATTAGTGGCACCAATCAGTTTCCGGAAATCCTCTACTGCATTCTCCTTCTCAAGAATCATCGGTACACAAGCCCCGCTGCTCATAAAATCGGTCAGTTCACCATAGAATGGCCTCTCCCGGTGAACAGCGTAAAAACCGCCGGCTGTATCTTTCGTTAAACGGGTCATTTTCATTGCAATTATTTTAAAACCTGCTTCCTGTATACGGCGGATCACCTCACCAATCAGATTTTTTCTTACACAATCGGGTTTCAGGATGGTTAGTGTTCGTTCTACTGCCATGATAATTTGATATTTAATTGTTTGTTTATGGTTATCACTTTTTAATTTTTATACTTTTAAAGATACAGCGATTCTCACAAAATGGCGGGAATATTGTTTCAATAATTTTCGGCTCATATCACATCTGACCTATCGTTTTACAGGTTAGCACCATTTGTACAAGTAGTATCCTTCCTTTTGGTGGCATTGTTATCTGCTAAATTAAACGACTATAATTGATACGGCATCGGTCTGTCAATTTCTTATAAAAAGTACTTGCAAAACTTTATAAAAAGCGCTTGCAAATTCCCAAAAGGTTATGTTATTTACTTTATAAGTGTAATATCAACACCTATTATTGATTGCTTACCCACTGTGATGATTTTTTGAAATTGAAAGCCAGGCAGGAAATGATATATATCTATTACAAAATCACTGAACGAACCGAATTTTCCGCCACAGGTGCTGAATTTGTATGAAGCTTATGTACAAAATAAACTACCCTTTTTAAGTGAGTGAATAACTCACAAAATCAAAAATAAACCACACTGCCATGAAAAAAATATACTTCATGACTTTTTTACTAAGCCTTGTGATGATCACCGCATCCCTGGCCCAGGATAATAAAATTATAATTAATGCTGACCAGGAGTTAAGCACAATAAGCCGTCACATTTACGGACATTTTGCTGAACATCTTGGCGACGGTATATATGGTGGTATTTGGGTTGGTGAAAATTCAACTATACCGAATACAAACGGATTCCGTACAGACGTACTTGAAGCACTCAAACACCTGGAGGTTCCTAATATCCGCTGGCCAGGCGGTTGTTTTGCAGATGAATACAACTGGATGGATGGAATTGGGCCACAAAGTGAAAGGCCCAAAAGACTAAACACCCACTGGGGAATGGTGTTAGAGGATAACAGCTTCGGGACACACGAATTTTTAAATTTTACTGAAATGATTGGTGCAGAGCCCGTTATAGCGATGAATGTTGGCAGTGGCACACCCCGGGAAATGCAGCAGTGGATTGAGTATGTCAATTTTGATGGCGACAGCGAATTGGCGAATCTGAGGAGAGAAAACGGCCGGCAGGAACCGTGGGGTGTGAAGTATATCGGAATTGGTAATGAAAGCTGGGGATGCGGAGGAAATATGAGCCCCGAATACTATTCAGCCCTCTATCGTAGGTTTGCAACCTATGTACGGAACTACAGCGGGAACAGTATCTACAGAATTGCCAGCGGATTCTCGGATGCCCGGTATGCCTGGACAGAAACCGTAATGGAGCATGCGGCCAATATGATGGATGGTATATCCCTGCACTATTATACCATTGCCGGGGAAAGCTGGAACCATAAAGGGACTTCCATTGATTTTGGAGAAGACCTCTATTTTTCAGGATTGAGAAAAGCGTTATGGCTGGATGAGTATATCAAAGGCCACATTACCCGTATGGATAAATTTGACCCCCGTAAACGAGTGGCCCTTGTTGTGGATGAATGGGGTATCTGGACCGATCCGCTTCTCGGAACCAATCCCGGTTTTTTGCAACAGCAAAACTCGCTGCGTGATGCACTCATTGCTGCCATTTCTCTGGATATCATGAATAAACATAGTGACCGTGTCCGGATGGCAAATATTGCGCAAATGGTCAATGTTCTTCAGGCAGTTATTTTAACTGAAGGGGATAAAATGGTAAAAACACCCACCTATCACGTTTTTGATCTCTACCGTGTTCATTTTGATACAAAACTTCTTCAATCACATACAGAAATCACGAATTATAAATATGGTGATGAAGAAATTCCAGCCATCAGTATTACCGCATCAAAAAGTGAAAGTGGCCGGCTAAATTTGACCGTTTCCAATCTCGATCCCCATAACTCCAGGGCCGTGGAAATTGAAATCCGGGGCCAGAATGTGGCACGGGTTCGTTCAGGTAAATTACTGACAGCGAATGAAATGGATGCAGTAAATACATTTGATAATCCGGATCATGTTGTCCTGATGGATTTTTATGATCAAGAATTGAATGGAAATACTCTTACACTTACATTGCCCTCGAAGTCCGTAGTGATGGTAACAATCCAATAGATAAAGGTGAGCGAGACTTTAATTAATGAAAATCCCAGAACTGTATGAGAATGTTGACAGGTTCCCGGTTGCACTCGATGCAATTATTTTCGGTTTCGACCGGGATAATCTGAAACTACTACTGATCAAAAGGGATTTTGAACCCAAAAAGGGAGAATGGTCGCTGATGGGTGGGTTTTTAAAATCAGATGAAAGTTTGGATGAAGCAGCTTCCCGGATTCTTACAAATCTTACCGGGCTAAAAAATATCTATCTTGAACAGTTGTACGGGTTTGGAGAAATTGACCGTGACCCGGTTGAACGGACGATATCCATCGCCTACTATTCTTTGATCAATATTCTTGATCATAACAAGGAGCTGGTTAAACAATACAGTGCCCGATGGTTCCCGATTGATGATCTTCCTGACCTGATCTTTGATCATCTTAAAATGGTGGAAGCAGCTAAGGCACGCCTTCGGTACAAAGCAGCCAGGCAGCCTGTGGGTTTTGAACTTTTACCTGAAAAATTCACATTACCCGAACTTCAGCAACTCTATGAATCGATCTATGAAACCGATCTTGATAAACGGAACTTTCGCCGAAGGATTCTGTCGATGGGTGTGTTGGTTAAAACCAATGAAAAACAAAAAGGTTTTTCAAAAAAAGGAGCATATCTGTACAAGTTTGATAAGAATAAATTCGATATGCTTAATTCACCCTCCGATGGTGCCGGCCTGAGTTTTAAACCGCCTAACGTATGATATTATGAATTCAAAATTAAATAAATATGTGATCGGTGTTGATTTCGGAACGGATTCGGTTCGTTCGGTTCTGATCAATACAAATGGTGTGTATATTGGCGATGCAGTTCATTATTACAAAAGATGGAAGGAAAACAAGTATTGTGACAGCTCTGAAAATCGATTTCGCCAACACCCTCTCGATTACCTTGAGGGGCTTTCTGAAACCATCAGACAGGTATTGGCTGAAGCCGGAGAAGATGTCAGAAAGAATGTTGTGGCGATTTCAGCCGATACAACCGGTTCCACACCTGTAGCAGTAAACAGACAAGGAAAGCCTCTATCGCTCACTGAAGGATTTGAAGAGAATCCAAATGCGATGTTTATTCTCTGGAAAGATCATACGGCAATCAAAGAAGCGGAAAAAATTAATCAATTGGCCGGACGCTGGGAAATCGATTATACAAAATACGTGGGTGGTGTATACTCATCTGAATGGTTTTGGGCAAAAATACTGCACACTCTTCGAACCGACACAAAGGTTAGAGAGTCTGCGTGGAGCTGGGTGGAACACTGCGACTGGATTCCTTTCGAGCTCACCGGGGGTACCGATCTATCTAAAATGAAAAGAAGCCGCTGTGCTGCGGGACATAAAGCGATGTGGCACGAAGAATTCAACGGGCTGCCCGGACAGGATTTCCTGAGTACACTCGACCCCCTGCTTGATGGTATCAGGAACCGTATGTTCAGGAACACGTATACGGCCGACCAGCCCGCAGGCACCCTGTCAAAACAGTGGGCTGAAAAACTAGGATTGAATGTCGATGTGGTTGTGGGAGTGGGAGCTTTCGATGCCCATATGGGAGCAGTTGGCGGAGAAATTGAACCCTACTACCTCAGTAAAGTCATGGGTACATCTACATGCGATATGCTTATTGCACCTGAAGCCGATATGGAAGGTAAACTGATAAAAGGAATTTGCGGACAGGTAGACGGTTCAATCGTACCCGGCATGATAGGGCTCGAAGCAGGACAGTCTGCTTTTGGAGATGTATACGCCTGGTTTAAGGACTTGCTTTTGTGGCCTGTTCGAAATGCGCTGGAATCAAATCATCTGATTGGAGATAATATCGGGCAAAAACTACTCGACGATTTAAATCATTCACTGATACGGCAACTCGAAATAGCTGCCGGCGAACATTCACCTGATCATGGAGATAAATACCTGGTTGCACTCGACTGGCTGAATGGGCGCCGCACACCGGATGCGAACCAACAATTAACCACCGCCATTGAAGGGATGAATCTGGGTACAACAGCACCGGACATTTACCGGGCATTGGTTGAGTCAACATGTTTTGGAGCCAAAAGCATTGTGGATCGATTTACCGGAGAGGGAATCCCGATCAAAGGAATTATCGGAATGGGCGGAGTTGCAAAAAAATCGCCTTACGTGATGCAAATAATGAGCAATGTTCTGAATATGCCAATACGGATCGTAAAATCAGAGCATACATGTGCATTAGGGGCGGCCATGTTTGGCGCAACGGCTGCCGGAGTTTTCTCAAATGTTGAAGAGGCTGTTAAAGCAATGGGATTGGGATTTGAAAAAACGTATACACCAAACCCGGATATGATCCATCTGTATCAAAAAAAATATGACCGGTACAAATCATTGGCGGATGTGATTGAAAAGCGTATTTCAGTAATCAAATAAATAGCAGGAAAACATGGGTACTTACAGTTCTCTGAAACAGACAGCTTTCGAAGCCAATATGCAGATCAACGAACTCGGATTGGTACTGTTTACTTTCGGGAATGTTAGTGCAGCAGATCAGGATAAAGGAGTGTTTGCAATCAAACCAAGTGGTGTTCCTTATAATGATTTAGCACCAGAAAAGATGGTGATTGTGGATTTTGATGCCAATGTGGTTGAAGGCGATTTGCGTCCCTCATCTGATACAAAAACCCATGCCGTGTTGTATAAACACTGGCCAGAAGTTGGCGGAATAGCTCACACGCATTCCTCCTATGCAACCGCCTGGGCTCAATCTTTGAAAGATATTCCAATTCTGGGGACTACTCACGCCGATCATCTGGCGGTGGATGTTCCGTGTGCACCGCCAATGGCAAATGAGATGATTGAGGGAAATTATGAACACCAAACCGGATTTCAGATCCTTAACCTGTTTAAAGAGCGCAATCTGTCTTACAAAGAAGTAGAGATGATTTTGGTGGGAAATCATGCCCCGTTTACCTGGGGCGAATCGGCTGAAAAAGCTGTATACAACAGCGCTGTTTTGGAACAAATAGCGGAAATGGCTTACCTGAGTTTACAGATTAATCCGAATGTATCCCGGATGAAGAACACCCTAATACAAAAACACTATGACCGTAAACATGGAAAAGATGCTTATTACGGTCAGAAATCATTAAAACCCAAATGAATATGAATACCAACCACATAAATCAAAAACCCAAAATAGGAGTACTGGGCATCATGCAGGAATTGTATGACAAGTCCCTTCCCGGTATTACCGAACGCCAGGAGGCCTATGCCCGTGAAGTATGTCTTCACCTTTCGGACGTGGCTGATTGGGATTTTCCAAAAGCCGCGCGGAACCGCCAGGACATAGAGGAGATTCTTGTAGATTATAACCACAAACGGCTGGATGGCGTAATGATTATTATGCTGACTTACGGTCCGGCAATGCGGACGGTACGCGCACTTCAAAACAACAATCTTCCGTTGTTGTTGGCAAATATTCAGCCTGTACCGGAAGTTACAACAGACTGGGATATGGCCGATTTGACATACAATCAGGGAATCCACGGTGCCCAGGATATGGCTAACGCAATCCTTCGGACATGCGGAGAACGATTCGAGGTGATTTCATCCGACTGGAAAAGTGCCGAATTCAAGGAATATGTGGGCATTTGGGCTAAAGCTGCGCAGGCAGCAGCGTCATTAAAACGAATGAAAATAGCATCCTTTGGGAAAATGCACGGTATGGGTGATACTCTTTCTGATGAAGCAGCATTCACCAGAATTATCGGACCGGAAGTAAATCGGGAATATATGGGTGAAATTTACCGACTGATGGAGGCCGTATCTGATAAAGAAATTGATGACCAGGTTGCGATAGAACTGGATCGGTTTCATGTGGATAACGATATGCCGGAGAGTAATCTGCGTTATGCTGTGCGAATGTACCTGGGTTTCAGAAAATTCCTTGAAGAAAATAACTACCAGGGCTTTTCTGCCCATTTTGATACATTTAAGGGCGATGGGCGCTTTGAGCAGATCAACATGCTTGCAGCATCCAACCTGATGGCAGAGGGATATGGGTATGCTGCCGAGGGTGATACCAACACGGCAAGTATGGTTGCTGCCGGTCATGTATTGGAAAAAAATGCCCATTTCACGGAAATGTATGCAATGGATTTCAAGCGCGGTTCGATGCTAATGAGCCACATGGGCGAAGGGAACTGGAAAATTGCACGGAAAGACAAACCGGTTCGGCTCGCAAATCGTGTATTGGGTATTGGCGACCTTAAAAATCCACCAACTACTGTTTTTATGGCTCAGCCGGGACCGGCTACAATGGTTTCACTGGTACATCTGAAGGGTGAAGATTTCAGGCTCGTTGTGTCATACGGTGAAATTCTGGATTCCGAAGAGTACCCGACAATCGAAATGCCTTACTTTCACTTTAAGCCCGAAAGCGGACTTCGGGCATGCAATGACAGATGGCTGAAAGCAGGCGGTACACATCACCAGGTATTGCATACAGGTGATCAGCGGCAGAAATGGAGTATGTTGTGCAACATTTTGGGCATCGAATACAAAGAAGTTTAAAAGAACCTTGAAGCGTCCGCAGGACCTCCAAGCGTTCCCAGGTCCTTGTAGCATCCGAAGAACCTTGAAGCGTCCGCAGGACCTCCAAGCGTTCCGAGGTCCTTGTAGCATCCGAAGGACCTTGAAGAGTCCACTGGTCCTTCAAGAGTCCGAAGATTCTATAAGAGTTCGGCACACATATTCCGACGACTCTTGCTGGCCGGTAAAATTCTTAAAAACTCAATTAACACTAAACAAAAATACCATGGGTATACTTGCTGCAATTGACTGGATTGTTATAGGGGGCTATTTCCTGATCATTTTCGGGATTGCATGGTGGGTGATAAAACAGAAAACAGATACACCTTCCGATTACTTTTTGGCCGGCCGTCATCTGGGCTGGTTTGTTGTTGGAACTTCTATATTTGCCTCAAATATAGGTTCAGAACATCTGGTGGGCCTCTCCGGATCCGGAGCTACAGACGGCGTAGCCTATGCCCATTATGAATTACATGCATGGTGTCTTTTGGTTCTGGCATGGGTAATGATTCCATTTTATATCCGATCGAGGGTATTTACCATGCCGGAATTTCTTGAACTCCGTTTCTCTCCGCTGGCAAGAACGCTGCTCTCCAGCGTCTCGCTCATCGGTTATATTCTCACAAAGATTGCCGTTGGAATTTTTGCCGGAGGTGTGGTAATGAGTGTTTTGATGCCGGAACTGAGTTTTATGGGGCTGAACAGTTTCTGGATCGGATCCATGCTTGTGATTATTTTTACCGGGATCTATACAGCGCTCGGCGGACTCCGTGCAGTGGCTTACACAGAAGCTGTACAGGCTATAGTTCTAATATCCGGCTCTTTATTTGTGTTGATTTATGGATTAAAGGCAGTAGGCGGCTGGGGGCAGCTTGTGGAGATCGTCGGGACAGATATGTTCAACTTGTGGAAACCACTTGTTCCCGAAGGGATGGATATTACATGGGCACCGGTAAATAACGGAGATCAAATGGCCTGGTACTTTAACGACCAATATCCCTGGCTCGGAATGCTGTTTGCGGCACCTATTGTGGGTCTATGGTACTGGACAACCGATCAATATATTGTTCAAAGAACGTTAGGTGCCCCCAATGAACAGGAAGCCCGTCGCGGAAGTATATTTGCTGCTTTCCTGAAATTATTCCCGGTTTTCATCTTTATTATTCCCGGAATCATTGCATTTGCACTTGCCAAGTCCGGGTTGATTGTTGAGATGCAGCAACATATGATTGGTGCAGACGGTGAAGTGATCCGTGAAAACGCTCAGGCTGCTTTCCCGATGATGGTTGCCCATATTTTACCCGTTGGAATCCGTGGCTTGGTTATGGCAGGTTTACTTGCTGCTTTGATGAGTTCCCTGGCAGGTGTTTTCCACGCATCATCCACACTTTTTACGATGGACTTGTATAATAAGCTCAAGCCTAAATCTTCAGATCAGGAATTGGTATGGGTAGGCAGGTTAGCCGTTGGCGCCATGATCATCATCGGATTGCTATGGATTCCGGTTATCCAGGGAAGCCGCGGCCTGTACGATTATTTACAGGGAATTCAGTCATACCTGGCCCCACCCATTTTTGTGGTTTTCTTTATGGGAATCTTCAACAGCCGCCTGAACAGGGAAGGTTGTTTGAGTGCCCTGATTGTCGGTATTTTTCTCGGCCTGTTCCGGCTCATCGTGGATACCCCCGCTTTTCTGTTCGATGATTTTGCCTACACAGAGGGATCGTTTCTATGGATAGTCAATAACATCTTCTTTCAATATTACAGCATGGGAATGTTTGTCATCTGCATCGTGGTGATGGTGGCCGTTAGTTACATGACTAAAGAACCCGATCATGATAAGATATCAGGTCTCACATATAAAACGTTGACTGCGGAAGACCGCCGGGAATCCAGGTCAAGCTGGAACTATAAAGATGTGGCATGGTCGGTTCTTCTGATGTCGATTATTATCGCAATTTACATGACCTTCACCGGTTAATAAGGTGGAATACACATGAACGACAAACCAAGCAAACCCATGGAAAAAACTCATCCCAGTATTGCCTCCCATATCACAAAAATGGCCGAGAAGAAACGGATTGGCCTGGTAGCCCACGATTACCGCAAACGCGATCTTCTTGATTGGGCAGAATACAATAAAGACATCCTGAAAAACCATGAACTATACGGTACCGGCACCACCGGCGGTCTGATTGCCGATAAACTCGGGCTTCCTGTGCACCGGTTCATGAGCGGCCCTCTTGGCGGCGACCAGCAGCTTGGGGCTGCCATCGCCCAGGGGAATCTCGACATCCTCATTTTTTTCTGGGATCCCCTGCAGGCGCAACCGCATGATGTGGATGTTAAGGCACTATTGCGAATCGCGATTGTTTACAACATCCCACTCGCCTGCAGCCGGTCTTCAGCCGATTTTCTCATCAGTTCGGAATTGCTCGATAAACCGTACGAACGTTTTTTGGTTGACTATGGAAAGCGACTGAAAAATTTAAGTGTTGATGAGTAAACCGGCAGCTGTTACCCGATTTGATTAAAAAGTTTTGGTAAAATAAGTGAAGAATCTCATTTATATTGCCTGATAAGACTGAATTTATAAATTGAAAAACAAGACATTTATTCACCAAAATTCTTTTTAAAATGATACATTTCACCTATCTGATAATACTTGCTTTATCCATTACCTTTTTTGTGATGGCTTGCTCAAAAGATGATTCTTTCAAACTTGCCGATGGAGTTACTTTACCGCTTGCCGAAAATTTTGTCAAGGACATAGACGGGAAAACGGTAAGCCTCTATACTCTTCAGAATCAACATGGCCTTCGGGCAGATATTACAAATTATGGAGGGCGTATCGTGAGCCTGCTGGTACCGGATAAGGACAATGTTTTTGATGACATTGTTACCGGTTATCATACGATTGATGAATTTATCCAATCAGAAGAAGCCTATTTTGGTGCGTTGATTGGCAGGTACGGCAACCGAATTGGCCAGGCACGATTTGAAATTGACGGTGAAGAATATGAGCTGAACGCGAACAACGGCCCAAACAGTCTCCATGGCGGCCCCGGCGGATTCCACAACGTAGTATGGGATGCAGAACAGCCTGATGGCCAAACTCTTGTGCTCACATACCTCTCTCCACACCTTGAAGAAGGTTTTCCGGGAAATCTGCAAACAACCGTTACTTATGTACTGAATGATGATAACGAGCTGGTAATCAGTTACCATGCAGAAACTGACCGTGCCACCCACATAAATCTTACCAGCCACGCCTTTTTTAATCTGGCCGGGGAAGGCAGTTCAACCATTAACGACCACTTTCTCAGAATCAATGCAGACCATTTCACACCGGTGGATGAAAGCCTGATACCCACCGGAGAGATTCAACCGGTTGAAAACACTCCCCTGGATTTCCGGGAATACCATCAAATCGGCGAGAGAATTCAATCTGATCACCCTCAGATGGTTTACGGAAACGGCTACGATCACAATTTTGTCCTGAACCCAAACAATAATTCGGATGAGCTCAATTTTGCAGCCAGTGTTTATGATCCCGTTAGCCGAAGAAAAATGGAAGTATATACATCGGAGCCGGGCATGCAGTTTTATGGCGGTAATTTCCTTAGCGGCAATGAGGTTGGGAAACGGGGGGAACCCTATTTACACCGGAGTTCATTCTGTCTGGAAACCCAACATTTTCCGGATTCACCCAATCAACCTGGTTTCCCATCAACACTTCTGCTTCCCGGCGAAGAATATTACACAACCACGGTTTACAAATTTTCGGTAAAAAGTGATTGATACTTATCACTCATCACAATGTTCTGCAAAAGAAATTGTTTTCATAGCTTACAAATTGTTAAACCATGAAATCCGGCCAAAATATGCTGCAACTTAAATAAACATGACCTTCACTATAAGAGATATTTCCGGAATACTGGCAGTGCTGCTGATTTCTGCCGGTTTGATTGGCTGGTGGTTTACAGGCAAAGCGGTTAGTCACGGTCCCGGGATTATTGCACCGGACGAGCCTGTTCAGGTAAATATCAATAATGCTCCGATGTTCATGCACAATGATTATTTTATAACTCCGCTGGCAACATTTGAAATTCGGGCCAGGGTTCTTGGTAGGAAAAATTACAGCTGGGGGCGTGAATCGGATCTCTCTCCCATAGATTTTGCGCTTGGCTGGGGCCGGATGTCGGACGAGGTGGTTCTCGAAAAAATCAGGATACGGCAATCAAACCGGTTCTATTACTGGCAGGTAAATCAATTTCCTATACCACGAAGAGAAATCGAAACAAGCAGTGCCAATATGCACATGATTCCTGCAAACCGACAAATTGAACGCTCTATGAAAAGGGTAAGAGAGGGGGACCTGATCTCCTTTAAAGGCAAGCTTGTACGTGCCGAAGGAGCTGATGGCTGGCGATGGGTCAGTTCACTCACACGCACCGACACCGGCAGGGGGGCATGTGAGCTGGTATTTGTAGAAGAGTTTGAAATCATAACTCAATAACTATTTCATTGATTTAAATCTCTCCATTTCTTCAAATGTAAATTTCTTTAATTTATATAATAAATCATAGTCAGTTTCATTTTCTACATCAAGAGTTAATACAGGCACATCATACTCTTTTAGAATTGATAATACTTCTAGTTTATTTTGCAGAAGCAGAATTAATTCTTTCTTTTACTTTTTCATGATCTTCTTCATAATAATTATTAAGTTTTTTTGATTCTTCTCTTGCCCGTTTTTTTAAATTATTAATTATAAAGTCGGTTGATGCTGTTATATATACAACAATTCGATTATCTAAGAAATTTTTAAAATTTTCATCATATACTTTATCTGTGTTTTTTACACTTTTATAATATTTAGTAATTGAAGTTGAAAAATTATGCAGCACTCCATCATCACAAAAAAATCCCTTTGATATGCTGTTAAACCTTGATATTGCGTCATTTTTAATCACTCTCAAAAAATACTGGTGAATGCTGACAGTTTTAACCAATGAACTATTATTATTCATTAATCTATTCAGGCTATCATTATAAAAGCGGGTATAAATAAATTCACTTGATTGATCCACATTATCAAACGGATTTGGGGCGTGCCAATATTGTATTGCTGCAAGGTCGCGCCGTGAATACCAATCATTTCTATAGCTCTCAAAAACCTTTCTGAAAAGTGTAGACTTACCAACACCTGAAACCCCAAGAAATTCTATGTAGTAGCCACTTGTATCTTTGCGATTTTGCTCCGAAATATAATCTATATATGGAAGTTTGTTTTTTTTAATTTCATAGCCATGATTTCGAAGTGCATGCAGGATTATTCTTTTCATTTTCCCATAACTAAGTTAAATAAATTAGACTCGGCATAATTCTTACCCCATCAGGATCTCCAACAGATCCGTATGATTTTTTTATGTGAATCAAGAGAACACGGTTTATATGTCAATTATTCTTTTCTTAATGCTATAGGCTTGTGATGGATTATCTGATAAGATTTGGTGTATTGCATTTTCCGAATATCCATTTTCCCGCATTGCCGGCAGCAGGTGGGTAAAGATTGCATGAAACGGCCGGATCTCACCGCCCATAGGCCAGGCATCACCATCATGGGATAGCAGTACTTTATGGAGAAGTCCGGCATCCCTGAAAGCCTCAAGACGGGAAATGAATTCATCAGTATTCTCTTCCTTCACCCCGTCAAGGGAAATCCAGCCGCCCATCGAAGCCACACTTAGTAAAAAACCGGTATCATCATGCCAGTTCGCATGAGTCCAGATCCACGCTTCCGGGCTCACACTATACTTTTCAAGAATCTCGAACTGCGTTTGAACCGCTGCAAGATTGCTGCCAGTATGAACTGCGATCGTAAGCCCCGTTTCCAAATGAGTGATCACACCCGCTTCAAATAGTTTTGTATCGATTTCGGATGGTTCACCGTCATCAAAGGCGAGTTTAATAAAACCCGGCCGAATTCCGGTTCCATCAATTCCATTTCTAAATTCGTCGATCCATCGGGCAGCCAATTCTTCAGATGTCTCATGATATGCATAGTCTGGTATATAACGGTCATCTGCCGCTCCATAGATGCCGGTATTGGTCACGATTTGAAGTCCGGTTGAGTCGGAAATTGTTTTCAGAATGTCAACACGCCGCCCAAAGTAGTTTGCCGTATAATCGAAAATTGTATTCACACCAAGTTCTTTTACTTTTTTCGCGTATGGAATTACCTGGCTGTATAAAGCCGTTTCGCCATACTCAAAGGTTTCTTCAATCGGCATCCCAAAATTCGACATGAGGTGCTCATGGCTAAGTGTAAAACCAATTTCTCTGGCATCAACCTGTCCGTGCACAGTATGGATGACGGAAAGTTGTTCGTCTGTATCTTCAGGAAGGCAGCCGGTTAATAATAGGATTGACATCCATATCGACAGCCTCACTAACACATGCCTCATTATACCTTTGATTTGAATTTGACTGATATTTCAGACTGGTAATTTACCATTTCCATCCCGTTAGAAAAACAATAATCCGGATCCCTTCCGGAGCAGATTCTTTACTTACAGGTTTTATTTTTTTAAGGAAAATCCTCTGTCCAGCCCAAAATGATCGAACCGGGTGTGAAACAGCAGAAAACTGACCACAAATGTATAAAGTAGAATATTGGCCACAGTTCCAAAATTTTGCTGCAATATCATCCCGAAAGCAAGTGTGATCAGCAGTATACCCATTGTAAGCAGCGCCCACCGGGTTTTCCAGCCCAGGATCAGAAGAATCCCAATGATGGTTTCCGTTATCACAATTATATATGCGTATACCAGTACAAAAGGTTCGGGAAGAAAAGTGTCAGCAAAGTTAGCGGCCATACCAGTGGTAAAAGCATCAATTTGCGGGATCCGTATAATACTCCGGCCAAGCATGTTGATGCCAAGCATTACCCTGAGGATGGCAAATCCCATGTTTCTGTCCAAAGTCGTGGCTAGATCAGATTGTTGATCATTCATTTAATTGTGATTTTTTGTTATCAATTAGTGAATAATGTATCAGTAACCATTTTATCCATCATCATAACATAAATTTATTAGAGTTTTTTTGAAAATATTTTAGCCTTTACGTTTCATGAATCTGAAAGCACCCCTTATCCACCCTTCATTAAAAAATAAGATGAACCTGTTCTGGCATTTCCCCTGTGAACTCAATACCATCCAATTGCGTTATCCATTCTGAATGCTCGCAGATATTAACTCCTAATTGAGGCAGGAAATTATGAACCCTCAAACTTGTTGATTATACTCATTATTCACAAAACCCGGAAAACGAAACTGCCCAGGTCTCCGGCATTCAGAATTTAATTTTTCACATTTAGCAGCGGGTCAGCGACCACTGGCACAGATCTATGAACAGGCTCACAAACGAAAAAAGCCCATACCTCCTTCAGCACAAGAATAATCCGGTTGATTGGTACCCCTGGGGAGAAGAAGCATTTGAAAAAGCAAAACGTGAAGACAAACCCGTATTCCTCTCTATCGGGTATGCCACCTGCCACTGGTGCCATGTGATGGAGCACGAGAGTTTTGAGGATGAAGAGGTGGCACGGAGGATGAACGAAACGTTTGTTAACATCAAAGTGGACCGGGAAGAGCGGCCCGATATTGATCACACCTACATGACCGTCTGCCAGATGCTAACCGGCCACGGCGGCTGGCCTCTCACCATAGTGATGACCCCTGATAAAGAACCGTTCTACGCGGCCACTTACCTGCCAAAACACAGCCGGCCCAATCGCATTGGCATGATGGAGTTTGTACCTGCAATCGAAAATGCATGGAAAAATGACAGGCAAAATATTCTTACATCGGCTGAGCGCATCAAGGAGGGGTTTTCGCGATCGTTGGAGCTGGGCAAAAGCGGGGGCAGCCTTCCGCCAAACATCATCCGGCAGGCCCGGCAATCGCTTGCCGAACGGTTCGATGCATCCGAAGGCGGGTTCGGGCAGGCGCCGAAATTCCCCTCCCCACACAACCTCCTTTTCTTGATAAACCGCTACCGGAAGGAGGCCGATCCGGAGGACCTGGAGATGGTGCGGCTCACACTCGAAAAAATGCGCCTGGGCGGTCTGTGGGACCATGTAGGTTTCGGCTTTCACCGCTACTCCACCGACCGGCACTGGCTGCTTCCCCATTTCGAAAAAATGCTGTACGACCAGGCCACCCTTCTCCTCGCGTACGCTGAAGGATGGGAGATCACCGGCGATCCGCTTTTCCGGGAAACCGCACACGAAATTGCTGAGTACGTGGATGAGTGCCTCACCTCACCTGAAGGAGCGTTTTATTCCGCCGAGGATGCCGACAGTGAAGGCGAAGAGGGCAAATTTTACGTATGGGAGACAGATGAAATCCGTGCCATTCTGGATGAAAAGGATACTGGGATATTTCTTGATCTGTACCGGTTTGAAGAGGACGGCAACTTCCTCGATGAGGCCACCCATCAGAAAACGGGGAAAAATATTCCACACCTGAAAAACAGGGTGTCCGTTGAAATGAAATCAACAGTTGATAACATCCTGTCACGGCTCAAAAAAGAAAGGGGTAAGCGGGTGCGTCCGCTGCTGGATGACAAAATCCTGACCGACTGGAACGGCCTGATGATTGCCGCGCTGGCAAGGGCCGGTGTAATCCTTGATGATGCAACCCTGGTAGAACGGGCTGGAAATGCGTGGAAAATAATTGAACACTATTGCCTGCAAGGTGACAGGCTTCTGCACAGGATGAAAGACGGCGATGCCGCAATCGAGGGCATGGCTGATGATTACGTTTTCAGCATTTGGGGATTAATTGAACTCTATAATGCTACATTCGAACCGGATTACCTGGACAAAGCCGTTCGTTTGCAAAACCGGTTTGATATTGATTTTTTTGATGAAGAACATGGCGGCTGGTATTTTACATCCGGAAATGCCGAAAAACTGTTGGGCAGGCAAAAAGAGATCTATGACGGAGCTGTTCCATCATCCAATTCGGTGGCTGTTCACAACGGAATAAGCCTCTCCAGGTTCACTGCTAACCCGGATTATGAAAAACGCGCGGCTACCGTCTTCAGGGCATTTTCCGAACAGATTGCCCATGCACCTGCCGGATATACACACACCCTTAACGCATATAATATATACCGGGATGAGTCTGCTGAGGTAGTCATTACTGCCAAAACACGGAATAAAACCGTTGAGAAGGCTCTCCGGTTTTGCCGCGAGCAGCTTCCGGCCGGTTCGGTAATACTGCTCAAAACTGAACAATATGACGAAATACTAAGCCGAATTGCACCATTTGTAAAGCATTATCCTATTCATGAGACATTTGCTGCATATGTATGCAGGAATTTTGAGTGCAAGGCGCCGGTGTTTTCACTCCTGTCATTAAAAAAAGAATTGCCCGGTTGATCAGTTGAAATATTTACATTATCGTCTAAGAAGCTCGAAATTTTTGATTTTGAAATGTTTCAATTGAATCATCCAAATCACTAAATCTGCCATATAAATACTTGCGTAATGAGTAAAAACCAAAACGGAGTTGTAACCTATTCCTCAGAAAACAATATCGGAACCATTGAGTTTTATCATCCGAAGGGCAATTCGCTGCCAAAAACGCTGCTCATAAAACTTGCTGAAACAATCACAAAAGCCGGTGAGGATCCGTCCAACCAAATACTGGTATTGAGAAGTGCCGGAGAAGGCGCTTTTTGTGCAGGTGCCTCATTCGACGAACTTATGAAAATCACCAATTTTGATGAGGGTAAAGAGTTTTTCATGGGATTTGCGAAAGTAATTAATGCCATGCGAACATGTCCAAAATTAATACTCTGCCGTGTGCATGGAAAAACAGTTGGAGGTGGAATCGGAATCATTTCTGCTGCCGATTTTGTGGTTGCCATGCAAGGTGCCTCAATCAAGTTAAGTGAACTTACACTTGGTATTGGCCCGTTCGTTGTCGGCCCTGCGGTTGGCAGAAAACTCGGCGTGGCTTCGTTTACCACCCTTGCCCTCGATGCAAACACCTGGTATGATGCCGAATGGGCATTATCGCATGGACTGTTCAACAAACTTACCGGTTCCACAGCCGAACTCGATTCTGAAGTGCACCGCCTTTCGGCTGAACTGGCAGGGAGCAATCCCGATGCACTTGCTCACCTGAAGGATGTCTTATGGCAGGCAACTGGGCATTGGGGATCTACCCTTGAACAGCGTGCAGAAATCAGCGGTCAACTTGTTTTATCAGAATATACCAAGCGGTTTATTGATAATTACAAGAAGGGGGAAATCAAGTTATAATGATATCCGTTCGGGGGTGGCAACAAAACAACTATTATACTTGTTTCGATTTCGGCGGTGCGCAACTTTTCCGAATAACCAACTGAGGTTCCAGGTTAATCTGAACTGGCCCCCTGCTATCTCCCTTTATGCAGTTTACAAGCAATTCTGCCGCTTTTACACCTTTACCATATACCGGCTGCTCAATGGTGGTTAATGGCGGTACCATATATTTCGAAATCGGAAGTCCGTCAAAACCGATAACTGAAAACTGTGACGGCACCTCAATTCCCCGTTCATACAATGCAAGAATTGCCCCCATGGCAAGTGTATCACTTGCACAAAATACGGCTGTCATTTCCGGGTACTGATCCAGAAAATGATTCATCGTGTTAAAACCTGAATGCTGGGAGTAGTCCACAATTGAGGTAAAATCATTATTGAACGTTACTCCGGCATCAATAAGTGCTTCTTTATACCCTTTTTTCCGGTTTTCGGCTTCCTCCAGATTCTGGTCCCCAAAAATGCCGCCAATATGTTTATGTCCTAAATCGGCAAGGTATTTTACCGCTTTATATGCTCCTGAAAAGTTATCAACGTCCACTGAACTTATATCAGGGTAATTCGGGTTGTGTCCTACCATGACAATAGGAATTCTTCGGTCGGTAAATTTTTGAACCGTAAATGCAGTAACTTCTTCATTCAGGCAAATCACTCCGTCAAGATGATCCTCATTTAAAATAAGGTCATGCAATTCTTTTGACATCGATGTGGAGAAAAAAGAAAGACGGACGTAATATCCCTGTCTGATGCACTCTTCAAAAATGCCAAGGTAAAGGAGTGACCAATACCCGTTACCAAGGCTTTCTTCACCAATTCTGCTTGTAAGTACACCTACCTGGTATGTACTTTGTGTAGCAAGGCTTCGGGCAACAGAATTTGGTTTGTAATTATACTCGTTTACCACTGTCATCACCCGCGTTCTTGCTTCTTCACTTACATTCGGGTGGTTATTCAAAACCCGCGACACCACTGAACGGGAGACATGTGCAAGTTTGGCTACTTTGTCGATATTTAATCGTTCCATGTGATATTGGGACTGTGATTTATAAAGAAAGCCATCCTTCTCATACGTTAAACTGTTTGTTTGTATGCATTTAGAGACTCGAATCAAACGACCTTACAGGGCACTGTGCTTTTTGGCACCTGTCCTATCGGAATCAGAATTGTGTTCCAAAGGCAATTCTCTCCGAAGCAGCATCCTGCGACTCTGGCAGGAGCTGTCGCACTCTGCAAGGTCGAAGAGGCAACCCGCGACTCTGGCAGGAGCTGTCGCACTATGCGAGTTCGAAGAGACAACCCGCGACTCTGGCAGGAGCTGTCGCACTCTGCCAGGTCGCTAAATACATATGTCTGCTCAACGTTGCTGTAATCCAAAAAATTCTTGTCCTAGACGAATATTTAACTGTCAGGCAATGTAAATTATTATTCGGCCGGTATTGTAACTATCCGGCTCGAACGGCCAAGAGTGTTAAACGTTGCCAGGCTAACTGAATAACTATCGTTTATATCAACAGGTACGGTGTAAATTGGTGATTCCCGAGTTACCTCTGAACCATCCAGCGAATACCGTATTTCGAGCCCCGGGTAAAAAGTATTTGCAACCAATTGCCCGTTTCGGATAACCCCTCCGGGCGGTGGCAGCCTGTAATTCAGGCCGGGGTAAAGGGTATCGAGCCGCCTGAATTCGAATTGGCCGATGCGGTTAGCAAATTCGTTCCAGGCAATATCTCTTTGGTTCCACATCTGCTCCCGGTTTTGAATTTGGCTCCAGTCAGCATCACCGACCCAAGCCCGCTCGGCCAGGCCCAACAGACGCGGCATCACCATGTATTCCATTGCGGAAGGCCTGTTCACTGTTTCTGTCCATAATTGCCCCTGCAACCCTAGTATGTTTTCGCGTCCCTGAACGGAAAGTATAGTTTCATTCTCATACTGATTTTCAGGTATCGGGTTGCCAAAATTGTCCCGTACAGCGTTACGATAAAGATTGAAAGGGATAAAGGAGTATGGTTCAATGGTGTCGAACATGGATGCCCAGTAGAAACCCGGCTCTTCCCAGTCTTTATTATAGGCTAAGTCAAAGTAAAAATTGGAAGCATGAGACATAATCACTTTATAACCCATATTGGCAAGGGTATAGGCATAGTGTTCGGTACCTGAACCCCATATGTTTGACCATACATGTGGATGAACAGGGCCTGCAAACTGTGGATTCGGGAAGTGTTCACCCGTTTCCGGATCTTCCCTGAACACCACTTCTTCCCAGCCGGCCATGCTGAGCCCGCGATCCTGCAGTTTTGAAAGCAGCCTGTCAAAAAAGTAAACCTGGAGATCCCGTACATTTTCAATTCCTTCCTTCTCCATTAATTCCCGGCAAGCCGGCGATTGCTCCCAAACACCAAGCGGCACCTCGTCGCCTCCAACATGTATGCTGTTAAGCGGGGCACCTGCAAGCATGTGTAAGTCAACGATTTCATCAATCACAACTTCCATAAACCGGTATGTGGATTCCTGGCATACATTGATTACATTGTCATCAAAATTTTGAATCGAGCGGTAGACAGAAGTATCGCCTTCCTCATCAAGCCTGAAGTAATTGGCGCCTGAGTCATCGCCAGCAGCTTTCAGCCTCTCCGCCCTCGCCTTCATGGCCACAATTGCCGCTCTTGCATGCCCGGGCACATCAATCTCAGGAATTACTTCGATATGGCGCTCATTGGCATATTGAAGGATATCCATGTATTCACTTCGGGTATACCAACCGCTCCCAAACGAGCTGCCCGGTGTTGGATCAGGTCCCGAACCATAAGCAGGAATCAGGTAGTGCTCCTCACTTTCGGTATGTCCGCGCCTCCCGCCAATCATAGTAAGTTCCGGCAGAGCATCGATCTCAAGGCGCCAGCCTTCATCATCCGTGAGATGAAAATGGAATTTGTTCAGTTTGTAGGTTGCCATCAGATCAATCAACAGCTTCACATCATCTGCTGACAAAAAATTGCGGGATACGTCAAGGTGCATTCCACGGTATGCAAATGCGGGCGAATCTTCAATTGCCATTGCATGTATCATCAGTTCGTCGGCGTCTCTGTTGCTGATTATTGCCAGCAGGCTCTGAATGCCGTAAAATATACCGGCCGAACCTGAAGAAGTGATTGTGATTTCATCAGGATTTATAACAAGCCGATATCCCTCGCTTCCGGAATCTGCGGAAGGATCCAGGTTCAGGTATATCCCGGCACCATTCTCATCCCCGCTTTGTAAGTGAGTGGATGCGGATATCCGGAATTGACCAAGCAGCCTGGCAGCCAAAAAGTTTGCCTCATTCACGAACTCAACATTGTAATAGATATCAATCCCCTGTTGAAGATGAAAAGCACCCTCGTCCGGTGTAATGTTTCGTGGAGTGGGTATAATCCTGCCCACATTTTCAGGATTTAACAACGAAAAATTTTCATTTCTGTTGAAAGTAAATTCCGCATCAGGCACCGGAACCCTGTCGGTTTCCGACCTGTTTGTCTGCTCTTCGGCTGTAAACGGAGCAATATGTATGGTTTCTACATTTTCAATGTGACCATCATCATATACAAAATAAAAGCCCTGAGGTGCATCAGTGAATTTGATGGCATGGTACATCGCCTTATACGGAATTTCCCGCTCTTCGCCGGGAGCGATTGCTTCAAAATCTTCGGCAGGTTCCAGTTTAAAGAAATCTCCGTTTATATGTGTGGCTGTGAACCACGGGGAAAAACTTTCGAGATCAAGCGGGCGAAGAGAGTTGAAGTAAAGCGCCCATCCCTGCGGTTCAAATGTATCTGAACCGGTGTTTCGGAATGTAATAACCGCACTGAACTTATTATCAGGCTCAAAATTTGAGTTCAGCTGCCAGTCAATTTCAATGGGTGATGTGGTAATCAGCAATTCCCTGCCGGGAAAAGCTGCTTCTTCCTCCGGTGAATCACAGGATGTGAAAAAAGGAATTAAAACCAGGATAAATGTAAGTATGGCAATAGGTAACTGGCGTTCCATAACTGTGTTTATTAAAATTGCAAAAAAAATTCATTCCTATAAATATACAATCTCTTTCAAACTGTTACCCGGTTCAACTCTTCAAGTTGGAGCCAAATGGTGGCGGCAAGGCCAAGTATTGCCGCTTTTTTATTGCTGATTTCCGAAAGTTTCACTTCAACAGTCTCATGGTAGATACTCAGCAGGTTCTTGTTCAGGTAGCTGGTTGTAGGTTTGAGAAGAAGGTCACCAGATTTGGCAAGGCCTCCTGTGAGAACTACAAGTTCCGGATTAAGTAAAGCAATGGCATCGGCAAGGGCTATTCCAAGAACCTTGCCGGTAAAATCGAATGCTTCGAGTGCAACTTTATCGCCCTGAAGTGCTGCTTCTGTAATTTTTTTTGCTGTAAGTGAATTTTCATCAAACCTGCCAAGCAGCGACCCTGACATTTTGCCGGGAGCCATATCGAGTACAGTTCGTACGATACCGGTTGCTGAAGCATACGTTTCGAGGCAGCCAAATCTTCCGCAGCCACATAGTCTGCCGTTTTCAATTGCCCTTATATGGCCAAGTTCTCCAGCATGCCCTTTTGTACCCAGTAATAATTTTCCGTCTATTACCACTCCGCATCCCAGGCCGGTGCCAAGTGTAACCACCATAAAATTTTTCTTCCCCCGGGCTACGCCAAACAGCATCTCTCCAATTGCTGCCGCATTCGCATCATTCACCACAATTACCGGCAGGTTAAAGATGGTTTTTAAAATGTCGGCAACAGGCAGTTTTTTGGGCCACTTTAAATTGGAAGCATTATCAATTGTACCCTCAAACTGGCTTCCGGTTGGTGCACCTATACTGATTCCCAATAGAATATAATTCTCCCCCAAAGAGTGTATAAGTTGCTCAATTTCACCGGCTAACTTTTTCAGAAAATCATCATAATGCAGGTTTTTCTCAGTTGGAATGATTCCGAACGCAAGAAGGTCACCCGAACGATTAACCAGTCCAAATTTTGTTAGGGTTCCGCCTAAATCAATCCCTGCAACAATTTCCTCTTGTTTCATCAAAAAATGTTTTGGATTGATTTATATTTGTCCGGATGTAAGGTATACATTTAATGAAATTCAGTCTGTTCCAGATATTTATGTAAAATCCTGATTAAATTATTAAAAGCAAACTATATGAAAGCAAAAATCAATTTTGGAACCGATTCCAATCCGTTCTGAAAGCAAATATTATTATATTTTATAAATCAAAATAAGGAGCTAAAACCTGATAATTCCGAGAAACATTATATGGTGACAATCAAACACAAAACTGCATCCATTGACAAGAGATTAACTTATTACGAAAAAATTCCAACCATTTTTTACGAAAACAGCTCCGAAGCCGCGGAGGCTATTGCTCACGAAATTGCGATACTTATACAGGAGAAGGCAAAAAAAGGGGCCAAGGCTGTGCTGGGGCTCGCAACCGGATCTACCCCGGTTGGAGTGTACGAAGAATTGGTTCGCCTCCACAAGGAGGAAGGGCTTAGCTTTAAAAATGTGATAACATTTAACCTTGATGAGTATTACCCGATTGAGCCGAACTCCCTTCAGAGTTATGTTCGTTTTATGAATGAACACCTTTTTGATTATATCGACATACCGAAAAACCAAATTCACATTCCTGACGGATCCATCGAGGAAGAAGAGATACAGGCTTATTGTGATGATTATGAGGAAAAAATTAAAAAGGCCGGTGGTATTGACATCCAACTGCTGGGTATCGGACGAACCGGCCATATTGGGTTTAACGAACCCGGTTCACGCCCCGACTCCCAGACCCGCTTAATCACACTCGATAAAATTACACGCAAAGATGCTGCCAGTGACTTTTTCGGTGAAGAATATGTACCACGCCGGGCTATAACCATGGGTGTGGGTACCATTATGAGTGCCAAACGCATTTTTCTACTCGCCTGGGGTGAGGGTAAAGCCCGGATTATACGTGATACTGTTGAAGGGGAAATTAAAGAAAGTATACCGGCTACTTACCTGCAAAATCATCCTGATACCACCATCATCCTGGATGATGCGGCTTCGGAAAAACTGATGCGTATCAATACCCCCTGGCTGTTGACCACAAGCGATTGGAGTGATCCAAAGCTGGTACGCAAAGCTATTGTATGGCTCTGCCAAAAAGTTGACAAGCCAATACTGAAATTGACAGATGAAAACTACAATGAACACGGTATGGCCGACCTGATTACCAAACAGGGGCCTGCATACAATATCAATATCAGGGTATTTAATGAACTGCAGCACACCATAACCGGTTGGCCGGGCGGTAAACCGGATGCAGACGATACCTACAGGCCCGAACGAAAGTCGCCATTCCCAAAACGTGCACTGATCTTCAGTCCGCATCCCGATGATGATGTGATTTCTATGGGCGGTACCCTCATCCGTCTTGCCGATCATGGCCATGAAGTTCACATTGCTTATCAGACATCGGGTAATATTGCAGTTTTTGATGATGATGTGGTGCGCTTCGCCGACTTTGTACTCGATTATTCGGAAGCCTTTGGGATGAAAGAACAGAAAGCGGAAAAGCTCTTCAGGCAGGTAAATGAATTTTTGAAAAACAAACAACCGGGTCAAGTTGATTCGCCTGAAGTAAAAAAAATTAAAGGATTGATCCGCCGTGGTGAAGCAAAGGCTGGCGGACGATACTGTGGCGTTCCGGATGAGAACATGCACTTTATGGATATGCCTTTCTATGAAACGGGCCGGGTTAAGAAAAACCCGATTTCGGATGAGGATATTCAAATCACCGTTGACCTTCTGCGGAAAGTGAAACCCCACCAGGTGTACGCCGCAGGCGACCTTTCCGATCCTCACGGAACACACCGGGTTTGCCTGAATGCCATCTTTTCGGCACTTGAAGTGATTAAAAATGATGACTGGGCCAAAGATTGCTGGGTGTGGCTCTACCGTGGTGCATGGCAGGAATGGGATGTGAATGAGATTGAAATGGCCGTGCCACTCAGTCCTGAAGAATTGCAGCGTAAACGACGGGCAATCTTCAAGCATCAATCACAAAAAGACCGTCCGCTCTTTCCCGGCACCGATGCACGCGAATTTTGGCAGCGTTCTGAAGACCGCAACCGCGGCACGGCAAAAACCTACGATGACCTTGGCCTTGCCGAATATGAGGCTATTGAGGGGTTTGTGAGGTATCATTTTTAACAGATCCTAACAAGATAACAAGCTTAATTTATTTAAAGGCTCTACCACTTTTTTAATGGATTCGGATGATATTGGATTTCTGTGATGGGGAGTTTTTAGTTTTGAGTTTTTAGTGTTTAGTTTACCAGTCGAGTTATCGGGACTGTTGCTATCACTCCAGCTTTTCGCTTCGCGGGATAAAAGAGGTGCACTTCGTGGGATAAAAGAGGAACGCTTCGCGGGATAAAAGAGGTGCACTTCGCGGGATAAAAGAGGAACACTTCGATGGAAACGGTACGCCAGGTACTGTTGGCGGGAACACCTGTTCTATGAATCACTATTTCGAAAAAAAAGCTCTGTACCTTAAATAACCAACGATGGCACATCATTGTCCAATCAAAGCATACGTCCCGCCCCAACAGGCCAAAGGCCTGAACTAACACAGCTTGGGGCAGCCGCCGGGTAAGTCATCAGACGAGTCAATCCGGGTTAGTCTATAGTTAATCTTCAAACTTCTTCCCGATCTTTTCATCCAGCAGTACGGGATTTTCTGTCATTTCATCTTTGGGTTCTTTCACCATAAACCAGCTGATGGCCGATAACGCAACAGTGAAAGAGCAGATTACCAACAGGATCGACTTGTTGGGCATAGCTTCTACAACTTCACCAATACCAAAACTCGAAACCAGCTGTGGCAAAACTACTGAGAGATTAAACAGCCCCATATACAGTCCCATCTGATTCTGCGCAACTTTCTGGCTCATGATGGCAAAAGGGAGGCTGATAATGGAAGCCCATCCGATCCCGACAATCATCATCAGGATATAAATCACGCTGGGATGGTTCCCCATAAAAACGATCGCCGCATAACCGGCTGCCATGATTACGAGCGACCAGGCATGGGTGCGAACACGCCCGAAGCGGTTGGCCAGAGGCTCAAGCAATAGTACTGGAATAATCGCGGCAATCAAATTCAGTGAGAAAAAGCTCCAGTTCACAACCGTTCCGATTTCATCTCCGGATAAATCAGGAATCTGAAATTCAACGAAAGCGAAAAAGTAGATAAACATGCTCTGCACCCCAATCCAGGAAAAGGAATGGGCAGCCAGTACTTTCTGAAAACCGATCTTGCCGGCTTCTTCCCTCGATTTCCCCTCTTCTTTTTGGATCAATGCATGAGCTACAAGGAGAATGGTGATGATAAGTGCGAAGATTTCAAAATAATAGCCCGGGAACTCAAAGTCACTGAGCCGTTTGATGATGGCGTAAATACCATACATCAGAAAACCCCAAAGCGGGCGGATGTTCATAAAAACTTCTGTGAAGGATGCATACTTATGAGGCAGTGGATCCACACCTGAATCAGCAATGGATTGGGTTATATCCTCTTCGTCCTCGCCATAACGCCCCAGGTATTTCGGCTCTTTGATAAAAAACGGTGGTAGTACAGAAAACAGCAATACAACCACAGCACCGCTGTAAATCAGGAAGATATTGCCCATCGTTGCACCGATGAAATACGATAACACCCCAAAACTTCCGGAAATGGTCTGCATCCAGGTATAGCCTTTGGTACGTGCCCGCCCTTCGGGTGTAACATCGGCAATAATCGACCGTGTTGGATTAAACGATACATTAATGGATAAGTCCAAAACCATTGAAATGACAATGGCAATCCCCAGAATGGCTTCAATACCCAGGCCGGCTTGTATGATGCCAATATTGGGCAGGGCCAAAAGCATCAGCGAGGCCAATGTGCCTCCAATCAGGATAAAAATCCTGCGCCGGCCATTCATCACCCACACATTGTCACTAATGATCCCGATAATCACCTGCCCCAAAATCCCGGCAATTGGACCTGTTGCCCATACCAAACCAATGTCACTTATTGATAATCCGTATTGATACGTTAGCAGCCAGCTTAGTGCGGCAATCTGAATCGAAAGCCCAAGTCCCATAGCGGTTGCGGGAAGTGCAAGAAGAGCATAGAATGAGTTGGAAAGCCTTTTTTGAATGTTCAGCATCGGTTAGTCGGTCTTAAAGTATGAAAGTTGCGGCCTGATGAATCCATATGGAATTGTCTTCCAATTTTAATGAAACCGTAAACATTTTCATAAAATGATTTTGGCTGATTTTTTGGATTTTAATGATCGTAGTCCACAACATTGCCAGGAGATCCCTCATTTTACCCAAAAGCGGGCAACACCATATTAAAAATGACAGGAAAACTACAGGCAGTTTCGTGTGATAGCACGGCACTCTTTTCTTCTAACCGTAGACGGTCTATGACCCCCTCGATTCGGTCCGGGGCTTTAATAAGACCATCACTCGGGGGGCACTGATTGCCTCTGCTCTCCCGGGGCGACGTTCGCTTGCATTCGCTGTGCTCACTTTGCCCCGGGCTCTGTGATTTCGCCCTTTCAGGGCTGAAAACGCCATTTTCCACAAATCTGCCAACGGTAGCCCAAATTTTGCCCCAAAAAGCCTGCTCTACGAAGTTTTTATGTAGTAGAGCGGGCAACACCTTTGAGGAGATGACATTAATAACCTTTGTGCTGCTTTGAGTCTTCGAGCCTTATCCCATA
>RECI01000167.1 GCA_007694095.1 Balneolaceae bacterium | reverse complement strand
GCCATTACAAAAGCCACCATCATGGTAAACCACATCGGTACATGCAGAAACAGATTCCGTGCAGATTCTTCAAGAATTGGAATATTGGGAATCCGGATCAGAAAACCTGCTGAAATCACAATTGTCATCCAGATCGCTACGATATATTTCCAGGGTTTCAAAATTATCTGAAAAAATGGGGGTTTTTTAAATAAAATAAAAGATACGAAGAATGAATCATTATTTTATGAAATGATTATGAAAGCTTTCCATTTATATTCACTATTGAACTGTTTTTTTAAATTCAAGAAAAAAATTATTGGATAACTGAATGCCAATGAATCATGATTCGTTATATTCAAAAAATATATTCTAATGGCGGATAAATCCTTTATAATATACCCTGAAAAAACGCATCACTTTTGGTGGTTTTTTGCCGGAATATTGCTGATACCACTCCTTGGAGCTGGCATTTACATTATATACAAAAAACTCCGTGAACTCAGCTCAATCACTTATAAGATAACCGACCAGCAAATTACCGGAATTGACCATAATATTACTGATACCATCGAACTTGCCGATATTCATAGCATCGATATTTATAAACGCTGGATTGATAAAAAATTTAACATTGGCACCTTATATATCAACACCGACAGCCGTTCACTTAAAATGTTAGGGATTAAAAACCCGGATAATCTCTCTTCCATGATCATGACTGCTGCCGAAGCTGAACGACTCCGCCTCGCCGAAATCAGCAAAATAAACAAACCACAACCGGTAGTGCCTCCGGGAAATCTGGACAGACTCGATTATTTAACAGGCCTCTGGCAGCAGGGACTCATCTCAGATGATGATTTCAAGAAAGAACGCAAACACTTTGAAAACTGATAACCTAACGATTATTGTATTTACTCTAACAAAATGAAAATCAAATTTTATCTCTATTTTTTCACCATCGCACTTATCAGCTTACTAAATTCCAATGTTGCATATACACAAGGATTTCATTCTGTTTACAGCAAGCTGCTGCTTGAAACAACAACAACCTGGAGCGGCGAAGACATTACCTATCCCGATGGAGTTGCAAAAATAACAGTCCTGAAAATAGAGATCGAACCCGGCGCTGAAACTGGCTGGCATCATCATCCTGTACCCTCTTTTGCATATATCATTCAGGGAGAACTTGAAATTACCCTAGAGGACGGAAAAAAAATAACCGCAAGGGCCGGTGAAGCCATTGCAGAAGTGACAAACCGGATTCACAATGGAAAAAATATTGGTAACGAAATTCTGAAACTTGTTGTTTTTTATACGGGTATTGAGGGAAACCCGCTTACGATTCTACAGGAAGCCAATTAAATATCAGTTTCTATTCGTTATGCAATTTATGGATTTCTATTATTAATGCAGGGACCCGAATCCAGTGCATGAATTCGTTCACTTTTATCAATGATGAAATTCAAATAGCTATAGTGGAGTTTTGCTGAAGGCGTATTACCTGCAGTTTACTCCTTTCAAAATCTCTTTCGCCCATTCAACATACTCAGGCCTTTCAACAAATTGATATGCCGCAAACATACGCAGTCCTGCTATTTTCCCGGCATTCAGCATTTCCACATAATGGCCCAAGAGGTTTTTGAATTCCTGTTCTTCCAGCCAGCGCCCTCCGTCAGGACCTGCTCTCAGATAAAGACCGGCCATCACAGGCCTGTTGGGATGATGCTCCAGACCGGCGGCAAGATGCTCGGCTCCCCTCGCAATTAACTCCGGATTATTTCCCCACAGGTTCAGGATAACTACATCGATTTCAAAATCAAATGCATGGCGCCCCTGTCCTCTGTGAGGATAATGAGGCACCCATAACTGTAATTCCGGATTCACAGATTTTGCAGCATCGATAATCTCTCTCCACTCCTCTTCGGTTCTGTGGCCATCCTCTACTTCGTCGTAAAAATCGTTCAGGTACATTCCGGCTATACCAGTATGATGTTTTGAGAGTTCTGCAATCCATCGCGCATGATTTAGCGACATTTCGTGAGTCCACCCCCAGGCAGCCCGTTCAATTTTAGCCAACACGTATTCCACACCCGGAATCTGAAGCAACGCGTACATGTGGGTATCTTCCCACTGCTGACCTGAGTAAGCCGGATCATGCGACCAGATATGATTTATACCCATTTCTGCCACCAGCCTTGCCACATCCCCTGTTTCAACAAGATCACGCCGGTGGTTCCACATGGAAATCAGGCAGGATGGCTGATTCCTTTCTGAAGGTTCAGCCTTGTTATTTATGTTTATAGCTCCCGATTCTTCAGATATGCCGGTATTTATAGTAAGGCTTATTTCTCCTGAAAAAGAAAAAAACAACCCAATAATTGAGACTGTGACAGACAAATATCTAATTTTCATTTCGATACGAATTTACAATTTTGATCACATATAAATAAAATCCATCTGAGCAGATAAACTTATTTTAAATTGCCACAATACCTAAGAATACATTACTCTCAGCTTACGGAACGCCACTGGTTTCTTTTTCAAACCAGGTAGCAACAATGAGTCATTATTTGCCAAAAATAAAAAAACCCGAATCTGTTTTTTCTTTCAGAATTCGGGTTTTTGTTTAAGTAAAGTTCCCGGGTCTGCTACCTGTTTGCAATCTTGTTATCCACAGAATATGCTCCGCTTCCCATTAAAAAGAGAGCCAAAGAGGTTAACAACAGCATCATGTCAAGCCTTGCTGGACTGAACTCCCCTCCGAGTTTAGTAAAGTAAAGTGCCCCAAGCATAACAAATGCAAGAAGCAGATATGGAATTTTAGCATAGGCACCGAGTAGTACCATTATTCCGCCTACAAATTCAACAAGTGCTACAACCCATGCCATTACAGCGGGCAAAGGCACGCCAATATTTGTAAAGAAGCCAATAGTTCCGTCAATTCCGGTTAGTTTATTCCAGCCGGCGATAATAAAAATGATGCCCACACCTACCCTGAGAAGAAGTAGTGCAAGGTCGCTGTGTTTACTTTCTGAAAGTGCCATAAGCTTACTAATTTGGTTTTAGGTTAATTGTGGGGTAAATACACTCTATGATTTCAATTTAATATCACTCAACATAAATACAAATTAATTGATCAATATTTCATTGAATTATTCCTCATTTACTCTATTTTTTACATTTCGAAATGGATTATAGATTTCGAAATGATGATTTTTAAAGTAACTATTTCAATTAAACAGATTATTATGAACAGTTTTTACAGATTCAGCCCACTGCTGATTTTTTTTATTATCATTATTTTACTGCCTATTCATTTATTGGGACAAACTCTATACCTAAAAGTAGATTATTTTAAAGCCTCATCAGAAAATATTGCTGATTACCTCTATGTTGAACAGGAACTGTGGAGGCCTATCCACCAGGAAAGGTTAAACCGCGGTATTATTTTGGGCTGGAGTTTCTACTCTGTTTTCGTAGGTGAGCCCGATGTTCCCTACAACTACATAGCCGTTAATGTATTCGATGATTTTGAATTAGTTGACTACTATGGGCTCAATGAAATCGTAGCTGAGGTTTACCCGGATAAGGACCTGTCAGATTTTTACCAGCAAACACGCGAATCCCGGGAAGTGGTACGTACGGAGATATGGAGAGTTGATGGTTTTGCAGGAGCCTCTGTGGAAAACCTTCCAGTGGGGAATTACATCACAAAAAACTTTTTTGACGAAAGAGGAGGTACCGGTGAACATATGGAGATGGAACTCGATTTTTGGGGCGGCATCCATAATGTACGTGTAGATCGTGAAATCCTGAACAGCTGGGCCATGTACACATTGTACTATCCTGCGGGCGACGCCCGGCATTACACGTATAGTACCGTCGATTATTATGAAAACCTTGGTGATCTCACAATCGGTGCGGGTATTGATCTTGCAAGGGCTGCCTATCCAGATCGGTCTGATGAAGAGTTAAATGAACTGTTTGCCCGTACCGGTGCTTCGCGTACTTTATTCAAAACAGAAATATGGAAACTGCTCGATTCGGTTGGTTACCAATAATTACTGACTTTTTAAATTTTTTATTACATAAACAAACCTGAAACATTTATCACACATTAACATATGAAAACGTTGAAGTTAGGATTTATCGGAGCTGGTTTTATTGCCAATTTTTTAGCCTTGGCTATGAAACAGGTAAGGCATTGCGAACTCGTTGCCATTTATGCAAAAAACGGAGGAGAAAATCTGGCTGAATTCGCGAAAAAAAACCGCCTCGGAGAACCAAAAATGTATCATTCTGTTGCTGAGTTATGCAATAACTGTGATGCTGTTGCCATACTGACCCCGAACTTTACACGGGTTGCCATCATGGAAGAAATTGCCGGCGCTGTTAAAGCCGGAGCACCAATAAAAGGTGTAATCTGTGAAAAGCCCCTTGGTAGAACAGTTGAAGAGGCCGAACGAATGGTTGCACTCGCTGCAGATGCCAACCTGTTAACATCCTATTTTGAGAACCAGCTTCATATGAACGCGATAAACAATGCCCTTGTGCAGCTGCGCCCGCAACAGGAAGTGATGGGCAATTTCACCCTTGCCCGTAGTACTGAAGAACATGCCGGCCCGCACAGTGCCTGGTTTTGGGACCCCACTCAACAGGGAGGCGGTGTTCTGTCGGATATGGGCTGCCATAGTATTGCAGCAGCCCGTCATATTCTCACACCTGCAGGCAAACCTGTAACTTTTCTCGAACCGGTTGCCATGCAATGTGATACTTCATTACTGAAATGGGGGCAGCCGAAGTACCGTGAACAACTAATGAAAAAGTTCGGTGTAGATTACACTAAAACCCCGGCCGAAGACTTTGCAACTGGGATCCTCACCCTGAGAAACCCGGAAACCGGTCAGCTTGTAAAGGCCCAGTTCACCGATTCATGGATGTACGATAAGCAAGGGCTGCGACTCTGGATGGACGCACTGGGCCCCGGTTACGCGATGGAAGTGAATTCGCTGATCTCCCCGCTTGAGATTTTTATCGGAGATGAAGCCGCAGAAGGAGTTGCTGATTCCGAAACTGCCCTTGAAAAATCCACGGCATCCAGGGGGTTACTTGCTGTTCATCCAAATGAGGCAGATATGTATGGTTATACCACCGAACTGCAGGATGCGGTGGATTCATTTCTTGACGGTAAAAACGGTTTACTCGATTTTGGCTACGGTGCTGAAGTTACCTGGCTGGTACAGGCTGCATATATGGCCGCTGAAAAAAGAACCACTCTCGACCTGACCAATGAGAACATTAAGCGTGAATTAAAAACCTATCGATCCCTTATATCACAGGGCAAAGGTGCGGAAGTGTTGTTTTCGTAACAAATATTGGCAAAATCGTAAAAGAGATATCCCACTTAGTTAGGGGATATCTCTTTCTTCAAGGGGATGAACAAATCTTTTTCTTTATAACTTTTTTTAGTTCAATATTTTACAAACCAATCAATTACCCTTTTATTCAGATATACAGTCCGGTTGTCCCTGCCGAATTCACATATTCCTTTGAGGCTAATCTTCTATGTTTATGACTACATTCAAAGGCGCTGTTCTTCCGAGTGATTTAATCAAAAGGTTTGCCTCCGGGTAACCGGAACCCTCTTTATCCCATGTTATTTCAATCGGAACTTGTTCACCTGGAGCAAGAATTAGCGGTGTCTTTTTCGGTATTTGAATGGAAAAATATTCCGGTTTGTCGAGTTGTATATATGTGACAAGGCTGGCCTGGTTCCCATTTCCACTGGTCAGGATAAGCCGCTTTGTTTCACCTTGTTGATCTGATGAAAATGTGACCTTATCGGATGAGACAGTAATTTCAGCCTTAACCAAAGAACTTGCCGGGATTTGCGGATTTGCATCTTCCGCGAGTATTTCAAAAGAATTCAGTTCTGGCCCGCCACCACGGTTGCCGCTGCCGGCACCAACAACTACCATTTCATCAAAATAGATGGCTTGTGTGCCATGTCTGCCTTCCAATGAGCGGTTCAGCAGGCTCCACGTCCCGGAAGAAACGTCCAGCATTTCCACTTCATCATGAGATGCCTGCTGGCTGCCACTTTCGCCGCCAATAATCAGAATATTACCTTGATGGACCGCGGCCGCCGTCCCTGCACGTTCAGTGGGGATATCACCATCGGGTGAAGGGAGAGTAGCCCACTCACCTGTTCTGAAATCAAAGACATCTGTTTCTTTCACGGTAGCCTGGAAACCCTGCGACTGGTAGCCGGAACGCCGGCCGCCGGCTACATACAGTTTATCATTGATTACCGCGGCATGCAGGTGGTCACGGCTTCGGGGTGCATTCGGCAACACACGCCATTGACCGGTAACCGGATCAAACTCGTCAAGCCAGTTTACCCAGCCGGAATTGTGACCATCTATGATTCCGCAAACCATATATATCCTACGATCATACACAACAACCCCGGCAGCTCCTCTCCTGCGATCTGCCGGTATTTCGGGTCCGAGCGCCCAGAGGTCTAACACCGGGTCATAGATTAAAATATGTGATAAGGGAGTTTCATGCGGCCAGCCGCCGCTGAGGGCACCCATTACATACACCAAACCGTCGAGTTCCACAGCCTGGATATGATGAATTTCAAATGGCGGCATGGCACCCTGGGACCACTCTTTGGTTTGAGTATTATAAATGTCATTTCGTTTCATTCCCCTGCCGCCAATAAGAATAAAATAGTCCCCTGCCCTCACAAGGGCATTTTCATGGCGCTCTATTGCATTACCGGATGCCCGGAGCGGGTGCCATTCAAACGATTGAGCCTCAGCCACACAGGCCATAAGAATTGATAACAGGAATACTGTGGCTGGAATAAATACTTTTTGAAACATTCAAGTGAAATTTATTGGGTGATAAGATTGAATCGTTTTTTTGAAACTATCAAATTATTCCTGAATGTGGAAACCATTTTTTAAAAGGCTACTGGTCTGCACATTATGATGCTGATCAGCATAAAGCAACATTTTCACACTAAAGCCAAACAAATCCTTTCTCTGTTTCTCTTCTCCTTTCTGCCCACCGAAAGCAAAATCGGTATAGTGGAATAGAT
>RECI01000215.1 GCA_007694095.1 Balneolaceae bacterium | reverse complement strand
GATAAAGGAGATAAAGGAGATAAAGGTGACAAGGGCGATAAAGGTGATCCCGGCACAGCTAATGTAATCTATTCAGACTGGTTTTTCCCAAACTGGGATGATCTTGATACTCCACGAGTAAAACGAATGAGAGTGTTTGATTCAAATTTTTCATCTGCGAGATCAAACGGTGTTATCTTATTTTACTGGACTACTAATAATGGTTCTACCCATCTATTGCCGTGGCAGACTTTTAGTGTTTCCACGGGAAATTTAATTATAAACAGGACCGTAAATATTAGAGGTGCAAGCGGAAGAGCAGAGGTAACCATAAGAAAATATGGGTCTGATTTTACTGCTACAGAAACGGATGGCCAGGTTGGCAGTACTACTCATAACAGGATACGCTATGTCATTATCCCGGGTGGTGTACCCGCAAAACTTCCGTCAGACTTTTTTGAAGATTATCAAGCCGTTGTTGAAATGTTCGGGATACCTGAATAACAGATTAAACAATCCCGGCACGGCAGACTTTATTTGCCTTGCCGGGAATGTATTTCATAAATTTTCGATCAGAGTTTTTAATTCTTCCTGGGTACCAAAGAATCTTAAATTCTCGTCATCAAGCTCTCTCAGGCAGCCTGTTTTAGGGAGAATAATGGGTTTATCATAACTTCTGGCAAGGGATACTCCACCCGATGAAAGAATTTCCCTGTAATTAAAAAGTACATAATCGGTTGCATTCATAAATTCGGGAACGCATTCTTCTTTAATGAATTGAGGTATGAGCACAATATTCTCTTTCTGCTGCGACAGCTTTCTGATTTTTTTATAATACTTCATTTGGCCGTTTTTAACAGGTCCAACAATCAATAGTTTTTTCTGGATCGGCTGCTTCAAAAAAATTTCACAAACCTTATCGATCTGTTTATACGGACTGATGTGGCCAAACATCAGGAAAAGTCTGTCCTGAACTTTAATAGTAACGTTGTACCTGTGGTTGATAGCCTCAACAGCAGCAGCCCGGGGCATTAACTGAGGCGGGTATGCCGGGTGTGGCCAAACACGAAATTTGTTAATATGCACATTAAAATATGTACTGATTTCTGCCAATACAGATTCGCATTCAATCAACAGCCTGTCTGCCTTTTGTGCCAGCCATTTCCTTGTTTTAAAGTGTATCCATTCATGGCTGCAATCAAGCGGAAGTTTATTGTGAATTGACCATACAATTTTACCGCCAAGTTTTTTGTATACCCAAATGCATGATAGTTTAAAAAAGTAGTTGAACCCGGCAAAAAAACCGGTGTATTCAAGCCAGTGATAATGGAGTATGGATTTTTTGCCCAAAACGGCCCAAAGAACAAACTTTAGATGCCCGATGGTACTTACACTATCAATTTTATAAACAGGTGAAGCAAGGAGGTCTTTGTATAACAGAAACAGGTAATCAGACCGTTTGTAAGCAAAACGTATAGGAGGGGCCACGAATAGAGTTACTGGTCCTTCTTCATGCAACTCTGAGTAAATTTTTTCAAGCTTTTCAAGTTTATGGTTTTGTCTCGCAGGCATCAAAAGAAGTATTGTATTCCAAAAGAGTGTACTGTACCGAAGCCGGTTGAAAAGGGTACAATTGCGTAGTTAATTCGAATGGGTTCAATAGAGAGGCCCATGCCAAAACTGTAAGGACGTTCTGTTGATCCAAAACGATACCCGCCTTGCAGGGAAAAAAGGTCAGAGACATCCGCATTCAATGCGATACTGAAATAGCTGTCACTGCCGTGAAAGTCATCATTGGTATTTTCTTCAATCGGCTTGCTCCAATCTGCGTAAACTGAAATAAGAACCGGAAGGTCGTTTTCTCCGGGTGTAATAAATTCAATAAGACTGGCAGAAATTCCGGCGCTGAAAGTTGATGGAAGTGGTGTGGATATCAGATCGAGACTTTCCATGCTCCCAAAATTTTTCGCTGACAAAGCAGCCCGAACTCTTCTGTCAAGGAATTCTGCTGCCACACCGCCGCTTACAGCATAGCCGTTTGCCCTGAACTGGAACACTTCTTCCCTGAGGTACTGTATTGATCCGCCAACTGAAACCGGGCCAAACGTGTAAGCGGCGGCTCCTGAAAGTGATAAGTAACCTATAGAAAATTCGCCTGCAGAGGGGCCGGGCTGATCACGGGCCTGGAATCCATCTGATGTGGAATTATATACACCAGCTGCAAATGCCCAGTTATGATGCCGAAAATTTGCCGCAGCAAACTGGTTGTCTACATTAGATATCCAGAGTGTATAACTTGCATCTATACTGGAACGCTCTTCAAATGCAAGCAAGGCCGGGTTGGTATAGATTGCTGATGGTCCCGTAAGTGTAGCGACGGAGGCTTCGGATATGGCAAGCAGGCGGGGCGACGGGCCAATATTCAGAAAATCAAGCCCGCTCCCAGTATCCTGGCTGTAGCCGTTTCCTGTAAGTATGAGCATCAGTACTAAAAAAAGGGTTCGTATCATAGATTCAAATGTTCAGCCTTATGGCAAATACGTGCATGGTTGAAAGCAATGAGGGTTCCCTTAAAATAGCGTAATCGATGGACGGAGAAAACCTGTCATAGGGTAAATGTAAAGAGAAACCGGCACTTGGTTGAAAAATATATGTATCATCATAATTGAAATACTGAATTCCTCCCCGGATAGTAATTCTCTCGTGTATATTGAAACGGCTTCCAACTCTCAGGAATCGGCTTTGGGAATACTGTTTTTCTCTTATTGTTCCGGATGTTTTGGTTGTGCTATTGTCGTCTCTTACGTTAAGAAGTACATATTCGGATTGAAAGCGAACCTCATAATCCAGGCCAAAAAGCCAGTTTTCAGCCAGATTATATGAAAGCCCGGAATGAAATCGTATAGGGTAACGGTCAGTCAGGCCAGCCGATTCGGCCCCGTAAAGATCTGAAGTGTTAAGCTTTTGTTCTGAAAGCAAATCTTTAATAGTGAAAGCCAGTGCAAGATCATTCGAAATTTGCAATCTCACACCGGCATCAACTCCAATACTGCTACTGTTGGGGATTTCGGAGTGTAAATTGGTGAAATTATATTTTAATCCCACACCGCCCCAGACTTTTTCCGAAAAACGTATGGCAAAGTTTCCGATCAGCTGTAATTCGGTTGTAGAAAGATACTCCGTGTGGTAACCACTTTGGGATCGTCCGTCAATATTGCCGACTGAGGCATTGATAATTGAAACCGAAAAGCCCGCGGAAGGCGGTAAACGGAAATGGGAACTGATCATGTGCAGTTGCCTGTCGAAACGGAGAGCAGCAGTTGAGAGATCAATCTGTATGGATTCTGTTGGTTTTGCAGCCAGTGCCGGGTTGTAGTAGCCGTAAATTCCTTCGCTTTCAACCGCAGTGAGTGCATTTCCCATGGCCATGCCACGAGGAGAAAAACCCATCCGGGAAAAAGAACCGGCATAGCCGCCTGGTTGGGCGAAAAGTTCAGGTGCAGCAAAAACGATTAGAAGTAAAAAGCAAAGTATGGATGATTTATTACTGTTTTGTACCATCAATCAAGTAATAAAATTTTTCCGTTGGCAACCACGGATGGAGAATCTATTGTATAGAAGTAAGTACCATTTGCGACAATTCTGCCGGATTCATCCGTCCCGTCCCAGGTAATTTCGTAAGTTCCGTCAACAGGAACAGGCGAAACACGAATGGTTCGAACAGGATTCATTGCAAAATCAAAAATGCGGAATGTAGCTCTGCCCGCCCGCCTCATTTCAAATTTGATTCGAACAAG
The DNA here is from genome assembly GCA_007694095.1 of Balneolaceae bacterium. Taxonomy (GTDB): domain Bacteria; phylum Bacteroidota; class Rhodothermia; order Balneolales; family Balneolaceae; genus Rhodohalobacter. The sequence continues at coordinate 25,232 of RECI01000215.1, read as the reverse complement.
TGAATGCCGGGCCGGTGAAAATGGATTGGGGTAAGCATAGGTTGTGACATTCGGGGCATTTGGCTGATAAATATTGCCACCTGTCAGCGGTACATCAGTACGAATAATTCTCCACGTTTCTCCGCCGTCATTGGTAGATGCAATTCCATCGCTGGTTCCTACCCATAGTTGATTCTCCGTCGCAGCAATCGCGAAATATCGTGAGTTTTGCCTGATAAAGGTATTTGGTGACCTGATCTGATCAATTTTTCTCCAGCTTCTCCCATCATCATCTGAAATAAACAGGCCGTTATCTCCGGCTGCAAAAATATCCCCTCCAAAAAAACCAACATCATTTATTCGTTCGCCATCAAGAAACCGGTGGAATGTTTGAGCCCCATCATCGGTATAAACAAGGCCAAAATCATCCCTGTTATCGGGATCGGCACGCCAGTTTGTCATCCAAATCCGGTCGGTTTCCGGTTGCTGCCTGATTTTTATGATCCAATTAGATAATAAGCCAGAATCATTTTCAGGGTCGAAGGAAATCCTTCGCCATTCGATCTGATCAGCAGGAGCGGTTAAAGCGTTATTGGAAATGTTGATTCCTGCAGCGGTACCGACCCATACCCGGCTTTTATCATCAATCAGCAGTCCGAAACCAAGCAGGTTATTGTCAAACCGGGGATCATAGCGGTTTATGGTTTCACCGGAGATTGTCCTGGAAAACCATTGATAAGAGTTTTCAGGAATAAGTTCGTTTTCGAATGAAGGTGGAAGGATAAGGCGTTCCCAGCTTATTCCTGAGTCGGTACTCCTCAGCAGTCCGGATGCCCAGTTTACAGATAAGATTGTATCCTTGTAAAAATCAACTTCAAACGGAGGTGATTGTTCAGGAACAGTAATTCTTGTACGGATGTATCTGTTCCCGCCGTAGATAAATTCAATGTCGCAGGGTGGGCCAACTGAATTGCCGTCACAGTTTGCTTCTGCCTGTGGACGGGAATCCAGGGGAAAGGGGAGAAAGTTCCACGACATTCCATCATCAAAACTTTGGTAATAACCCTGGGCTGCATTTACATTTTCACCTCCGGCCGTTGATGTAAAACCAAGGCCGGCAACAATCCGAGGCCCTTCAACGGCAAGTGAGAAAGCGCGTCCTCGTCCTGTAAAAATGCTGTCAGCATTTTGAGGGACATAAATTTCTCCGCTGTTTTCGAAATAGGCATTTAAACCCGGAGTCATCCATAATGCATCACCACTTGCCTCAAGTGATGAAACTGAATTTTGCTGGATCGTTTCGAAACGATCCAAAAGAGGGCCAAAAGGAATTTGCTCAATCAGAGGTTGGCAATGGGTTACAGAGTTCCAAAAAATGGCCAGGCTAAAGAGAGATGCCGTAAAATAGGTTTTATAGAAAATCATTGAGCGGGCATTAATCAACGCAGGCGGAATAATACCGGTTTGCAGTGAGAATGTTAAATCTGATCAAAAAAAACATGAGGTGACCTGTTTCATAACCGGCAGAATATGGATCGATATGATTGCCTGAAACCGGAACCCGCCTGGCCTGAAAAAATCAATCGAGCCGGGAAAAGATAGATATTATTGTTGATATATTCATAAGTAATCTACAATAAAATTATACAAATAAATATATGAATAATGGTGTTTTAAAGATTTTTTTTTCAAGATTATTGAACATGATAAGCTTGGTTAAGCTTATAATAAAACAATGGCCTATACTATTTTTTCAAAAATTATGGAACACAAACCATTGGCATGCAATTTAATAAGGCAACCCATAACAAAATCAGATAATATGAGATTGCGAGATTTTATAATTGCAAACATTCTGTTTTTTTCAATTTTATTTTATACTGCATGTTCTGACAGCAGCACTACTTCTTCCGTTGACCAATACGCTGAAATTCATGGTACTGTAGAAGGCGGTTTTCCGCAGGCTAAAATGGACTACAGCGAGAGCAATACTGAAAGTAAAGCCGTGTGGGCTGCTGCCATCACTTCCGGTGGCTCCATTGAAAAAATCAGTGAAACGGAAACACAGGTGGATGCATCCGGCCGGTTTACGGTAAATGTGGACGCCAACCAGGCGAACAGGGTAGTAATTGTTGCCGAAAGCGAAGGCCGGCAAATGACGGGCTTTATTGCGGCTGAAATTGAAAACGGTAAATCATTTACCTTAAAACCTGTAAATATTGAGTCTACTGCGGAAACTGCTGTATATACACGAATCATTTCAGAAGGTAAATCGAATTTAATTCATAAATCTGATATTGAGACACTGATCCGGGCGAACAGTGCTGCAGATATCCATGCAAGTGGTTCTGTCACAAATCAGGTTGCTGCTGCGATCATTCATTCTGCTGAAGCCAGGGCAGAGTTTTTAAGTGAATATGGCAGCTCAGATGTTCAAACCTTACTGAATAACTATTTTGAATTAATGACAGAAGCCCAGCTCGATTATGAGGCAGCTGTCAGCAGTTCAACATCATCGGATGCACGAAATGCTGCATTTGATGCATATCTCCATAAAAAGTTCGATTCTTATCATGAGGCAGGGGTTGATCTTGCTGCTACTGCAAAAATGACCCACATGCAGGCAATTGTAGTTCAGAACACTCTTGGTTCAGTTTCAGCCGGTGTCAGGAACACAGCACGGTCTTCGCAGGCATTTCTGGCAGCGATAGCAATTGATGCTGTCGTGAAAGCGAGAGCTGAGGCATCCGGTATGTCTCAATCAACAGTTTCTGCAATTTCAGATGCAGGGTCGGTTTTGAAGGCCGAAGTTCGCAGCAGTAATGGTGCTGAAGCATCTGTGAAATCTTCATTTAAGAAGTATCATGAAGACGTGCGTACTGCTATCGAAAACGATTCTTCGGTTGAAGCTTCCATAATTATTGCTATTGATACGGAGATCAATTCTGTTGGCGGTGCTAAATTTCTGTTCAGCACTTCACTCTCGGGATTGTTGGATGCATCATCATTGCTTGATGTGTACGGAAATTTTGCGGGAAGTGTTCGTAATTCGGTAGAAGCTCAAAGCGATTTGATAGGAGATGTAAATACTGATGCGCTTGCCGATATCATGATTCTTATCAACCTGTTCTGATTTTATTGCAAATCATGCGCGTAGATCGACGTTAATACCAACATGTTGTTCATAATTTGATTTGTGATGAACTGAATGACCTATTTGCGCATAGTGGAAAAAATCGGTCATTCGGTTTATCGGTTCTTCGGTCTATCGCAAATCATTTACTTTCTTAAATCATTCTGAACAGTTTTTAAAAAGAAAAGGAGCCCCCGGTCAGAGGGACTCCTTTTAGATTTAGCAATCTAAACTGGGCATAGGAAAGCCCAATTGGTCTGTAAAAAAGCAATCAGTTCTGGAGAGGCAATCTCTAATCCATAATTTTTCTTAGAAATGCCGGTTGCTCGGTATTTTTTTTATCGATTCGTTCGGATTTTTCGGCAACAGGTGTATTGTCGGTTCCTTCGCGACGGTGTACCTGGACTGTCTCCGCATATTCATCGTCTGCCTCTTCGAAGTCATCAACGGAACGCATGTATTTCAGGCTTCTGCGATGTATAGCCGGGGAATCAAGGTTTTTGAGATTTTTTTCGCCTTTATAAAAATTACTGTCTGCAGGTACGGTTTTCCGGCTGGCAATTTCACTTGCTTTTGGAAGTGAAAAGGAGCGCTCCCGTTCCCGTTTTACAGGTTCTGTATTTCTGTTTGTAGAAATTCTGGCCTGTGCCTTTTCATTTGCCAGCTCAAAACCGGTGGCGATCACGGTAACCCTTAATTCATCACCGAATGATTCATCAAGTACCGTTCCCAGGATAATTTCCGCATCTTCACCGGCTTCCTGCTGAATGATGCTGGTTGCGGTAGTGGTTTCCCGCATGCCAAGGTTGGAACCGGCAGAAATATTCACCAGCACATTTCGCGCACCCCGGATACTGACGCCATCCAGCAGGGGTGAATTTATGGCTTCCCTTGCGGCTATTTCAGCCCTGTCGGGGCCTGTGGCAGTTGCAGAGCCCATAATGGCCGCACCTCCATCGATCATTGTTGTACGTACGTCAGCAAAATCGAGATTTATGAGACCCGGCATTAAAATAAGGTCTGATATCCCTCGTGTTGCATTGTAAAGCACTTCATTTGCGATTTCGAATGCTTCAATCAGCGAGGTATCGTCATCCGCAATATCCAGGAGACGTTCATTGGGGATCACGATCACTGTATCACAGTTCTTTTTGAGTTCGGCAATCCCTTCAAGAGCATACTTCATACGAACTTTGCCTTCGCAATGAAACGGGGTTGTAACAATTCCTACTGTGAGGATTCCCTTCCGTTTTGCTATGCCGGCAACAACAGGGGCGCCACCCGTACCGGTTCCGCCGCCCATTCCTGCTGTGATAAAAATCATATCAGCAGAATCTACGGCTTCATCGAGTTCGTGGCGGTTTTCTTCTACGGCTTCCCGGCCAATTTCGGGGCGTGCACCCGCACCAAGGCCGGAAGTTAAATTGGTTCCGACCTGGATGGTGATGTTTGCATCATTGTTTTTCAGTGCCTGTGAGTCTGTATTCAGTGCTATGTATTCCACACTCGTCAGTCCTTTGCGAATCATGTTGTTGATGGCATTTCCTCCGCCACCGCCAACTCCGATTACTTTAATCTTCGCATTATCCTGACCCTTTTCGTCAAAACTAAAGCGCGATGTTATATATTCCATAGTTATCTCCGTTTGTGATTGCTGTTTTGTCTGTAGATTGCTTATTTATTTGATTGCTATTTAAAGTTCTTTGAACCAGCTCTTCATCCGCTCGGTGATATTACCGATTACTTCACTAACTCCGCTTGTTTTGGATGATGAAGGGGCAAACTGCTGGTTATCGGCCCCTTCTGCTTTGAGGGCATGCAGCACCAGGCCTACGCTGGTTGCATAAATAGGACTGTTTACCTCTTCTATAAGTCCTCCGGCCAATCCAAGGGGCCGCCCGATTTTTGCATCCATGCCCAGTACTTCATTTGCAAGGGGACAAATATTTTTAATTAATGACCCACCGCCTGTGATAACAATACCTGCACTCAGGGAATCGGCGTACCCGCTGCGTTTAACTTCTATGGCGATGATTTCGAGAATCTCTTCCATTCTTGCCTGTATAATTTTTGCCAGGATGCTCTTGGTGATTTCTTTTGGCGGCCTCCCTGCAATTCCCGGAATTGTTATCACCTCGTCATTCTCAATGAGGTCTACAAAGCATTCGCCATGGTTATGTTTCAGTTTCTGAGCCTGCTCATCCAGTACACTCAGCCCGATTTTGATATCATCCGTTACTTTTTTGCCGGCAATGGCAATAACAGCAATATGGCGAATGGTATTTTCCCGGAAAACGGCCAGGTCGGTGGTGCCACCTCCGATATCCACCAATACTACTCCGGCTTCTTTTTCTTCATCATCAAGCACAGCATAGGAAGAAGCCAGTGGTTCAAGGATGATGTCGGCAACCTGATAGCCTGCACGCTCCACACAGCGATAGAGGTTTTTGGCTGCCGAAACAAGTCCTGTAATAATATGAACTTCAGCTTCCATTCTCATTCCGCTCATTCCCACCGGATCGCTGATTCCATCCTGTCCGTCAACTACAAATTCCTGAGGTATGATATGCAGAATCTGCTGATCGGGCGGGAGCATTATTTGCTGGCAATCCTTGAGAATCCGCTCAACATCCTGCACAGTGATCTCTTTTTCCTTATTGTTGATTGTGATCACACCTTTACTGCGGATACTCCGTATATGGTCGCCCGCAATGCCCACATTTACAGAATTTACCTGGATGCCTGATGCGAGCTCTGCCTGCTGTATGGCAGTTCTGATTGCATGTACTGTTTTATCAATATTAACAACAACACCCCTGTTTAAGCCCTCACTGGGCGCTTTGCCTACCCCCAGGATATGAATTCGGTTTTGCTCATTTATTGAGGCAACTACTGCACAAACTTTGGTAGTACCAATATCCAGTCCAACTACAATTCTTTCATTTCCGTGTTCCATGTTTTTTTTGCCTGATGTTTGATTGCTAAATATTTATTAATTAAGAATGTTTAACTACAATTTGATCTTTGAACCGAAGGTCGATGCTGGAAAACCGGCGTATTCCTTTTTTCATAATTACTTCGGAATAAAACGCTTCCCAATGGAGTAATTTTTCCTGGAAGTCACCATTTCCGAAAATAAGTTTTACACCATTTTCATGGGTAAGTGCAATTACTCCTTCACTTTCACTCCACGCTATCTCACTGATTGTTACCCAGCCGGCATCATATTGTATTGCTGCCGTTAAAAACTTTTCAACCTGTTTAAAAGCTTCTGAATTCAGTGTGTCTGTAAACGGGGAGGCCGGAAAACCATATAAAATGGGTACATCCCTGGCTTTCCCGGGTTTTATGGGAAGTTTAATGCCGCCTTCGGCAACATATGCCTGCCGGTTCCCATCTGCCAGCATGGCGACAGGTTCGTACTCGGTAATCCGGAAATGCAAAACGCCGCGAATGTTCATGTTTACGGTTACATCATTTACATAAGGAAGTTTTTTTAAATCCGTGATCAAATTTCCGTATTGAATACTGTCTGCGTAAAGGCCAATGGGTGAATCAATTGCTTCCAACAGGCTTTGCTCATTTGTGAAATAATTTCCCGAAAACCGCACATCATGGATCATTGTATTTTTTTCAAAGTGGATGCCGGCATAGACTGCTACCCCTGCCAGTAAAAAGACAAATAAAGCCCACAACATCCGTATAGCGGTCTGTCTGAGCGATCTTTTTTTATTATTTCTTTTTTTCTCCGGCATAATCAGTTTTCTTTTTGATGCAGCATTTCCACAAATTTTTCTCCGAAGCGATAAATATCACCTGCCCCCATTGTGATGACAATATCACCGGGTTTCACGATTTCCTTGAGTCTTTCTGGAAGTTCATTCTTGTCTTTAATGTAAAAGACTTGTTTGTGTCCAAAATTTTTGGCTGTTTCAGAAATGAGTTCACCGGTTACACCTTCAACAGGTTTCTCCCTGGAGGGATAAATATCCGTTACAACAAGTACTTCAGCGTCAAAAAATGAGAGGCCAAACTCTTTATACATCTGCTGGGTTCGGGAGTACAGGTGAGGCTGAAAAACAGCTACAATCCGACGTTCCGGCCATCCCCTGCGTGCACCCTGGATCGTTGCCTGAACCTCGGTTGGATGATGGGCGTAATCATCGATTACAGTCACATTATCTGATTCAAGCTTTAATTGAAACCGCCTGAAAACCCCTTGGAAACGTTCCAGACCCGATTTAATTTTTTCGAATGGAATACCGAGCTCACGGCCAACAGCAATTGCGGCAAGTGCATTTTTTATGTTATGGTCACCGGGTGCTTTTAGATAAATATCACCCAGTGTTTCATTATTTGCCAGCACAGTGAATGAGCTGTAAAACTTATCCTGTGAAATATTTATTGCACGAATTCTGGCCTGTGGGTTATAGCCATAGCTGATAATTCTTTTCTTAATTCTTGGTATGATGCTTCTTACTTCGGGATCATCAAGACAAACCACTACCGCACCATAAAAAGGGACTTTATTGGCAAATTCCGCAAATGCGTCTTTAACCTCATCCAGGTCTTTATAAATATCCAGGTGTTCTGCTTCGATGTTTGTGATCACCACCATGGAAGGAGAAAGGCGAAGGAATGTACGGTCATATTCATCGGCTTCCACGATAATGATATCACCTGTGCCTACAACGGCATTTGTTTTATCAAAACTGTGAACTCGCCCGCCAACAATAATGGTAGGATCGAAACTTCCATCCTGAACTACATGGCCCGTCATGGTTGTGGTAGTGGTTTTGCCGTGTGTGCCAGCGATCCCTATTCCATACTTCATTCTCATTAGTTCTGCCAGCATTTCCGATCGTTTAATGACGGGAATTTTTCTTGCTATCGCTTCACGGGTTTCTTCGTTTTCCTCCGCAATAACGGCACTTGTATATACCACAACATCAGCGCCTTCTATATTCGAGGCATCATGATGTTCATAAATTACAGCGTCAAGTTTTTTCAGGCGTTCTGTAGCCTCTGAACTGCTTTGATCTGATCCCGAAACCTTATAACCGCGTAAAAGCAGAATCTCGGCCATTCCACTCATACCAATTCCGCCGATGCCGACCATATGAATATGGCGGGTTCTTCCAAAAACCGGTTGTGTTTGAATGTGAGTACTCATTTCAGGTTTTTCAAGTAGGTTAAAATATCTTTGGCGATGACATCTGCAGCATCCGGCCTGGCAAGGGATTTCATCGCATTGCTCATCTCTACCAGTTTATCGCGGTTTTGGATCAGGTTTTTGATAGTATTAGCAAAATCTTGATCAAGATGTTCTTCAATAAGGAGTTCTGCGGCACCTGCGTTTACCAGGGATTGTGCATTCTTGGTCTGATGATCTCCCGCAACATTGGGGGAGGGTACCAGAATTGCAGGCTGGCCAATGTTCATCAGTTCACTGCACGTTCCTGCACCGGCACGGGTAACCACAAGGTCGGCAGCCCCATAAGCTGACGGCATATCATCGATGAATTCCATAAGGCGCAAATTGGGGTAATTCGAAATCCTGATTCTGTCGCGTATCCCGTCAGCATACTTTTCACCTGATTGCCAGATAATCTGAAGGTTGCATAGGTTATGCAGCTCGTCAAGGTACTTTATCATGGCTTCATTCAGTGCCAGTGCACCGCCACTCCCGCCAAGGATGAGAAGTACAGGGGAATCGGGTGAGAAATCAAAAGCCTTTAAAGCATCATTTCTATCGGTTATGAAAAGGCGGCTTCGAACGGGATTGCCGGTCAGTTGCACTTTTTGTTCTGGAAAGTGGGAAGTTGCGTTCTCAAAAGCCGTGAATATGAGTGCTGCATGTTTTCCAAGCATCCGGTTTGTAACACCGGGAAAGCTGTTTTGCTCCTGCAATATCAGCGGTATACCGAGTTTTGCGGCTGCCCAGCCAATTGGCCCGGACGCAAACCCGCCGCAGGCAATCACCACATCAGGTTTAAACGTTTTTAATACGAAATAGCTTTGAATCACACTAACGACCAGTTTTAATGGAAATAGCAAGTTTTGAATTGTAAACCTTCTGTGCAGTCCGCTTATCCAGATGCTTTTGATTTTATAGCCGTAGCGGGGAACGGCTTTCCATTCCATCCTGTCTCTGGTGCCTACAAAACGGATTTCAGTATCCGGGCGTAATCTGCCAATTGCATCGGCTATCGCGATTGCAGGATATACATGTCCACCCGTTCCACCGGCTGCCATAAGTACCCTCAATGGGCTTATGGCAGCGGTGAGGGTGTCTGTAGATGATATGTCCTTTGCAACGGTTGCGATCATCCGTTATAAAATCGAGCTTTATGGTTCATATTATACTTCGAAATATTGAGTAAAATGCCCATCATCATGCCGGCAAAGAGCATGCTGGTTCCGCCATAGCTGATGAACGGCATGGGAAGGCCGGTAACCGGGAATAGCCCGGTTGCAACAGCGGCGTTTACAAATCCGTAGAATGTGATCATCAGAGTGGCACCCAAAGCCATCAATGTTCCCAAAACATCGGGAGCATGACGCGCAACCACAGCTATACCACGAAACATGATCACAGTGAATAAAAACAAGATGGCAGCTGAGCCGGCCAATCCGTATTCCTCGGCAATAATGGCGAAAATAAAATCATTGTAGGGAGCTGGAAGAAAATCGCGCTGTGAACTTTTACCTATTCCGACACCAAAAAACTGACCCCTTGCAATAGCGATATGTGCCTGTTGTGCCTGGTAACCGCTTGTGGATTCGAAATGGGTATTATTGAGTTCTGAAATTTGTGTGATGTAATTTGTGATACGGCTTTGTCTCTCCGGCGATGAGGATACAAATGCAGCTCCGCCAATTATGCCTGCCAGTACAACCGCGGTTAACTGCGGGATACTGATTCTCCCAACAAACATCAAAACAGTACAAATCCCCATCAGCACTGCGGCACTGCTGAAGTCTTCAACGGCGATTAGGCCGCAGGTAATGGTTATCCAAAACATAATGGGCAAGAATGCCCGTTTAAAACTTTTTATATATTCCTGTTTTTCATGAAGAAGTACAGCTACATGCAGAATGAGGGATATTGCGGCAAACGATGACGGTTGGAATGAAATAATTCCTACAGAAAGCGCCCGCCTTGCTCCGAATTGGAATTCTCCGTAAAAAATCACAGCAATAAGCAGTATCCAGCTCAATACCATTGCCAGCCTGCTGAAACGGGCAATAACGGTATAGTTTACCTTGGATATGATAACCATTACGAGGAAAGCAATTCCCAGCTTGATGATGTGGCTGGTAACCAGTTTGCCGGCTGTGGTTCCGTGTGTTTGAGCAAAAAAAGCGATGGATGAAAACACAGCCAGACAGCCAAAGATCATCAGCAAGCTAATTGAAACAAACAAAATCTGGTCGCTGCCTTTCTGGGGCACTTCCAGCTCATCCTGCGTTGTTTCGAAGATGGTACCTACTTTACTATTTGGTGTGGTGTAGTACAAGGTTTAAGTTTTGAAGTGGTTTTGGGTTTTAGATTCAGCAAGATGTTATTCTGCCAGGTACTTACTCTATATATCCAATACTGCCTGTTTAAACTCGTTGCCGCGATGTTCAAAGTTATCAAACATATCGAAGGATGAACATGCAGGGCTCAGCAGAACGGTTTCACCCCTTTTGGCGGCTTTACGGGCTTTTTTTACGGCATCTTTCATAGAGTCGGCTTCAATTAAATGGGGAACAACACTTTCGAGCTGCTGCCTGATTGCCTGCCGGGCTTCACCAATTGCAACAATTGTATGAACTTTCTCACGAATCTGTTTTTCCAGATAGCTGTAATCGTTACCTTTATCCCGTCCTCCGAGAATCAGCACCACTGGCATATTGAAACTGTTTAAAGCGTACCAAACCGAGTTGACATTGGTGGCTTTGCTGTCGTTCACAAAACTCACACCTTCATATTTTCTTACAAACTCAAGCCGGTGTGCCACACCTTCGAAGCTTTTCAGGCTTTCACGTATGAACTCATTTTTAATTTCAGAAGCCCTTGCCGCAAGAGCAGTTGCCATTCCATTTTGCAGGTTGTGCAGTCCCTTTAGTCCGATTTCACTAATTTGCATAAGTTGTTCTTCGTTATCATTGGTTTTTAAGATCAGGTTGCCGTTTCGCACAAAAGCGCCACAGGCAACTTCGCCGCTGCCCGAAAAAGCAAGCAGTTGGGGTGCATTCTCTTTTCCGGCAAGCTTCTTTGCATGGCCGGAGAGAATAGGGTCTTCAAAGTTGTAGATGAACCGGTCGGTAGCCGACTGGTTTTTTGTGATATTTAATTTTGATGCCGCGTAGAGGTTAACATCGTTTTGATATCGATCAAGATGATCGGGCGAAATGTTGAGAATTATACTTGCATAAGGGCGGAAACTGTCAATGTGATCGAGCTGAAAACTGCTTATTTCGAGCAGAACATCTTTTTGTGGTGATGTATCATCAACAAAATCGGAAAAAGCCAAACCGATATTACCGGCAAGAATATGATCTTTACCTGCGATTTTCCATGTATGGGCCATCCAGCTGGCAACAGATGTTTTTCCATTGGTGCCGGTAACCGCAAGGATAGGTGAACGGCAAAACCAGCTTGCCACTTCAACTTCCGAAAATACTTCTTTGCCCTGATCGGTGTATCCGCGTACGATTGGTGAACTGTCTGGAATACCGGGACTTAAAACAAGGAAATCCCCACCAAGGGATGCATCCGAATGCATATTCTGTTCAAACCCAATACCCTCATTTTTCAGTAATTCCTGAATGGCATCCGGGATCGTACCCGCATCTGTTACAAATGGAATTGCACCTCTCCGTTTTAGCAAACGGGCGGCTGCAACACCACTGCGGGCAGCTCCTGCGATTACGATATGTCTGCTGTTCACCTGTCTCATCGCAGTTTGAGTGTTAAAAGGCTCAAAATTCCGAGCAGGATTGCAATTATCCAGAAACGGACAACAATTTTGGATTCCGGCCAGCCCTGTTTTTCAAAGTGGTGATGGATGGGTGTCATCAGGAATACACGCCGCCCTTCACCGTATTTTTTCCGGGTATATTTAAACCAAGTTGTCTGGATGATAACCGATACGGTTTCAACGAAAAATATGCCGCAAATTATCGGCAGCAGTAGTTCTTTATGGATCATGACGGCCAGGGCCCCCAACGCACCACCTATGGCAAGGGACCCGGTGTCTCCCATAAAAACCGAAGCGGGGTACGAGTTATACCATAAAAACCCCAGGCATGCTCCTACAAGAGAGGCTGCAAAAATCGTGAGTTCTCCGGCTCCCGGCAGGTACATAATGTTCAGAAATGCTGAAAAATCAACACGACCCGAGACATAAGCGAAGATGCCAAGGATAACGCCTGCTATAGCGGATGTACCTGAGAGAAGCCCGTCAAGCCCATCTGTTAAATTGGCGGCGTTGCTGACGGCCGTAATGATGAATATGACCACAGGAATGTAAATGAGCCATCCCCACTCTTCACCGAAAAACGCGTAATCAATGTGTACTTCTTTTAAAAAAGGAACAGTTGTTATGGTATTATAATCCTGGAAAGCAGGCCAGAAATAAAGTGTTATTCCCAATATGGTTCCAACCAAAACCTGGCCGATTACTTTATTCCAGCCATGAAGACCAGCTTTATCTTTTCGGACAGTTTTGATATAATCATCCAAAAAACCAACAATTCCGAGTATAACAACTACAAATATGATCATCCATGTATAGATGCTGTTCATTCGCATCCATAACAGGGCGGGAACGAGCGTGGCCAATATAATAATGACTCCACCCATGGTTGGTGTGTCGGCCTTACTCAGGTGGGATTTTAAACCGAGGTCATCACGGATATTTTCCTTTAACTGCATTTTTTGCAGCCATCGAATGATTTTTTTTCCTATGAACAAACTGATCAACAGTGCAAAAGCCGCCGCAAAAGCCGTTCTCGTGGTTATATAATCAAAAGCACCGAATCCCGGAGGACTATACATTTTATTCAGCCAGGCAATTAATTCGTATAACATCAGCCCACCCTTTCTTTATTTTGCAGTTTCCATTCTTTCAGGGCATCAAGGGCAACTTCACGGTCATCGAAATGGGTTCTGACGCCATTTATTTCCTGGTAAGTTTCGTGGCCTTTGCCTGCAATGAGTACGATACTGTTTATATCAGCTTCTAATATGGTCTTGGTAATGGCATTCTGCCTTGATGTAATCCTGGTAACCGGTTTCCGGTTTTTAAATCCCCGCATAATATCATCGATGATACTGTCGGGATCTTCTGTTCGGGGATTGTCGGAAGTTACAATGACCTTGTCAGCAATTTCTTCAGCGATTTCCGCCATCACCGGCCTTTTTGTTTTGTCCCTGTCTCCTCCGCACCCGAAAATAATGACCAGCTTCTGGTTCGGGCTTTTCAGGTGATTCAGGGTTGATGCTACATTTTCAAGTGCGTTTGGCGTATGGGCATAATCGACAAAAACAAGAGGTTCTTTTACTGTTTTAGATGCCAGGTTCACACGTTCCATTCGTCCCGGTGCACCGTTACATACCGAAAGTATTTCGGATAAATGTCTGCCATCGAGTCCGAGTGCCGTACAGGCAAGCAGCGCCTCAATCACATTATATGCATTGAATAAGCCGACAAGCGGAGTTTTTATTTTAATGTCATCCAGCATAATAACTGAACCTTCAACACCGGCAGAAATGAGTTCGGCTTTGAATAATCCTTTAGCCTTAAAGCTGAAGCTCAAAATTTTGGCAGGTGTGGTGTTGGTTATCCATTCTCCCCGGCTGTCATCCAGGTTGGTGACTGCCCAGCTTTTATCATCAAGTGAACTAAACAGCTTTTTTTTGGCCGATGCATATTCATTCATCGATTTATGGTAATCGAGATGATCATGGCTCAAGTTGGTAAAAACAGCCACCTTAAAGGGAATTCCCCGAACTCTTTCCTGGGACAGAGCATGCGATGAAACTTCCATCACAAGATATTCGCTACCTGCCTCAACCATTTGCCTCATGTCGTATGAAAGTTCGATGGGATCGGCAGTGGTAAGCCTGCTCTTAAATTCCTCTTGATTTACCCTTTTTTCCACCGTGCCAAGCAGTGAAGCTTTGTATCCAAGTTTGGTGAGAGCTTGCCATATTAAAGTGCAAACTGTTGTTTTCCCATTAGTTCCCGTAACACCAATTATGGTTAATTTTTGTGCAGGATTTCCGGCAATAAACTGAGCGAGAGGGCCTAAAAGTTTTCTTGTATTTTTTACCTGTAAAATCATAACACCATCAACTCCGGTAATCTCTTTTTCGGCAATAACGACCGAAGCTCCCCTTTCAACCGCTTCCTGGATAAAATTGTGCCCATCCGACTTATAGCCTTTAACAGCAATAAAAATGTCACCCTCAACTACCTCTCTTGAATCTTGGCAGAGTTTACCCATTTTAGCAGGTTTGTCCCCGCTAATTTTTAAAGGTTCACAAAATTTTATGATCTGTTCAATATTCATCAGTTAGCAGTAAAAGATGCAATTTGGCTGATTGGTTTTGATTTTCCCCTCACGGTTACCGTGCGGCCTTCCCGCATCATTTCACCGGCTTTGGGAAATTGTGTGTAAATTGTCCCGGAACCAATGGTTTCAATCTCCAGGCCAAGGTTTATGAGTATATATGCAGCCTGTCTCATATTCAGGTTTGTGAGATCCGGTATTCGTATGAAACCATCAGGTACATCCTGCTGGGGATGTAAACCAAACTCTACTTTAAGCGGGGTATTTCTGGAAATCTCTTCACCGGGTAAGGGGTATTGAGCGGTTACATAAGTGCCGGAACCTTCAGTGTTGAATGGTATTCCTGATTTTCTCAATAGGGCGGTTACCCTGTTTCGCTGGAGGCCGTTTAGATTGGGAGTTACAATCTGGTTAGCCATGAGATCAGAATTTACTTCTTCATTATACCGTTGAATATTGTTGCCGAGGCCAGAAATCCTGGTGGCCATTTCTTTGAAAATTGAACCTGAGGTAAATCCACCAAAAATACTCGTTCTCGGTTCATCCAGTAATACAAGTATGATAAATTCAGGATCATCAACAGGGAAAAAGCCCACAAATGACGCGCGATACCGGGCCTGGTAGCGGCCGTCAACATATTTTTGAGCAGTACCGGTTTTTCCTGCAATTCGAAGCCCATCAACCATTGCCCACCTGGCAGTACCTGAATCAGAAACGGCCTGTTCAAATACCGGAATTAATTTGTCGATAGTTTCTTTCTTGGCAATGCTACGAATTGGCACCGGTTTTTGTTCCCGGACAATATTGCCGAACTCGTCAGTAATCTTCTCAACCACATAAGGTTTCATCATTGTACCGCCATTTGCAAAAGCAGCATAGGCCTGTATGAGCTGAATGGGTGTTACATGAATCTCATAACCTATTGACATCCATGGAAGTGTAACCCTGCTCCATTCATAAGGGCGCTGCAGGCGTCCGGCTTCTTCGCTCGGCAGGTCTATCTGTGTAAGCGTGCCAAATCCCATATTTCTGGCGTATTGATAGAATGTATCCGGTTTGAGCCTCATTGCAATTTCGGAAGTGGCAATATTTGACGATTTTGCAATTACTTCGCTGAAAGTAAGAGTCCCAAGCGGGTCGTGATCGCGCATCATTTGGCCGTAAATTGACTTTTGGCCACTTATTGGTGTATCGAATGATTCATCAAGTTTTACAGCCCGTTGTTCTACGGCAGCAATTGCAGGTACCAGCTTAAATGTTGAACCGGGCTCAATCATGTCGGAAACAGCAAAGTTCCTCCTGTTTTCCTGGCCTGAAGCGGCAGGTGTGTTGGGATCGAATGTCGGATAATTGGCAATTGCTTTAACAGCACCCGTTTTTGGATTCATTACGATTGCAGTACCCTGCAAAGCCATATGCCTGGCAACGCCAGCCTCAAGTTCTTCTTCTACGATTGCCTGTATCTGGGAATCTATAGTTGTGTGAAGAGAATGCCCCTGAACTGGGAGTTTTCGGGGGGCACCCACATAAGCAAAAATCTGGTTGAGCCGGTCTTTCCGTACCTGCTGCAAGCCGTCGGTGCCACTAAGCACGCTATTGTAACGGCTTTCGAGTCCCGCCATTCCATCCAGGTTATGGTTTACAAAACCAATAACATGTGCTGCAAGTGATTCGAAACTGTACCTTCTGCGGTACTCCTCCTCTAAAATTAAACCCCGAATATTCAGCTCATTGAGATCTTCAAATGTTTGAACGGGAACACTTCTTTCAAGAACTACATATTTACTGCGTTGCGGTGCTTGTTGAACTCTGTTTTTGTAAAATTGTGGTGATCTGCCTGTATGCCTGCTCAGAACATTCAGAATATCTTGCAGGTTTGAACTGGTTCCTATCGTATACGGGTCAATAGCCACCCGGTATATGACGGTATTTGTTGCAAGCAATGAACCTCTTGAATCATAGATATGGCCTCTCTGTGCAGGGATGGGAATATAGTCTATAGCCTGTGAGCTCCATAATTCACGGAAACCTTCGCCTTCTACGAGATTCACCCTTAAAATTTGCACAAGAATTGCAGCAGGGAGCAATAGTAATAGCCCTAACAATACAAACATACGGCCCATAATGGAGCTTCGGTGACTCATTTTGCCTGTGATTGTATGTAGATAATCTGGTCTGCGGGCCCTGTATTTACAAAACCCTGGTTGCGTGCATGCTGATATATTTCTTTGGGGCCGGTCATTCTGTCGTAGATTAACCGTTGTTCATGGTAGAGCCTTTGAGTTCTGTTATATTCATTTTCGAGCTGATTTACTTCCATAAGTAATTGCTGTGTGCTGAATACATGGCCGATGTAAATAATCCCGCAAATTCCTATCAAAAAACTTGCGAGGACAACCTTCCAGGGGGTAAAAGCCGGAAGTTTGGTTTTTCTTTTCTGGTCTGTATGTAAACGTCTGCCATGGGGTGGGGCAGAGCCGTCTGTAAGTAAGGTTCTTTGGGAAAAATTGTTTTTCTTGTTTCGGGATGGTGCTCCGCCTGAAATGCCTGTGAATTTTTTAACTGTCGGTGATTGTACTTTCATCATGCATCCCCGGCTTTTTCTGCTACCCTCAGTTTTGCACTGCGTGCAGCAGGGTTTCTTTTGATTTCTTCATCAGATGGTGTTATGATCTGCCGGGAAATTAATTTTATAGGCTGGATTGGATTGCCGTAAAAATCTTTCTCAATATTACCCTCAAAATTCCCGCTCTTAAAAAAATTCTTTACGATCCGGTCTTCGAGTGAATGGTAGGAGATAGCTACAATTCTGCCGCCGGGTCTTAAAAGATCGAGTGCCTGGCTGAGTGCCGTCTTAAGAACTTCCAGTTCCCTGTTTACCTCTATTCGAATCGCCTGGAATACACGGGCAACCGATTTGATAATATGTCTTCCGTATAAAACGCTTTCAATAACCTTGCGCAGTTCCAGGGTTGATTCAATTGGCCGGTTTTTGATAATTTCAGCAGCAATTTGCCTGCTTAAACGTTCTTCTCCGTAATGGAAAATGATATCACGAAGTTTTTCATAATCATATTCATTAACCACGTCATAGGCTGATACGCCGCTAAGGTCGCCCATTCGCATATCAAGAGGCCCGTCGTTTTGAAAACTGAAACCGCGCATGGGCTCTTTGATCTGGTGTGTTGAAATTCCAAGATCAAACATGATACCTGAAACTTTACCATGAAATTCAGCGGGAATGATAGTTGAGAGGTATCCGAAGTTGCCTGTTACAGAAATGAACCTTGTATCCCCGGCAAAGAGATCCTGCACGGCATCATGAGCCTCATTATCTTGGTCAACACCCAGCAATAGGGCATTGTCGTCCAGGTTTTTGAGAATTACAGCGCTGTGTCCACCACCGCCAAGTGTTGAATCTATGTAAATACCCGCTTTATCTGTGATTAAAAACTCAACCGATTCTTCGAGTAATACAGGAATATGTGGGATGTATTCAGCCATAGTATCAGTCTTCATCATTCAGTTCGCCTCCCATAACCTGTTCAAACAGCTTCTGATAAGATTCGAAACTAAGGTCTTCATCGGCCTGTTCAAGTTTTTCGGGTGACCAGATTTCAATGCTTTCTCCGCTGCCGATGAATATGGCAGATGTTGTTATTCCCGCCCAGGCCATTAAATCACTTGGCAGTGAGAGACGGTTTTGTTTATCTAAAACAAGATCCTCGGCATACCTCAAAAAATTTCTGATTACAGCCCGTCCTTTTCTGGTATACTCGTTAACACCCGTAATCCTATCTTCAACTGCTTCCCATTTATCAAGGGGATATAAATACAAACAGGGATCAATTCCCCGCAAAATTGTGAAATGATCTTGTGCCTCAGGGCTTACCAGTTTGCGCAACTTGGCCGGGAAAGCAACTCTGCCTTTGTTGTCTACACTGTGTTCAAATTGCCCTTTGAAGCTTGGCACTGGTTTTCTCTTTGGTTTGGATTGCTAAATTTTCCCGGGTAAAAGGGAGGGTTATATAAATCTCCCACTTTTCCCCACTTTCACCCACAATGTAGGTTAATAGGCAAAATTTGTCAAGAGAAAAATTATTCAGTGTATAATTGATTGCATCAGGGTTAATCCAATAGGCAATTTCAGTCTGAAATATTTTTAAGCTTTTTGACAAGAAAAGCATCCTAATCTGGTATTGTTGAAAAGGTTGGCCGGCACCCTGAGCTAAACCGAAATAAAAATCCGTATATGTTTATAGTGACAGATTATTTAAATTTCCATATGAGAATTGAAAAAAATACTCAAAAAAAAATCAGGGATATTTATTCAGGAAAATGTATAGAGAACGTGTCAGTATTTAGCCCGGGTGACGGTGACATTACTGGCTAACTTAAACATAAAGCCACAACGTATAACTAATAAATAATATAATTATGAAAAAATTAACCACAGTTATTTGCATCATCTGTTTAATTGTATTCGCGGCAATTGATTTGAGTGCACAGGATACGCGTTTTGGATTAAAAGGTGGGGCTACTTTTTATAAAGGCACCGTAGAAGCAAGTTTAGGTTTCATTAATATCGAAATGACCTCAGACACACATTTAGGATTTGCAGGGGGTATTTTCGCAGAATTTCCATTAAACGACTTGATTTCAATTCAACCGGAAATACTGTATATGCAGAAGAATTCAAAAGAGTCGGATGATTTTTTTGACATTGGATTTGATGATTTTGACGATTTTGATGATGAAAGAGCAACAACAAACCTGAGTTATATTGATGTTCCGTTGCTGTTGAAGCTTAATATTCCTCTCGATGGCAATATTAGTCCGTATGTGGCTGCCGGTCCTTTTGTGGGTTATCTCCTGGATGCCAAAGCAAAAGTTGACGGCGATACTGAAGACCTGAAGGAATTTATGAAAGATATTAACTATGGTTTGATCTTCGCCGCAGGGCTCAATTTTGGAAAAGTTGGAGTTGAATTCAGGTACGATTTGGGAATGGCAAACATCATCGATGAAGATGCTCTCCTGAATGGTGACTTTGATGATGATTTCGATGACGATTTTGGGTTTGGCGGAATTGATGTTACCGCTAAACTGAGTGGTTTTACAGTAATGCTGACCATAGGGTTTTAGATTAACCCGAATAATTAAAGCCTCTTCCTACCCGGAGAGGCTTTAATTTTCTTTAGAGTGGCAAAATAAAATTGCTATAAATACTGGACGGTCTGCCAGGACAGGAGAGTTATTTTCTAAAGAGGCAAAATGTATTCCTGCTAGTGAACTGACCGCTCATGGTATTGTAAGGATGTCTGCAAGTACACCTGCCGCGGTTACTTCTTTACCGGCTCCGGGCCCCTGTATTATCAGGGGCTGGTCATAGTATCTCCTGCTTTTAATACAGATCAGATTATTGGTTCCGCTAAGCTGCCCCAGTGCTGACGCTTTTGGTACAGATTCAATTCCAACCTTTATTTTTCCATTTTTGAGTGAGCCGGAATATCGGAGAGTTTCACCCTTTTGGTTAGCCTGGAGAAGTTTATCCATCCAATAAGAGTCGAATCTGTGTAATTTTTCAAGAAACGTGGCTGAATCTACTTCCTGCAGCTCTTTGGGGATAAGAGACTCTACTTCAAGCTGATTACGCTCTATTTGCAATCCGCAAATGCGTGCAAGAATCAAAAATTTCCTGGCAACATCTTCCCCTGAAAGGTCATCACGCGGATCGGGTTCGGCATACCCGAGAGCTCGTGCCTTGATAACGGCTTCACTGAAACTGTTTCCCTTTTCAAGCTCTGAGAAGAGAAAGGTCATGGTACCGGAAACTACACCGCTCAGTTCGAGTATCTTGTCACCGGTAAAAATCAGGTTCTTGATGGGATAGATTATTGGCAGGCCTGCGCCAACGTTGGTTTCATACAGAAAATCTACACCGTTTTCAGCCGCCGTGTAATGCAACAGGTCAAAAATTTCCTGGCTTTGAGTATTAGCGAGCTTGCTTGGAGTAACAACATGTATTTTATTTTTTAGCAATTTCAGGTAAAGAGATGCTACTTCCTGGCTGCCGGTAGTATCAACAAAGATCACTGATTTTTCTTCATAGGATGCAAGTTTGCTGATAATATCCTCCCAATCAATAGAAGGGCCTCTTAACAGGTCATTAAGCAAATACTCTTTCTGGGAATGGTCGTACCAATGAACATGACGGGTGTTGCAAACTCCCAATACGCGAAGATTCTGTCCTCCATTGTAGCGCGAAACCTGTTTTAACAGGGTATCGCCAACGGCTCCAACGCCGGCAATAAATAATTTCTTCACCTTGACTGCTTTCCGGGTTACAGGTTGTTTATATGCTTTTAATTGTGTCATGATTAATAGGAATATATTTTTGTTTATCAGTAAATGCCTGAATGATTGTTTGCAGCTGACCAAATTCAATCAAAAATGCATCGTGGCCATAAGGAGAAATAACCTCGGAGTATTCAGCGTTTCCAAGCAGTTTTGCAAGCTCTTTTTGTTCATGTACAGGGTATAACAGGTCAGAATCGACACCTAGAACAAGAACCGGGATCTTAACATTTCCAAGAACTTCCTCGAAACTGTCCCTGCCGCGGGATACGTCATGGCTGTCCATTGCTTTTGTAAGAATCAGGTAGGAGTGAGCGTCAAACCTGCCTGCCAGTTTATCTCCCTGGTAGTTGAGGTACGATTCAACCTGGAACTGATCGCTATCTGCCTGTAATTTACGGCTGAATTTTGTTTCATAGTTTTCAGGTGTTCGATACGTAATCATGGCCATCATTCTTGCAGCGGCAAGACCGTCGGCAGGCCCGTTTTCCCTTGAATAGCTGCCATTTTTCCATTTTGGATCATTGGTAATAGCCCTTCGCTGAGCATGGCTTATACCAATAGCCCATGCACTGTGTGCTTTGCCCATTGCCATCAGTACAGCAGATTTCACCCTGGAGTCCATGATACAAAATTCGAGTGCCTGCATGCCGCCGAGAGATCCTCCCATAACAAGTTCCACACCCTCGATTCCGAGATGATCCAAAACAAGTTGCTGAAAACGTACCATATCCCGAACAGTGATATCAGGGAATTGGTTCAGGTAGGACTTTCCGGTTGATGGATTTATTGACCACGGGCCTATCGATCCGTACGGGCTGCCTGGCACATTGATGCAGATGATAAAATGTTTTTCAGGGTCACATACATTTCCCTTGCCGAAGATTCCGGGAAACCACTCATCAGCGGCAGCATGGCCGGTGAGTGCGTGGCAAATCAAAATCACATTATTTCGCTCCCTGTTCAGCTTACCCCATGTTTTGTAAGCTGCCTCAGGTTTTTCGAAAATAAATCCTGATTCGGTAATAAAAGGTGTATCTAATATCTCAAGGGTTATTCCTTTGTTCATTCCTGCTAGTGAATTTAAAGGCCCCGCCGGTTGGTTAGCGCGGCGGGGTTCCGGTCAGTATGTGTTAAACTGCACACTGCCTTTTAATTGAACCGGATTTTTTATGATATCCAGTACCGGACAGCGGGCAACAGACAAATGCTCAAGCGTATTTAGCTTTTCCTGATTTGTCTCATTTGTTTCGATAGTAGTTTTGTAAGTCACAGATTCAAAACCGGCACGGGCTTCTGTAAGGTTTAAAAACCCGTGTAGGTCAAGTTTTCCATCCACTTCCACGGTTACCGATTTAATATCTATATCCAAGACTGTGGCATAAGCTTTAATCACAATTTCCTGGCAGGCTGCAAATGCACCTAACACATATTCAACTGGATTGGGGCCTTGATCGGTGCCTCCAAGTTCAACAGGTTCATCAGAGACAAAATTAAAATCCCGGATTTTAATATTTGTCAGAAAGCCATTTTCAAGTTTGGATTTGGCTCTGAAAGTGGCATTGGCCTGTTCAGGATTTATCTTAATCCCGTCAACAAGTGCCAGGATTGATTCTTTTAATTGTTCATCATTCGTGGAAATAATGGTTTCTGCTGTACTCATAACTTTGTATTTTATGGTTATCGTGAGAAGTATGAAGCACTGGAAACAGTACTTCATACGGTTAATGGTAGCAGAACTCTGGGGGGAGTTCTGCTATTTTTTTATTTATTTGGTTGTGGTGTTAATCGTTTCATTTGAGTTGCAGGCCCGGTTACCCAGGTGGAACCGGGCCTTTTTTTATCAGATCAGGCGGTCACATTTACTTTTTTGAATGCCTGTTCGATATCAGCGATGATATCGTCAATATGTTCAATACCAACAGATATCCTGATCAGGTCGTCTTTTACACCGCTTGATGCCTGTTCCTCATCGTTTAACTGTTGATGTGTGGTTGATGCCGGGTGAATTACAAGTGTTTTCGCATCGCCCACATTTGCGAGGTGGCTTGCCAGTTCAACACTATCGATAAATTCACGTGCGGCATCATAACCACCCTTAATACCAAAAGTAAGTACTGCGCCAAATCTGCCTTCACGCAAATACTTTTTGCCATTTTGATGATACGGATGATCGGGCAGGCCGGTAAAATTTACCCATGATACAAACTCGCTATTGCTGAGCCATTGAGCCAATGTAAGGGCATTCTCACAATGACGTTCAGCACGAAGTGAAAGTGTTTCAACTCCCTGAAGCAAAAGGAAACTGTTAAAAGGAGATATTGCCGGACCGATGTCACGAAGCCCTTCAACACGTACCCTGATAGCCAGGGCGATATTGCCAAACGGCCCCTGGTCACCAAATACTTCCCAGAAATTAAGGCCATGGTAGCCCGGTGCCGGGTCGGTAAATAACGGGTAACGACCATTGCCCCAGTTAAAATTACCGGCATCGACAACCACACCGCCAATACTTGTTCCGTGTCCGCCAATCCACTTTGTTGCTGATTGCACCACAATATTGGCGCCATGGTCAATTGGCCGGGCAATTGCTCCGGCGGCACCAAATGTATTGTCAACAACCAGTGCTACACCATGTTTTTTTGCCACTGCAGAAATACCGTCAAAATCTGGCACATTACCGCGGGGATTTCCGATAGTTTCAACATAGATAGCCTTGGTGTTGTCGTCTATCAATGCTTCGAAGTCTTCAGGGGCATCATTTTCATGAACAAATTTTACGTTTATGCCCAGTCTCGGTAATGTCACTTTGAATTGGTTGTAAGTACCACCGTATAGGTTTGGAGTGGAAATAATATTATCTCCGGCTTGCGCGATGGTGGTAATAGCAAGAAACTGTGCGGCCTGTCCTGAGGCTGTTGCAACAGCGGCAACACCGCCCTCAAGGGCTGCAATTCTTTTTTCAAATACATCAGTAGTCGGGTTCATGATCCGGGTATAAATATTACCGAAATCTTTTAGCGCAAAAAGTGTGGCGGCATGTTCCGAGTCATTAAACTGATACGATGTGGTTTGATATATGGGTACTGCCCTTGAACCGGTTGTTGGATCAGGCTGTTGCCCTGCATGAAGCTGCAGGGTTTCGAATTTATAGTTTTTATCTTGTCCGTTTGTGCTCATGTTTATATGGGTTGGTTTGTTGAAGGTTCATATTTTTTGTTGAAATTGATTTCACAGGTTGGTGCCCCCTGCCCCTTATCCCTGATTAAAAACTGGTGATCGACTTTCATGCACCTGTTTTGAACCAGAATAACACCTGCGTTTTTTGCTTTTTCCACTTCGGCAGGATGGGTACCTGCACCCAGCTGAAGCCAGATAGCTTTTGGCTTAATATCGATAGCCTGATCAACAATTTGTGGTACATATTTAGGGTTTACAAATACGTCAACGGCATCTATTTTTTCGGGAATGGATGCAAGATCATCATAAGCCTTTACACCCAGTATCGTTTCAGCACCCGGATTTACAGGGAAAATTTTGTAGCCTGCATTTTGAAGGTACCGGCCAACATAGTGGCTGTCACGATGACGGTTTCTGGATATTCCCACGATTGCAATGGTTTTAATATCTTTCAGGATATTTTCAATTTGATCGGTCTCCTCAGATAGTTCCGGATTTGACCTGACTTTGTTTTCGTACCAGTTGTTAAATGTGCTTCTCAAAGGGTTGAAAAATTTGGTTTAAAATTCACATCAATAAAAAAAGCCTCTTCCAAAAATCCTGCGGGAAGATTTTCAGAAGAGGCTTTCTTGTGCCATAAATAGCTGCCTGTTCTTCTCATCTTTCCCTCCCCCGTACAAGATATCTTGTATGGGTGGGCAGGATTTAGCACCTGACATTCCGGAGTTTAAACCGGAACCGGTTGCTAAGGTTTCGCAGGGCCTGTCCCTCCACCTTTCTGGATAAGAGTTCAAATTTTTTAAAGAACAAATCCGGGATTGCGGATAACAAAAAAGCCCTGCTGTTACCAGAGGGCTTTACGTAAATTTCATTATAAAATCAGTACACCCTCTGCATCATGTATTACAACACATACACATCATACAGATAAAATTTCGGCTATGTCGGTCTGATTTTTTCATTTTCACTATGATAACACTCTTTTTATACACGATGCAATTAAATTTTTTATTTTTTT
>RECI01000207.1 GCA_007694095.1 Balneolaceae bacterium | reverse complement strand
CGCCGTCGCGCTTTTTGTAGGTGATGTCTTCAAATTCCTTTTCCGTTTTCCAGTGAGACATATGAACAGATTTAATGATTGTTAATAGTAATCAGATGTATAACATTAAAAGCTCAGTAATTTAAAAAATCGGTAACCCCAGCCAGCTCCTTCGTTCAAAAGGTGGAGCATTCGGCCTGTTATTTACCTGGTGTGGCGTCAACGATAAAACGACGGATAAGTCGTCAGACAAGTCGCTCCGGGATCATCGTAATCAACTTAAACGGCTCGTTTTCTGAAAAACTCGTCAGACGACTTACCCGTCGTTTCATCAAATACATACCACAAGATGGAATATAAAATTTTATTATCAGAACTATCGATGAGGAATGACTCAGGCATCAGCCAAAAATTCCCGGACTATTCTTAGCCATTCTGCCGGTTTACCTGCATGTACACGATGGCCTGCATCCTCAACAATATCCAGTGTAATAAGCGGATTGACGCTTTGAATTTCTTGCATTCTTTTCACATAAGTTTCGTCCAGGCTGCCGGAAATCAGTTTTAAGCGGATTCCGGATTCTTTAAGGTGATCACAGACATGCGGCATCACACCAGCGCCAAAACCTCGCAGTGAAGCTGCCATGAGGTCCGGTTTTTGTGATGCCATTACACTGGAATAGAGTTTTTCCATCTCGGCCGGTGTATTATCAAAAAGTTCATGTTTTTTCCAATTTTCAATGAACAATTCAAAATCAGATTCAATTATTCTTATTCGTTCGTAATCTGCTTTAACCCGGTTTTTGCGTTCCGATTCATCAGTTATTCCGCAGTGGGCACTCTCGATAATGGCTCCCGAAAAATGATTGGGGTAACGTGCCATTAACTGGAATGCAAGTCGCCCGCCCATACTGTAACCATAAAGATACAGGCGTTCCAATTGAAGCCTGCCAAGCACCGAATGTAACTGTGCGGACTGTCGCTCTGCAGAAAACAATGCAGCATCTGGGGGAGTTTGAGTGTTTTCGTGACCAGCAAGATCGATGGTGAGCGGATTGCAAAAAAAACTCAATTTCTCGATAAGCGGTTTAAATACCCGCGCAGAACCCATAAATCCATGCAACATAAGCAGTACAGGGAGGCGTTTATCGGCCTGATGAAGTGTACAATGGTAGTTGATGGAATCAGAAAAAATGCGCACGGGGTGGGGAGTGGGATGAAGATTTTGGATTTAAAAATTCCAGAGCATTTGTCGCTGTTTGATGCTTTCGTCTGGATTAGTAATGCACTCAACTATTGCGGATTCTTTCACACTGCCCGGGTGTAATGACTGAAGTTCTACAATGGATGTAATTCTCAGAAATTTTATACCGGAAGCCATGGCAAGATGTTTTATATCTGCATGCTGTGGTGTTTCGAAATATTTGGTAAAAATGTCGTCTGACAAAACTGATGTTCCTGACTGATAAACCGGCAGCATCCTGAAAATGGTGCCGCCGCCATTGTTTATCACCACAACCAGTAACGGGTGCTCAGATTGTTGAATGGATAACAGTGCATTCGTGTCGTGTAAAAAGGCGAGGTCACCTGTCAGGCAACATGTTGGCCTGTTGGTTCCCAAATGAATCCCGATTGCCGTGGACGTAATTCCATCGATTCCGGCAGCACCGCGGTTCACAAACTGCATGGCCGCTGATCTTCCGAAAAGAGCCATATCACGCACGGGAAATGAGTTGGACAGCATCACATTCCAGTTGTTGCCAAGTTCCCGGGTAAAATGGTGAAACACATGCCCATCGGTAAGTGATGTAAAATCGTCAAGGATTTCCTGCAGCCTGTTATTGGCTTTTGCATCATAATCAAGCCATTTATTAAGCCATCCGGCGCCGGGTTTTAAAATGGACAGCTGAAAATTAACCTGGTCCTGCCTGCGGATAAATAATGTATGAGTTGCCGACAGCGCATGATCCTGAGTATCGGTACGTGAGGCGATATGAATTACCGGCACATCATCCCACATTTCCAGGGCCGTGAGCAAAGAGTTGGTTAACGGCTGATCACCAAACCGTATGATTAAATCCGGTGCAAGTTCTTTCAATACATTCGTATTTCTCAGAAACTGATCATACCGGTGAATCAGATTTTCCTGATTGTCCATACCGCTTCCCGGTTCACATATCACAGGCGCATTAAGTATTTCAGCCAGCTTATGGATCTGTTCCGGCAATTGTTGATGTGAATTTGCTGGCCCCGCGATAAGCAAAGGTCGCGCTGAATTTTCTAATAATTGATGAAGCTCTTTTCCGGGTTGTATGTTGTTATAGCCGCTGCCGGTTTTATATGGATGACCGGAGTTGTCAAAAAAATTTGTGACTTCTGCAACCTGGTCCGGTCCGGGTTCAAGCGGTTTGCGGAAGGGGAGGTTTATATGCGATGCTCCGCCTTTGTTAATGGAAAAGTCGACGGCTTGTTTTGCTGCATATCTGATTCTGTCCAAATCCCGTTTTAGAAGGTTCGGTTCACCGGCATCATGAAAAAAAACAGCATAACTTCCAAAGAGTTTTAGCTGGTCAATGGTTTGTGAACTGCCAATTCCGCGCAGATTTGGCGGGCGGTCAGCTGATAAAACGATCATTGGTGTTCCCGATTCTTTTGCCTCAACAACTGCAGGAAGGTAGTTGGCTAAAGCTGTACCGGATGTACAAATCAGTATTGCCGGTTTTCCTGTTGCTTTCCCGATTCCTAATGCGATATAGCCTGCAGACCTCTCATCCAGCACCACATTTTTTTTGAGATGCGGATGTAATGCAGCCGCAATAGTAAGCGGTGTAGAACGGGAACCCGGAGAGATTATGGCATATTCAGCGCCCTGGCTGTACAAAGAAGAAATCAGTTCAGCCGACCATTTGAGCGGGTTAGACATAATCTTCGTGAAGCTGGTTTAATGCATCAAGAAGAGGGGTGAATTTCAGCAGGGTTTCATGCCACTCTTTCTCGGGATCAGATTCGGCAATTATACCACAGCCGGCAAAGAGTTCAGCCCGGTTTTTGTGTAACAGGGCACTGCGAATGGCAACGGCAAACTCTCCGTCACCACTGAGATTAAACCATCCGACCGGTGCAGCATACCAGCCTCTGTCAATCTCTTCGATCTCATGGATATAAGGCACGGCTTTCTCTTTTGGAAATCCTCCGACAGCAGGGGTTGGGTGAAGTTCCCTGATCAATTCATGAATTTGTACACCTTCCATGATTGTAGCCTCGATGGGTGTAAAAAGATGCTGCACATTTTGCAGCTTTTTAACCGATGGCTGATGGGGAAGATCAATATTCATACTGAATTTCAATAAACTGTCGCCAATGGCTTTCACCACATACCGGTGCTCTGCCTGTTCTTTTTGGCTTCTTAAAAGTGTAAGAGCCAGCGAGGCGTCTTCCATAGCACTTCGTCCTCTCGAAATACTTCCGGCAAGCCCCTCAGTTGTGAACTTGCCGTCCCTGAATGATGCGAGCCGTTCTGGTGTGGCACCTATAAATGATGTTTCTGAATCTTTCTGAATCAGGAAGTTGTAGCAATCGGGATAGGCTTCTCTTAAATAATGAGCCAAAACCGTATTGACAAGCGGGCACCTGGATTCAAGTGAGAGGGAACGGGCAAGAACGATTTTCTCAAATTCTCCGGCATTTATCAGCTTTCGTGCTTTTTCAACTTTTTTTATCCAGGCTAAGCGGTCTTCAGGTTCCTGAAGAGTGCAAAGTATATTCGAGTGAAAATGTTTCTGCTTTTCAGTATGCTGAAGTTCCCCGGCGAGATTCAGAAAATCTGTAATCCTCGATATTACCTCCTGGTAGATTTCATCAGCTTCCCTCCCGTTTTTTTCAATAATGAGAGTAAGCAGGTGCAATCCGCCAATCTCAACAAGCATCCACTCGGGTAATATAAATCGTGCTCCCCCGAATTTTTTCCATACCTCACCGATGTTATGGTCATTGAAAGAATAGCCACCTAAGAAAAGAGGGCCGGCCATTGAATGGTGGTAAGCGGTGTAAGCCTCTATTTCCGATTTAACTGTTTCAGTTTGCTGTGTGATATCACGGAACCGGTTTTGCCCGGTTGCTTTTAACTCCCTCAATCTGCCAGCTGCAGCAATAGATACGGAGCGACGGGGATGATTCCAGTAAAATTTCTCTTCGTATTGATGGTTTAGTTCAAGTGCTGCAAGCGGGTCGATACCCGCAATTGGCAAGGTAATGGAGAGCAGCGGCTTGTCAGACAGATTGACCGATTCCAAAAAACTTGTAAATGCTGGAGAATCAAGAGATTCTACAAATAAGGTCGGGAATACCGGGGCATCTGGATGGTAGCTCATCAAAATTTTTGATTACAGAAATGATCTTTCATTATTTTCAATAATATTTGAAAGTTAATCATTCCATTGCCATATATGCAAATAGGGTGGGTGTATTAACTATGAGTTAAAAGAGAATAATTATTCCATCAAAACAGGAGATGATTATTCAGCGTCATCAACCTGCCCGGCGGTATATGGATTTTTGATTCCATAATCTTCGGGATTATAGTCAGCCAATTCAAAATAATAATCCCAGGCAAGTTTGCTTTGGCCATTTTTGTCAACCCAGTTTGGATGACTCTGTTTGATAAGCCCTACTACCCGTTTAGCATATTTTAAGCGTTCGTCGAAATCATCAATCCGGGGTATAGCGGCAATCATCAGGTCAAGATTGTAGCCGCAATCATAATCTTTAGGTTTGCTTTGTTCTAAGAACATAAGGTCTGTTTGTTACTCTGATTATAAAGTTTTTCTATTGCCCGATCAGCTAAATAATTTCAGCAGATAAGCATTTTTTGAAAGTTAAGTATAAAAAGGGATCCGATATATAAAAAATCGAAAATAGTTAGGCCTCAGAAAATTTCATTTTCAAAGAAGTATAAGGTTGGGTTCAATACCCGAACTGCGAGGTAAAAAATTCTTATATTCATTCCAATTTCAAAAAAAGCAGATTTAAAAACCAATTTATGATTTACAATTCCATCATAGATACGATCGGAAATACACCGATTGTTCGTTTAAACCGCATTCCCGGTAATTTGGAGGCAGAAATAACCGTGAAAGTGGAATTTTTAAACCCCGGCCAGAGTGTTAAAGACCGTATTGCTGTTAAAATGATTGATGATGCCGAAAAAAAAGGGCTCATTAAACCGGGTGGTACTATTATTGAAGGTACATCGGGTAATACTGGAATGGGCCTGGCGCTTGTAGCAGCTGTTCGGGGTTATAAATGTATCTTTACCACAACGGATAAACAAAGTATGGAAAAGGTAGATTTGCTTCGGGCACTGGGTGCTACTGTTGAAATTTGTCCAACCAATGTTGAACCGGATGACCCACGCAGTTATTATTCTGTTGCAAAACGGCTGAGTGAAGAGATTCCAAATTCTTATTATCCCAATCAGTATGATAACTTAAGCAACACACAGGCACATTATGAAACCACCGGCCCTGAAATATGGGAGCAAACCGGGGGCAGGATTACTCATTATGTTTGTGGAATGGGAACAGGAGGTACCATTTCCGGAACAGCCAGGTATCTGAAGGAAAAAAATCCCGAAATAAAGGTGATTGGTGTTGATAGTGTTGGTTCGGTATTTAAAAAATATTTTGAGACAGGAGAATTTGATAAGAATGAAATTAAACCATATCTAACAGAAGGTATAGGTGAAGACATCATACCGGAAAATGTGGACTTCAATGTAATTGATGAAGTGGTGCAGGTCAATGACAAAAACGCTCTTCAAATGACACGCCGGCTTGCAAAAGAAGAAGGGCTTTTTGTTGGTGGTTCATGCGGAGCAGCAGTTTATGGTGCCCTTGAATATGCAGGTACTGCAAAACCCGGCAAGGATGCACTAATGGTGATTATATTGCCAGACAGTGGCACACGCTACGTGTCAAAAATTTATAATGATGAATGGATGAGAAAGCATAATTTCCTCGAAAGTTGAAGTTATAATGGAATTCTGCTCACAGGAAAAACGATAAATCTATTATGAATGAACAAAACCAACCCAAAAAGGGTAAGCCAATTGAAATAGAACTTAAGGAGGATGAAGCTACAGGAACCTACTCCAACCTTGTAATGATTACTCATTCGCCATCGGAGTTTGTTTTTGATTTTATTTCAATGATGCCAGCTGTTAAAAAAGCAAGGGTTGTGAAAAGGCTTGTACTCACCCCTGATCACGCTAAACGGCTTGCGAATGCCCTGAATGAAAACATCAGGAAATATGAAAGTGAACATGGCCCGATTATAACCAGGGATAAATTTGATGTACCATTTAATTACAGGGGACCAAAACCGGAAGCGTAAATTATGAAATAAGGATTGCGTAATGTGGATACCGCCGGGTATACCACCAGATGATCAGGTCATAGATGCAGGGATATTTATTTCATTATGATCTGTCACAAGTTTAGGGTATTAATGGCGTTCTAAGCCCTATTTACGGGTTACAATCAGTAAAATTATTCCCACAACAAGAAAAAACGCGTGTGGGAAAACCGCTGCTAATAATGGTGATATACTTCCGGCTGCTCCGAAAGGCTCGATAACTTTCATCATTGCAAGGTATATAAAACTGATAAATAACCCGGATGCCATATAAAACCCTTTCCCTCCTTTTCTTCTTTCTGCTGCAAGGGCAAAACCAATCAGGCAAACGGTAATGATGGATATTGGATAGGCCATCCGGCCGTATAATTGTACTTTGGGCAGGTCAATACCACCCGCACCGATTCTTTCGATGGATTGGATATATTCAATTGCTTTAGGATAGGTAAGCTGGTATATATCTGACGTGCGGCGGGTTACATCTCTTGGCAGTATGTTGATGTCGAATGTTTGCCGTTCGGTTTCAATCTCTTCAATGGAGTTATCATTGAATTTTCTGATTTTGGCACGATCAGTAATCCAGTTCGACGTTGAATCTACCCACATCATTCTGTTGGCTTGCACTATCCGGGAAATTTTATCACCAGTAAACTCAACCAGGTAAACGCGATAGCCAACATCTGAATTTGCATCATAAAAGTTGATATTGATAATGGTACTGTCAGAATCCTGCCGAAAGATTCCACCCCTGTCAATACGTTCACCGCTTCTGGAAAGATACTTCTGCTCAAATTCAATTCTCTCGGCATTTGATTCCGGAATGATATAGGCATCTAGATAACTTACTATAGCCGCTAGAAATACTCCAAGAAAAAGATATGGCAAAACAAGCCTGTAAAGACTAATTCCGGATGATTTTATGGCGATAACTTCGAGACGTTCGGTCATCTGACCAGTTAAAAAAAGTACGGCTGTAAAAACAGCGACCGGCATCACAAGCCGGGTCATTTCGGGAATGTAATTCAGGTAATAGAGATTCCAGATATCAGAAAGTGACGCACCTTTATCTGAAAAATCATCGCTGTTTTCTGAAAAATCAATCAGGATGAAAATGGCAATAAGTACTGCCAGCATAAAAAAGGTGATGGTAAGCACCCTGAAGAAGATATAACGGTCAAGCTTTTTCATTCTCTTCTGAATAGATTTGTTATTCTGATGGAGGTACTTACATGCAGTATTAATATCAACCCAATCAACATGTACAAAATATTAATGCCCCACATTCCCATGAATGGAGAAATGATCATCCTGTCGGCAAACTTTTCACCCTGGATAATGGCAATGAAATAGATGGTGAGCAGAACTGAGCTTATGATCGCTGCAACACCAATATTGCCTTTTCGTGTTAGAATTCCTATTGGCGCTCCTAACAATACAAATACCACACAGGCAAAAGGAATTGACAGTTTTTTATGGACTTCCACAGAAAATTCTGCGATTCTAAGATCACGCCAGTTAAGATTGGTTCGGAGGCTTTCAAGTTCAGGCCTGTATCGGTCAATAGCACTGATGGCCCTGTTAATCGCACTTCTCTGCACATTTGGGTTGGGTAAAATGCGCATCGCTATATATCTTGTGTCATAAACGGAGAACGAATCCGCTAAAGATTCTTCACTGAGTTCAAATATTCTGGTTGGTTCATAATGAAAGGGAACTGCAACGTGTTGTGAAACAGCGTTATAGAATTTGTCAATCTCCTTATTTTTCTCCGCTTTCAGAGAATCAATTACCGCAAGCATGGCCTGTGCACTCATGGTTCTGTCGGTCCTGCCCCTTTGATCCGGATTGGACCGTGAAAACGATAAATCTGACAGGTCAAAGCTCATTCGGTATTGGGTAAAGTTGCTTTTTTCCAGTGTTTCTTCACGTCCGCTCCTCCCGGGTATGTATCGCAGAATTGAACCGTCTATTAAAAAAAGTGAGAGAGTATAATCATCAGGGCTTTCAAGCCAACCCTTTTTCGCGTTTATAAATGCACGATTGCGATTATCCGTAGGTTCCTGTATAACCCTTACATCGTAGAGTGAGTCGGTTGCCGAATTAATCTCTTTTATCCAAAATGTATATCCGTCAATATTATCATAAAATGTGGCCGGTTGCAGGTCAAAGGCCGGTTTTTGAGTCCGGATATCGATAAAGAGAGACCGTGCCTTATGATTTGCCTCAGGCAGTACATAGTTCGAAAAATATGCTGTAAACACGAAAAGGAGAAAGCCGGAAAATAATACCGGTGTGATTAACTTAATGGGATTTATTCCGGCCGCCCTTATCGCTGTGAGTTCGTTCCATTCAGAAAATTTCCCGAAAGCTATGAGAGTGGAAATCAGAACAGACATTGGCAGAGCCAGTACAACCATATACGCAAGGTTGTTGGCAATCAGCTCAATCACAATCATAATTGGCAGACCTTTTCCAACCAGTTTATCCACATGTAAAATCAGGAATTGCATCAAAAGGATGAACATCACTGTAAAAAAGCAAAATAGGAATGGCCCAATGTGCTTCTTGAGTAAATCTAATTGTACATGGTTGAGCATATATCAATAAAATTAATATTCTGAAAGCCGGGATTTATGGGTTTTTGCTTATACGGCTGAAACATTTTACGTAGAAAATAACGATTAGAATTGTTGCATGGTGTGTTTATTTGTTTGATTCGGTACATCTTACAAAACATACCTTTCAATAATAAATGATCAATAATTTAAGTTATTACCTCCTGAATAGTTTTCATGCTTAATTCTTTTATTGAATGCGGCAATCTTTTAATTTATACCCTGTAAAGGATCAATTTTTTATGAATGTGGAAAAAATCAAAATAATATCATCATAAAAGTACAAGTATTTCGTGTTTTAGATTTGAATTATAGAAATTCCGGTTTATCCGGGTTTAGTTATATTACCATTTTTCTTTTATCAGATTCACTAAACTATTATAATTCACCGTGAGTGCGATCCATTTTCGGGGATTTAACTTAATCCAATCCTATTGTAAATCAGATACGGCGTTAAGACTATTTTGAGATAATGGAATTTGTTGATCAGCTGTTTTTGATATAAACGGCTTCATAATAAAAAGCCTGTGTTTAATAGACGTCGTTTTTATTTTTTTCTGGTGTTATCATGCGCAGTATTTGTGTATGACTTATCAGAACTTCAATCGCAAGATCTTCAGGAAACTGTTGAAGAAGCAGTTGCTGATACACTGGTCAACGGGGACTTGAAACGTGGATTCCGTCCGGTTTACGGGGAAATTGTTTCCCTGCCGTTTTTTACTCACATACCCGTACTCTACTTTATCACCCTGCCTGAAGAAGAAGCCGAGATTACACGAAGAAGTGATGGTGGTTTCAGAGTCGTAAGAAAAGTAGGAGGGAGGCCGTCAGGGGCACCGTCAGCCATGTCTTTTCAGCAATTTGCCGATTTACATAAAAAGCACTCTATAGAAGAAAACTGGGCGCAGCTTATTGCTGAATCGAGACTCAGGGAAGAACGCCAGCGTGGTTTACTTGACTTCAGCCTCACCATACCGGGGGGGAGGCAATCAGCATTTACAACCATTTTTGGTAAACCTGAAGTAAACCTGCGTGTTAACGGTATTGCCCAAATGAATGTTGGTGCTTCAGTTCAGCGGTCTGAAGACCCATCACTGCCGCCCGATCAGCAAACCAGGGTTGATCCAACCTTTGATCAAAGCCTTCAATTAAATATCCAGGGAAATATTGGTGACAAACTCACGATACAAACCGACTGGGATACCGAGCGAACCTTTGATTATCAAAACCGCCTGAACATTGTATACCAGGGCTATGATGATGAAATCATCAAAACCATAGAAATGGGTAACGTATCGATGAATACAGGGAACTCTCTCATCAGGGGCAGCGGAGCGCTATTCGGAATTAAATCTGTTGCAGAATTAGGATCATTCAGGTTTACATCCGTTGTATCACAGCAGGATGGTGAGAGCAATGTTGAGACAATTCGTGGTGGCTCACAGGAAAGAGTGATACAGTTGCGGCCGGCAGATTATAGTGATGACCGTCACTTTTTCCTCGATTTTTTTACACGCCAGCAGTTTGAAACAAGCATGGCCAACCCTCAGCAATTGTCGCAAACACTGCAAATCGCGGATGTTGAAATTTGGTTGCTGCGGGAAAATATCCAGGCCGAGGCAGGATCGAGGCAGGCTGTTGCAATAGCCGGGATGGGAGTGAACCAACTTCCCGATGGGTCTTATGGTCCGCCGGATAACCGCCGTGATGCGTTTCCGGAATCGCTGCTAAATCAATTCCGTGATCCTCAGATTGGTATTTCTGCCGCCGATCTGGGTATAGAAGATTCAAGAAACTTTGAAGAAGGTTATTTTACATTATTACAGGAAGGGGTTGATTATACCATCAATAAAATATCGGGATATATTTCACTGCGACGTTCTTTAGGGGCAAGAGAAGTTTTGGCAATCTCATTTAATTACCGCGGTGCAGGTAATGAAATTGTTAATGTCGGCGAAATTAACCGGGGTGGTGGCGACAGGATTTTTCTGAAAATGCTCAGGCCTAAAAATGTCTCAACGGATAATATTCTTTTCCCGCTTACAATGAGAAATATTTACTCCCTTGGAGTCAGTAATATCACCAGGGAATCACTCGAACTGGAATTGCTCTTCACCGAAGAGAATATATCAAGAAACCGCCTTCCCGGGCGAAATACTACTTTGTTACAAGATCTTGGCCTCGACAGGGTTGACTCGCAGGGCGCCCTTAATCCGGATAACCAGGTTGATTTTGGTACCGGAACACTTGATGCACAAAACGGGCTGATTGTATTCCCATATCTTGAACCATTCGGGTCGCGTATTCGGGTAGTACTTGAAGATTCACCGGCAACAGTTGAAGATATCGAAAGGCTTACCTATTCGGAGCTATATACTGAGAGGCAGCGAAACGCGGCACAGAGTTCAAAAAACAGTTTTTATCAGTTCAGCGGCACATCCCGCGGGGGAGCTCAGGATAATTTTAATCTTGGCATTGCATTGGTAGAAGGATCCGTTCGTGTATTTGCAAACGGTGTTCAATTGCAGGAAAACATTGATTACCAGGTGGATTACTCCTTCGGTAGCATCACAATTATGAATGACCGGTATACTGCTCCAGGACAGGATATACGAATCGAATTTGAAAATCAGTCTCTTGCTACTATCGAACAGAGAACGTTCACTGGACTTCGTGCAGAGTACCAGTTTAGCAATGACCTACGGATTGGTGGCACCCTTTTCCGGTTTAGTGAGCGTCCGCTCGATGATAAAATACGGCTTGGTGATGAGCCGATCAGCAACGCTGTGATTGGTTTTGATGCCAACGCGCGTTTTGATACCCCATTTATTACACGGTTTCTTGATTCTTTACCAATCCTTCAAACACGGGAATCATCGGAGTTTTCATTCAGCGGTGAATTTGCCCAGCTCAGGCCGGGAGTGTCGGAAACAAGGGCAGTGAGAAGGGCCATAAGGAATAATGAACTTTTTCCCGATGAAGAGGAAGGACTTTCATTCATTGACGACTTTGAAGGGGCCAATATCAAAATCAATTTGCTGAATGCCACCCGATGGTTTCTTGCCGCTGCACCAGCTGCTGTACCGGGATACGAACCTGATGCAGCTTTTTTTGAAGAAGATGACTTTCCGGGTCAGCCTGTTGCTAACCAGCTGTCCAGAATTGAACGGTCAGATTTACGATCAAAGTTCTCCTGGTATACCATACCGAGAAATATTTCCACGATTTTGGGTGGTGTGGATTTTACCCCTGAGTCCACACCGGTTCGGGTAACAGATGTTTTTCCGGGTCGGGAAACACAGAATCCTCAGGAAGAAATCATTAGCACACTGGATGTTTTTTTTGATCCTACCAAGAGAGGTCCTTATAACTATAACAGAGACCTTCGCAGGCTGCTTGAGCAGGAAAACGAACGTACATGGGGTGGCATGACCGCTGTGATTCCGTCGGGACAGGAAGATTTTACCCAAAACAATATCGAATTTCTCGAGTTTTGGGTGCAGCCTGTTTTACCGGGAGGCCGCATGCCAACCGGAGCTACGCTCGAAGATTACAACGGAAAGATGTACATCGACATTGGCCTGATTTCGGAAGATGTGATCCCTAACTCAAAACTGAACACAGAAGACGGCCTTGCACTGAATCCCGAAACGCTGATCCTCGACAACACGGCCAATCCGCGGTCGGCACTGCCTGCAAATCCACCGCCTCCGGAAGGGCAGTTTTCAAACGTAAACCGGGATCTTGAAGACGTGGGGCTCGACGGACTTCCATCGTCAGGTGGATTCAACGGCCTTGATGAACAAACTGTTTTTGCAGAATTTGTGGAAGAAATGCGCAGGCAATATGGTGAAAACAGTCCTGAATTTCAGCGAATTCGGGAAGACCCTTCCAATGACCAGTACATTTTCTATGGGGAATCCCAGGTACAAAACCGCCCGCTTCACGAGCGTTTTCACAGGCTTTTGGGTTACACTGAGGGCAATACGCCTCTTGATCAGACCGACCGGCGGGCCATCACTAACCGGCCTGATACGGAAGGGCTTGTAAATCCATCCAGTGTATCACTTACCAACGCCTACTATCAGTATGAAGTAGAACTGAACCCGGCTGATGAAACCGGCCTGGAAATTGGCCGGCCCGGAACGTTTATTGTAGACCGCGTTCCAGGGAGCCGCCAGCAGGATCGCTGGTACCAGGTACGCATACCCGTAAGTGAATTTAAACGGAGGGTTGGAGATATCAATGATTTTCAAAACATTACATACATCAGAATCTGGCTGGCGGGCTATAAGCAACCATTTACCCTTCGTTTTGCTTCACTCGAATTTGTCGGCAGCCAATGGAGGCAGGATGAGAACATAAATACGCGAAATGATCCCGGCGCCGAGCTCAGAATCAGTACTATCAATATTGAAGAGAACTCCAACCGGAGGCCGGTTCCGTATCGTCAGCCAGCTGGTGGGATCAGGGCTCAAAACAGGGGAAGCCAGCTTCGTTCACTTCAAAACGAACAGTCAATCGTTCTTGATGTCAGAAATCTCAGCCCGGGTGCAACACAACTGATCAAAAGGGTTTATCCCGGGGGTTTAAACCTGCTCAATTACTCGAACATGCGGATGTTTGTACACGGGGAAGGATACAACAACAGGGAAGATGCCGAACTGGTGATGCGATTTGGCAATGACCTTGAAAATAATTACTACGAATACCGGCAGCCGGTAACACCCTCTGACCCTAATTACCCTTACCAGACATTTGATCCGGGAAATTCCGGACAGTTGATGGACGAAGCAGAACAGATCTGGCTTTATGAAGAAAATAGTATGAATATTGTACTATCGGCTTTTAATCAGTTAAAACAATTACGAGACCAAGAGGGTGGAGTTGATTTTTCCGAGATTTACGAACGTTCAGACATACTTGAAGATGCTGTTCCAGGTGCGGTTGTAGCCATTCGGGGAAATCCGTCGTTAGGGCGGGTAACCGAAGTCGGAATGGGAATCCGTAATCCTTTCGACCCGTCCGAGCCATCCGGAAATGGGACGCCTATTCTTAATGCACAATTATGGCTGAATGAGCTTCGAGTTTCCGGGTTTGATAATGAACGCGGATGGGCAGCCAATGCAAAATCCACACTTAAATTGGCAGATTTTGCAACAGTAAATGCCAATATAACACGCCAGACTCAGGGCTTCGGTTCATTGGACTCTCGCCTTGGCCAGCGCAGGGTTAGCAATGAATTCGCATACGATCTCAATTCAGCCATCAATCTGGATAGCTTCATACCAGACAGGTACGGGTGGAACATTCCGGTGAATCTCACGGCAAGAAGATCCACATCCGTTCCGAAATATCTGCCAAACCAGGGTGATATTCGCTTTTCAGATTTTGAAGATGCAGTAAGATCGCGCACCGGCCTTGATCCCGATCTGCAAGACCGGCTGATTGATGAACAACGCAGGGAGGTTGAAACCTACAGTGAAAATTATGCCATTAACTTTTCAAATATTTCAAAGCGAAATTCCGAAAGTGCTGTTGGACGTATACTGCTCGACAACACAACCCTGAATTATAACTATAACACCACGAACAGCCGGAACCCGCAGTACAGATTCCAGGATAACTGGAATTATAATGCTGCGGTTCGCTATAATTTAAACTTCAGGAATGTGAGATTTTTCCGGCCATTCGGTTTTCTTGAAGACGTGCCATTGCTTAGTGCTGTTTCCGGGCTTGGTATCGGCTACACACCAAATAATATTACCACATCAGTAAGCACCCGGCGTTCTTATGAAGAGAGAAAACGAAGAGTTTTATTTGGTGAAGATGAACAGTCTCTCCAGCAAACACACAGCTTTACTTATAATACTAATATAGGTTTGGGATACAATCTTACACGTTCAATTACCACATCATTCCAATCCCAGAGTGTATTTGACCTTGCACGGGTTTCGATCAGGGAGGGACAGTTTGCAGGAATTGACAGTACAGCTTTTGAAACAGCTCCTTCTATGGGTGTTTACCGTGATCTGTTTTGGGGAGATATTTCACCCAGAAGAAGCAGTTATGATGAAAACTATACCGCCAGCTGGCAGCCAAGATTCAATCAAATTCGCGCAATAAACTGGCTTTCATACAATGCCCGTTATTCAGGTGGTTTCCGATGGGAAAATACACCATTCGGTTCAAATCTTGGAGCCAGGATCTCAAACACATTCAGGCTCGATCATACGTTGCGTATGGATACGAATAACCTGTTGAACCGCATTCCATTTTACGAGCAGGCGATTGAAGCTAATAGCCGGGAACGCCGGGAACGACAGCAGAGAAGGCAGGCAAACGGAAATGCAATGGAGGACGAAGAGGATATTTATAGTTTTAGTGACCATGTTACTTACTTCAGCCGCAAACTAGGGTTGGCTTTATTTAGTTTCACAAGTATTGATATTAATTATAGCAATTCAAAAAGTGGTGCTCAAAGCGGTTATGACGGCGGGTCCCAGTTTTTTGATATGTTCGGAGGAGAATCATTTACGCCATCATTTGGGTACAGGCTTGGGATTATTGAACGTATATCCGAAGACCGGCTGATTTCAAATCCTGATGGCATTTCGACCATTCAGCTTCCGGCTAACAATACTTATACTGATAATATTACACTTACATCACGTCTCAATCCTTTCCAAAATGTTTCGGTTGACCTTGAATGGCGTACCCAGTGGGAGGAGAGGCTTTCTGAGTCATTCTCTCTCGATCCTGAAAATCTGGTAAGTTCGGTGAGTAGTGCGTCCGGAACCATAACCTCAAGCGTCTGGGCTTTTGGGCCTGGTTATGAGAAACTTTTTCGTAATCAGCTGCAAACTGCTTTCGACGGTATGAGTGAAAGCGAGAACCTGATACGGGATCCTGAGGGGGGAAGTAATACCCTGTTGAATCGTGTAAACCTCCAGCGGGATTTTCAAAGTGCGTATCTGGGAAGATCGCGTACGATAGGCCAGAGGGGTTTTACGGCTATCCCTCTGCCAAACTGGCGTTTAACCTGGACTCGCTTTGAACGACTGATTCCTTTTGTTGGCGATTATATACAGAGTGCGAGCATCACCCATTCCTACAACGGTTTGTATCGTACCGGCTGGAACCTGAACAACAATCCAGATGAACTATTTACCAGGCGGGTTGGGATCTATACTGTGGAAGATATCCGTCCCGAATTTGAACCGGGAACCGTGAATATCGAAAAACGTTTTTCACCGCTGGCCCAATTAAATGTAACATGGGATAATGGCCTTCGAACACAAATTGGTTATGAAACAAGCCATATCACCAGCCTCTCGCTTTCGAATACACAAGTTATTGAGCGGGTATCGAAAGGGATGCGTCTTTCGATGGCATATACCCTGCGTAATTTCAGGATACCATTTGTGAGAACTTTGGCCAGTAATGTGGACCTGACACTAAATGGAAGTTTTATTGAAGATACAGAACAGCGTTTTTTACTCGATGCGGATCTCGACCGTGCACTTCAGCAAGACAGCCAAAATATAGAGCGCGATCCTTCGGTGTATTCGTTTACCCCAAGCCCGCCAACAGGCCAGTCTCGGATCAATACCAGCATGGTTGTGGGTTATCGCTTCTCAACAACCGTCCAGGCAAATTTTGAGTATGCTTTCAGTCAGATTTTACCTAAATCATCGCGTACATTCAAACGTACCACACACGATATACGGTTTAATATCAGGATCAATATTCGTTCCACATAAAAAGAGAGAACCGTACCCCTACCGGATCGTTATTTTCCAAAACTCAGTACTTTGACGGGATCCGTTTTCGCGGCAATTCGGGCCGGCAGCCAGGAGGCAAGCGCGCAGAGTGATATGGTAACAACTGTAACAATCACAAAATCGATAAAATGTGGTTCAACAGGTGCAGTACTCATATAGTAATTTTCTTCAGAAAGAGGGATGATCTGATAGGTTATTTGAAGCCAGTAAAACAGGAGGGAAATTGCAATTCCCAAAATAAGACCGGTGAAGGCAACAAAGAGCCCTTCAAGCAGGAAAATCTGACGGATAGCTTTACTTTTTGCCCCGATGGTTTTAAGAATGCCGATATCTTTTACCCGTTC
Organism: Balneolaceae bacterium; assembly: GCA_007694095.1. Lineage (GTDB taxonomy): Bacteria > Bacteroidota > Rhodothermia > Balneolales > Balneolaceae > Rhodohalobacter. The sequence goes on along the minus strand of RECI01000207.1, from coordinate 66,394 downwards.
GAGCACCATCATCAAAACAGTACCGATGAGGTTGAACGCTGCCACGATTATCATCACGCCAATTACCAGCGGTATAGTCTCTTCCTGCAAATCGACCCATGCAAATATATTACGGTAACGCTGGTAAATGCTTTCGGTTACAAAAGGGAAACTGGTTTGATCCCTGACGCTTGTGTAAACCTGTTCAATTCTATTGGGATCAGCCACGTTGATTTCCATGGCGCTCGCTTTTTGAGGGCCAAGATTGAAGAGCCGTCTAACGGTTTCGATATTGGTTAAGGCGAAATTATCATCAAATCGGGCGATACCTGTCTGATAAATTCCAGTTAATGTGAATTGACGTATCTCAGGTGAGTTAAAAGGAGTTGGCATACCCTCAATCGCATAGGCCGTTACCCGGTCACCAATACCGGCTCCAATTGTTCGGGCGAGGGCTGTTCCGATAATTATTCCCGGAAGCCCGCTTTCCTGCATACTCACATTATAGTCACCCTGAACGATATAGCTCCTGAGGTTCGTAACATCACCCTCTGGAGGTACTCCCTTGATTAATGTACCACTCACATCTCTGGATGACTGGATCATGACCTGTCCCAGTACAACTGGCTGGGTTTTACCAACACCATCAATTCTGCTGATAAAAGTCTGCAGGGTATCAGCCCTGAACAGAGGATCGCCCATATATGAGTTTACTGTGATATGCGGCGCAAATCCCACAATCTTTTCGTTGATTGTAGACTTAAAGCCATGAACGATCGAGAGTGCAATCAAAAGCCCGGCCGAACCAATAGCAACCCCGCCTATAGCCATAATTTTTATAAAAGAAAGAAACCGGGACTCACGCTTATTTCCTCTAAAATACTTGCCCGCTATGTACCAGGTGAACTTCATTTACGGGTTTCGGGTTTTTTATTGCGCATTTTTACGTTCCTATTCTCTTCTAAATATTGTCTTTTAATTTAACCTCACTCCGGCCTCATTAACGGGAAGAACAGTACATCCCTTATGGACTCGGAATTGGTCATAATCATTGCAAGACGGTCGATGCCGATGCCAATACCAGCCGTTGGAGGCATTCCGTATTCGATGGCGCGAAGAAAATCCTCATCAAGAGCCATTGCTTCTTCATCACCCTCGTTCTTCAAACGCACCTGGTCTTCAAATCGTCTTCGTTGGTCAATAGGATCATTTAGCTCAGAAAAGGCATTTGCGATCTCTTTGCCGTTACATATTGCCTCGAACCTTTCAACCAGCCCCTCTTTTGAACGGTGTATTTTTGCCAGCGGACTCATTTCTACCGGGTAATCGGTAATAAATGTTGGTTGTATCAGCTTCGGCTCCACATACTCTCCAAAAATCTCATCAATAAGTTTTCCTTTGCCCATTCCTTCTTCAATACCGATATGAAGTTTCTTTGCAATAGTACGGATTTCCTCTTCCGTTTTTCCGTACAGGTCATATCCTGTTTCGTTCAGGATAGCTTCATACATAGGGATTCGGGGCCAGGGGCGTTTGAAATCGATCTCAGTTTCGCCGACAGTTATCTTTGTTGAGCCGTGAATTTCAAGAGCCACATGCTCAATCATCTCTTCCATGAATCCCATCATCCAGTGATAATCTTTATAAGCCACGTATAACTCAACCTGTGTGAACTCAGGATTGTGAAAACGGGAAAGCCCTTCATTTCTGAAATCTTTTGAAAATTCATATACACCATCAAAACCGCCTACGATCAGCCGTTTCAGGTAAAGTTCATTGGCAATCCGCAGGTATAACTGCATATCCAGTGCATTATGATGTGTTACGAAAGGCCTTGCCGCTGCACCACCGTAAACAGGCTGTAAAATCGGGGTCTCAACCTCAAGGTAACCGCAACGGTTCATAAAGTTACGCATGGCCTGTACTATTTTTGTCCGCTTGATGAAAGTTTCTTTCACTTCCGGATTCACAACCAGGTCAACGTATCGCTGGCGATAACGCAGCTCTTTGTCAGAAAATGCCGAAAAGGTCATCATTTCACCTTTTTCATTCTCCACTTCTTTCGGTGTTGGAAGAGGGCGCACTGTTTTACCCAAAAATGTAAACTCTTCTGTATGAACAGTGATTTCACCAGTTCTGGTTTTGAAGACGAATCCTTTAATCCCAACAAAGTCACCAATATCAACCAGTTTTTTAAAGAGGGTGTTGTATGTTTCAACTCCAATATCGTCTCTTCGTATATAAACCTGTATGATTCCTTTTGAATCCTGCAATGTAAAAAATGAGGCTTTTCCCATGATACGCCTGGTCATTACCCGTCCTGCTATTGCGACCCTTGGTGTATTATCATCCGGCACTTCTGTGACCAGAGACGGATTACCCAATATATTCGTTGAAAAATGTGTTACATCATAACTGTAGGGGTAAGGGTTGATATCAAGTTCTCTCAGTTGTCTGAGCTTTTCGAGCCTAATTTGCTGCTGTTCACTCAGAGAGGTTTCACTGTTATCCATTTGTTACATTGATCGGTTGATTGATTTTGATTCAAGCTTAAAAATATAAGAAATCTTGGTTCAATTTGTATTGGATTAACCTGTTGATTTGATTCCGAAATTAATTGCAGATAGACATGAAATATTGGTAGTTTTCTCAGAAACCTCAAAATAATCATCTGTGCCGGATAACATTCAACACCAGGATTTACCCGACGAGATCCTGCTCTGCTTCAAATTTCTTGATTTACCACCAGCTGGAGATATGGAATCTATTGAGAGCCATCGTGGCAATGTTCTTATAAGAGAAATGGCTGGGTTGTGGTTTGAAGAAGCAAATCCTATAATACACACCCCGAAAAATGAAAAACCAAGAGTTTGGATAAACGGGCGCGAAGTATCGGTAAGTTTTTCACATACCCGCATGGCAATCAGTGCTGCAATGTCTCTTCATCTCAATGTAGGCTGCGATATTGAATCAGTTAATCGTGATGTGAGCGATACACTGGTTAAACGTATTCAACATCCTGATGAAGACAGGAGCCTGTATATAACTATTCCCCCGGTTCGGATATGGACCATCAAAGAAGCAGGTTTAAAGATGATCGGATCCGGGCTGAGAAAACCGATGAACGGTGTTAAAATTGTACAGAAAACCCGCCATCTTTTTAGTGTTGAGTTTCATGATGGAAAACGTGCAAAAATTTGTAGTTTTCAGTATAAAGAGCATTGGATATCTGTTTGTTTCCAATAATAATTTCGACTGCCATAAACAGGACTAACTATGAATATCACATCATTTAAAAGAGAGCAAATTGAAGAAGGTTTAATGAAAGCCCGCAACCATACACCAGAACCGGACGAAACGGTCAGGCTTATGTTTTCTCCTTTCGAGATTAATAACCATAATTTTGATGAAGCCTGCCTTATTTATTCCCGCCTGGAAAAAAATAATTACGATACGGTTGTAGTTGTTGAATCTCACCCGGGTAGTGCATCAAAGAAGCTTCCAATGCCATCATTTAAATTTCTGAAAACCCCGTTAGGCGATGTAAATGCCAACGATAAATTACGTAACGACTTTGCTGATGAGGATGATGATTTTTTTATCGATGATGAGGCATTTGATGATGATGTGAGCCTTTATAATCAGTTGATGATGCTTCAGACAGCATTGGACGGTTTTGAGATCCTTAGTATTCAAATTACGGATGAAAATTCATTCATTGTGAGAGAACTGGCTTTCGCCATAGAAGAAATTTTAGCATCTAAAAATGCACTGGTCGTTTTTTGTTGTGACCTTGATGCATCTCATACTGAAGAATTAAACCGGGTAAAGCATCTCTTTGATACCGGAAATGAATCGGGCCTGATGAATTATCTTAACGGTGGCAATTCTAATATAAAGGGAGTCAGTTCGTTTGTTACCGGGCTTCTTGTGGCAAAAAAATGGGGTCTAAAAATTCACTTTCCTGCATTTTCTGAAAATGAAATAGAGTTTAAGAATCTGATAAGCGGTTATGCAGTCATGAAACTTCAGCCTGTATTCTGAAATATGGATCAGTCAGACTGGAATTCAGTTACAATCATTGGAACGGGAGCTGTAGGAACAGCATTGATCGATTTTTTTCAAAATCAGGAAATGGTGATTCAGTCAGTATGGGGCAGCAGGTCCGGACGAATACGAACGAAAACTGGGGATTACCTGAGAATTCAATCAAATCTCCCTGAAAATGATGATCAAACCGGTGCGCTCGTTTTTATTACTACACCGGACGATTTGATTTCAACCGTTGCCAATAAACTTGCAGTCACTAATACTGAATGGAAAAACAGGTCAGTTGTTCATTGTTCCGGTAATCTAACTTCTGAGGAGCTCTCTTTACTTGCAAAGGCAGGTGCAGGAACAGCTTCCATGCACCCGATACAAACCTTTAAACAGGGAGACAGTGCAGAGCGGTTCAGGGGAATCAATATTAGCCTAGAGGGAGATATGAGGACAACGGATGGCCTGAAAAAACTGGTTGCTTTGATGAATGCCAATCCTATCCATCTTAGTAAAGAGCAAAAAAGAGTAATGCATATTGCGGCAGTTTTTGCCTCGAATTACATGAGTGCACTGATGTACACAGCCGTAGAATATCTTGCAAATGAGGGAATGGAAGAGGGAATCAAAATCCTAAAGCCGCTCATATTGCAAACGGCTCAGAATATCGTAAAAAATGGGGCTGTCGACTCGTTGACCGGTCCAGTTGCCAGGGGGGATATAACTTCAATTCGGAAACATCTTAACTCATTAAAATCAAATGATAAGATACTCAGGATTTATCAAATACTCGGAAAAGAAGCCGTTGAGATTGCCAAAGTGAGGGGAGAGGTTTCAAATGATGTGATTGGGGAGATGTTGGAAGCATTCTCAGAATGATATCCAGAAAACCGTCATTGGGCTTTCCAGATTTTGCACGATTCAGAATCACGGATGCGTCCGTCATACGTAGCAAGTTCATATCCTGAAAGAAGGGCTGTCGCAGCAATCAGGCGGTCGGCAGGATCTGCATGAAAAGAACCTGGCAGTTTGCGCTGGGCAAGGATAACATCGAGATCAACCGGAAGCACCGTCAGAAAGGATGGGTCCGTTGCCTTGAGAATCCAACTTTGAAAATCGGGTAACAGGGTAATTCTTCCTTTTCTTTCAAGCAATTCGGCTTCCCAGAGGGTGGTCCATGAGATGCAAAGCTTTTTTTTGGCAGCCAGATTATCAAGTGCTTCGCGTTCATGTTTTTTCAGGTTGCCATCTCCGAGCAGCCACCAAAGCCAGATGTGAGTATCGAGCAGTACCACAATTAATCGGGTTCATTAACCTGTACTGACTGCAGCCAATCGGGGCCTGAGTAGTCATCGAATGGTGTATCATCTGGCTGAAGACCTGAAGTTGAACCTTTTCCATGCAAAGCTTTCCAGGGGGCTTCTGTTTTTATTTCTGTTGGTTCCTGCAATTCGTTTTCAAGCATTTCGGTAAAGAGTTCTTTTAATGTTACACCACGCTCAATAGCCTTCATTTTGGCCTTTTTCATTAGAGGATCGGGAAGATCTATCGTTGTTCTCATGTACACATATTAGCATATTTATGTGAATAAGTAAAGTTTTTTGTTATTCTTTATTTGGCTCGTCCATACGCTGCTATCACGAACTGCCATTGGTCACTACCTGAAAAGATTTTCAACCCAAAATTGTCATTGACCAATGACAATTTTGCCCGGAGGGCAAAAAAGGCCTAACGGCTTTTTTGGGTTCAAACCTGCGCTGAAATCTAATGATGTTGATATAGATCATAACATGGTAAAGTTTGGAGACTCCAGGGTATGCCAGGGATGATGCGGGTGATTATGGTAACACATACTCACATTTATTTTTTTTACTACTTTCCATAGATGAAAAAAATGGACTTTTACTTCGGTGTATATGAGGTTGTGGCAAAGATTCCCTTTGGAAGAGTGACTACCTATGGGGCAATTGCACGGCACCTGGGCGTGGAGAGCGGGGCGCGGATGGTGGGTTACGCACTGAATAACCTGGTACATAATCCCGGTGGCGAAAAGGTTCCGGCTCACCGCGTTGTAAACCGTTTGGGTCAGCTGACCGGCAGGGGATGGTTTCCCGGTGATTCCATGCGCGAACGGCTTCAGCAGGAGGGAGTTGAGTTTACGGAAGACTATACCGTTAATATCGAAAAACATTTCTGGAGCCCGGATGGGATTTCAGACCTTTAGTACAATCTGGATGTCCATCACATTGTTTCCTGTTGGTCCGGTAATGATATGTCCGCCTGCTTCCTTGAAGAAGTTGTAGCTGTCATTATTTCTGATGAAATATTCTGGATCAAGATCTTTCTCTTCTGCCTTATTCCAGGTGTTTTGATCCACCACTGATCCGGCCGCATCTGTGGGTCCGTCAATTCCATCTGTTCCGGCACTCAGGAAAGCGATATTTTGCCCGCAATCTTTTAAATGCCTGGCCAGCCTCAATGCCAGCTCCTGGTTTCGGCCCCCCAGCCCCTGGCCTGTTACTTTAACAGTGCATTCACCATAGAAAACAAGTGCTTTTCTTCCTCTTTTGTCATAAATCTTATTTCGAATAGAATCCATTATATTTTCTTCAAAATCATCGATAAGTCCTGTCCAGGCGGGATGGATTAATTCTGTCTCATAACCATTTTCTTCTAGCAGCAGTTTTGTCCTGTTCGCAACTTTTGATGCTGATGAAACAATCCAGGTTTGATGGGTTTTAAAGTCCTGTGTAACTGTTATGCCATCTTTTTCCATCTTTTTCAGGATGTGAGCTTTTACTGATCCAGGAAATTGTTTCCAGATATCATACTTATCAGCTATTTCTTTTGCGTCAGTAAATGAAATTTCCTGCGCGGTTGTGGGGCCGCTGCCAATGTAGCGGAGATCATCATCAGGAACGTCAGAAATTACAAGGTCCAGAAGGATTGTTTGCCTCAGATGGTTCAGCAATTGACCACCTTTAATCTGCGACAGTGTTTTTCTTACAGTATTTACTTCGTGTATGGATGCACCTGATTCGAGTAACAACTTATAAACTTTACGCATCTCGGCAATGCTGATTCCTTCTGCCGGCAGGCACAGAAGAGATGAAGTACCTCCGGAAAGTACATTTATGACGACAGAACCGTCAGGTATTTTGCCAATGAATGCAAGAAGCTCTTCAGATGCCGCGAGACTTTTCCCATCCGGAAGGGGATGGGAACCTTCCAGCATGGTTACGAGGCCGGGTTTTATTTTAGAGTCAGGTGGTGCTATGATCATTCCTTGAGCAAGATCCTGGCCAAGTATTTTTTCGCAAGCTGCTGCCATAGTCGGTGAAGCTTTCCCGGTTCCGATGACAAAAATTCCGGTTTCTTGCTGTAATTCAAATGCCCGGTCATAAATCCTGAGCACCCTTTCACCCTTATTCCAGGATAATATTTCCGGTAAAAATTCCTCTGGATTTACGAGTTTAAGCGTCGATTTGAAAATTTCTGTTGCCTGTTGTTTAATCTCCATACTGCTATTTAGTTAGTTCTGACACTAAAAAATAATGGAAATCAGATCTTTATAAAAATGATGTTGATTACATGGGGAAAAATTGGCGTTGACATCCAGCCTAAATCACTGTACTATCTATCAGCAACAGGTTCCTCTCTTTCTCGGATGGGATGAAAAGGGAATCCGGTTTAAATCCGGAGCTATCCCCGTAGCTGTAAGCTCATAAAAATGTGTCAGCCGATCTTTGCCACTGTCCCGACAGATTTGCCGGGATGGGAAGGCTTGCCGGCACTGAGCAAGCCAGAAGACCTGCCTGTCTGCCACTTATTATTTCACAGGCTTTCGGAGGAAAGGCCGGGAATGCATATCACTTCTGCTTGCAGAAAGTGCAGCTATACCCAATCTTTTTTTCAACGAAAGCTCATAGGTTCAACTTATAATCTATTAAACCATGAGCAAAATCTTAACTTTCTTGATTATTGTGACATTTTTAAGTGTCCCGGCACTGAATGCACAAAACACACCGTTCATTTCCGATACCCTTCAACTGGACGACATCATTATCACTGGTACAAAAATTCCCGTATCACTGCGCGAAACCACCCGTCCGGTGGTAGTTATAAACAGGCAGGAGATTGAACAGAGTGCAGCACGTGATTTCAGCCAGCTTCTAAACAGGCAGAGCGGAATCCGGGTCAATAACTCCCAGGGAACGCCAGGCACCAATCAAAGCCTTTTTCTGCAGGGAGCAGGCGGCGAATATACCCTCATATTAATCGATGGCATGGCGGTAAAAGATCCGTCTGGTGTTGGTGGTGCAATCGATCTCAGGCTGCTTCCTGTAAACAATATCGAACGAATTGAAATCCTCAAGGGTAATCAGTCTGCACTCTATGGAACAGATGCGCTTGCAGGAGTTATCAATATCATCACAAAAAAAGGGTCAGAGAATCTCATACAAACGGAAGGACGCATCTCCTATGGTGCTTACAACACCTTTACGGGAACACTGGGTTTGAACGGTTCGCTGAGCGACCGGGTAAGGTATTACGCAAGCTACAACCGGGAATCGAGTGACGGTATTAGTGCTGCTGCCGACCCTTCGGGGGCCGGCTCATTTGAAAACGACGGCTTTCAGCTTGATTCATTTTACGGCAAAGTGACATTTCAACCGACAAAAAGTTTATCAATCACTCCATTTTTGAATGTAACTTCTTATGACGGGGAATTTGATGCGGATGCATTTATGGATGCCCCGAACACTTTTTCGCTGGATATGTTCAACCCGGGCGCCCGGATTTTGTTCGAAAGAGGTGATATTCGTTTCAACGGAAATTATAGCTATACCTATACCGACAGGCTTTTTTCATCCCAGTTTGGTGAGAGTGAATTTGAAGGGAGGTTTCATAACGCCGACCTGTTTGGCTCCTACCGGCTGAACCAATTTTTTACAATCCTGGCCGGCGTAAATGTACAGGATGGAAGCCTGCCTGAAACAGATTTCGCTGATGAGGCCACAGCATCTTTCACAAGTCCATACGCTACTGTTCTGATGAGGAACTTGCGGGGAATTTCAATGGAAGCCGGATACAGGCTCAATAATCATTCAGAATACGGCAGTAATTCAACATTTAGTTTGGCTCCTTCCTACTCGTTTCATGACAGGCTGAAGCTGCATTCATCGTACGGCACCGGTTTTAAAGCGCCAACCCTGAATGAGCTGTTCGGCCCGTTTGGCCCGAATCCTAACCTTGATCCTGAAACAAGCTCGGAATTTCGCTTCGGCGCGGAAAGTTATTTCATGAACCGGTCACTAAAACTGGAAGCCCACTATTTTAAAAGAGATATAAAAAACCTGATTGTTTACACATTTGATCCGGGATACATTAACCGGGACCGTGAAGAAGCTTCCGGTTTTGAAGTGGCAGCCAACTGGATTTTATCACCGGCTTTTACATTTGGCGGTCATTATAACTATCTCACAGGCGAAACAATTACCCTTGACGGATCCGGAAACCGCCTTTCGGCCGATGGGCTGATCCGGAAACCGAAACATGCAATGGGATTTTATGGATCGTACCGTTTTGGCAATGGCCTGTTTGTGCAGCTCGATGGTGAATTTGTTGGTGAGCGCACCGACCTGTTTTTTAATCCTGAGAATAATTTCATGCCTGAAGATGTAATTCTCGAGTCCTATTTTTTGGTGAACGCATACGCTGAATTTTCAATTTTTGACCAATCCCTGGCTATTTTTTGCAATATCCGGAACCTTTTGAATACCGATTTTACCGAGGTATACGGTTTCAATACCATGGGACTGCATGCAAACGCCGGGCTGCGCTTCCGATTATGATGATGCCAAAAAAAACAGTATTACACTGGATTGGAGGTAGATGTAAATTAATTGCTTAGAGCGCTGATAATACCAACATGTTAATCATCATTTTATTTGCGATGAACTGAATGACTAATTTACGAATAGGAAAAAAATCGGTTATTCGGTTTATCGGTTATTCGGTCTATCGCAAATTATTAGGGTCTATAAATTTTGCCCCGAAGGGATCACTTTGTGGGAAATTCCGGGTTAGTTATCAGGTTTACAGATCTTGAGGCAGGTTAGTGAATTGTTCAGGTGATCAAATAACCTTTACATCCTGCAGACCGCCATTTGAAATCTGAACTGTCCTGTGAGGAAATTTCCTGATAACATCGTAATCGTGAGTAACCATCAGCACTGCCATCCCCCGGTTATTTATGTGCTGAAGAAGCTCCATGATTGAAGCACTTGCTTCTGGATCAAGGTTGCCTGTTGGCTCATCAGCGAGGAGAAGCCGGGGTTCGTTTGCAAGTGCCCGTGCAATAACAACCCGTTGTTTTTCTCCTCCCGAAAGGTCGTTGGGCATCGCGTTTCTTTTGTGACTGAGCCCAACAAGGCCAAGTACTTCGAGAACCCGGTTTTTGATGAAACGATTGCCATGGCCGGTTACCCGCAGAGCGAAAGCAACATTATCGAATGCACTACGATCGGGGAGCAAATGAAAATCCTGGAAAACAACCCCAAGCCTGCGCCTGAGGTAGGGTACCATTTTTTCCGGTATGTTTGTTACATCATAATCTGCTACATAAACCAACCCTTTATCGGGTTTTACATCACTGTAGAGCAGTTTTAGCAAAGAACTTTTTCCGGAACCGGTTTTTCCGATTACATAGCAAAACTCACCGGTATCAAGGTGAAAGTCGATACTGTTTAGAACACGGTTATTTCCATTATAGGTAACCGATACATTGTGAAGCTGGATAACGCCGTTTCCCGTCATTGAAGCACCATCGTAATTCTCAGGCTCTTTTCGTGAGCCGGTTTCAGTTCAAATCCGTCGTAAGCCTGCAAGATAGTAAAATCTGTTTGCTTAATAATTGTTTCCATTTCATCAATAGTATAAATTTTTTGGTGATGAATTTCTTCATGGGTTGATTCAACAGAGCCGTTTTTGTGATTGAGGTATTGAATCCGGAAAAGGTTTGTATGAATGCGGTTTTTCCCATCGAAAGAACTCTCTCTGAAGTAGCGAAATTTTCTATCAATAGTTTTAGATTCATTATTGAGGTAGCTAATGGCCTTTCTGGAATTTCGCGGGGTAGTAAAGTCATAAACAAAAATTCCATCAGGCTTCAACACTTTTCTTACTTCATTGTGTAGTTTTATAATTTCATCACCGTTGTGAAGGTAGTTCAAACTGTCGAACACCATAAAAACTACGTCAAATGTTTTTGCGAGATTGATGTTCAGGAAATCCATTGTGTGGAAATGAATCTCTGAGTTTACCTGAACCCCTTTCTTTTTGGCAATCCGGATCATATCAGCCGAAGCATCTGTTGCGGTGATGTTGTAGCAGTCGAGTTCTTCAAGAGACAGGGCAATTGTCCCTGTACCGCATGCAAGCTCAAGAATTTCGGCTGCCTCAGGCTGGTGCTGAAGTATGATTTCATCAAGATAATCGGCCCATGATTCATAGTCTACATTATGCATTACCTCGTCGTATATATCAGCCAGTGAGGAGTAGGGTGGTTTTGTAACCTGTGTTTGCTTCATACCTTGTAGGTGGAAATTCGTTTCTCTGCCATGGTAACTGCCAGTTTATATGCCTCCAGGAAGGATTTTTCATCCGCCTTGTTTTTTCCGGCAATGGAAAAGGCCGTACCATGATCGGGGGATGTTCGGATAATAGGCAGCCCGGCAGTAAAATTTACTCCTTTGCCGAATGAAAGTGTTTTGAAGGGAATAAGGCCCTGATCGTGATACATAGCCAATATGGCATCATAAGCGTTGTTCAGGCGGCTTCCGAAAAATCCGTCGGCAGGGAAAGGACCGTCTGCTTTGATGCCTTTTTCCCGTAGTGACTGAATGGCAGGTCTAATGATTTCAATTTCTTCCATCCCCAGTACACCACCATCACCTGCATGGGGATTAAGCCCTAAAACTGCAACTTTTGGCGATTGGATACCAAAATCCCTGATAAGGCTTTGATGAAGGATACCAGCTTTATTTATGATCTTATCCGTTGAAATATCATTGACAACCTCTTTCAGCGGGAGATGTGTACTTACAAGAGCAACCCGAAGTTTTTCGTTTACCAGCATCATTACAACATCACTGGCTGATGTTTGCTGAGCCAGGAATTCGGTGTGCCCCGGCACGTTGTAGCCGGCGAGGGAGATCGCTTCTTTAGAGATGGGAGCAGTGACAAGTGCCTGATACCTTTTATTCATACACAGCCGGATTGCTGCCTCCAATGCCCTCATGGCGGCCATTCCCGCAACAGCGGATATAACACCGGCTTCAGGATGCAGTTCTTCATCAGGAAATGGGTCAAAAATATTACATACACCATCCTTAACAGACCCTGTTTTATCAACTTGATGAAAGGTGAAAGGAAGATTCAGACTGTCGGAATAATACCGGAGTACAGACGTGCTGCCGATCCAGACGGGTGTGGAATATTGTGTGTCAATCCTGGCAAGTGCCTTAAGGGTTACTTCCGGTCCAATGCCGTTATAGTCACCCATACTTATGGCAATAATCGGTTTCATCCTCAATAATAGCTATTTACGCAGCCGCAGCAAAATAACTGGACTCTCAATTTTTGATATTTTTTATTGCAAGCATTACAATATCGTGACATCTGAAAAATAGCACAGGAGTCATCTGACGAGTCGATCCGGAATCATACCTATCTTATTAAATGGAATATTCATTTGAAAAACTCGTCTGATGACTTTTTTTTGCACGTGCACCGGCAGTGGAGTCATCTGACGAGTCACCCCGAAACCATCCCAATCGTCTTAAATGGCTCATTTTCCGAAAAACTCGTCTGATGACTATTTTCAGTAAGTGCACTGGCAGTGGAGTCATCTGACGAGTCACCCCGAAACCATCCCAATCATCTATAATGGCTCATTTTCCGAAAAACTCGTCTGATGACTTTATTCTACACCTGCCATATATGGTGATGTTTTGCCGGCTGTTTAATCGTTTACGCTTCACTAAACTATTTCGGCCGGTTTATAAAAAGAATTTTAAAGATTAAGATTCTGAAATCAGCCTGAAATCCCCAAAGCCGGTGGTTGCTTCAAAAATAAGTGTACGATTCGGGTATTGCCAGATTTCCCGGGTCGGAGCATTGGTTGGCAGTCTTCGTTCAACGTTCAAAGGAGGCCCGTAAACGATGTATGCTTTTCCCTGGTCGGTATCATAACCGGGTGATTGCAGGGATGTGAAGTTTTTGTAGGCATGGTCAATACGCCTGTAATATTCAGCCATCAGCTCGTTGAATTCGGTATCGGGTGTAGGGTCGCGCTGTGCCCAAAACTCCCTGAATTTTTGTTCTTTCTCGGCTGTTGACCCGGAATTTATTCTTCGCAGTTCCTGGTCACTTACAATAAATCTCAGCATACCTATAGCTACATCGAGGTTGTAAAGGCTTACCGGCATATCCAGCCATTGTGAATTGATAATACGCTCACCTATGTGCTTTTCACGCCCTTCTGCCATAAGGCTCAACCGGAATCTGGCGTTTTCAAAATCCTGGTTTGGGATATCCACATATGCATATTTGTATCCGTCGTCAGTGATTTCCGCCGTTAAAATAACTTTATTATCAACTCTTGAGAGTGCCGGATTTTTGATATGTACAGTATGATCATTGGTAATCTCAATACTATGGCGGATTTCACCTTCTTCTGAATCCTGTCCGGCACCAAGCATGTATAGATTGAGTGTCAGGGTTTTTTCCTGCAGCTCTTCTTTTTCCGGTATACGGATGAGCAGGCTGTAATCCTGTCCGTACAGAACATTATTGCCGTAATTCATCAGTGTAGCATGCAGTTTGTCACCATCAATCCGGTTTTGGCTCAGGATGATAAAATTGGCTTCAGTTGTATTTTCCGGGTTGGAAACACGAAAAGTTCTGCGGCTTGAAGACTGTTCACGTACAGATTGTACCCGGGCCAATTGCAGTTCATAGTGATATTGTCCACTGTCCAACTCCGTGCTGATGAACCCTTGAACATAATCGAAACGGGATTTGGTGGCTTCAAAAGAATCTACCCAGATCGTATCCTGCCAGCTGTCACGAAATACCGATATTGCCCCGGATGACCTGCGTGATGAGGGGGCCGGCCCCTCGAAAACTTCTACTCCCATCCGCAATGTGGAAAAGTATTCGGCATCCGGGGTTGGTGTCGTCATATCCGGACGCTTGCGAAGAAATGGAAGAAAATCATAATCAAGCCGGAAAAAAACGGCAAACATACTTTCTGTATCGCTTTTTGGAATAACAATTTGATCAATGTAGGAGGAAGGCTGATCGGTTCGCTGAAGCAGTGATTCGTAGGTTGTGGCGCGGCGCTGGGCATCGGCATCAGCAATAGAAAATATGAAAAGCACTGCCAATAAATATGATATTCTGTACATGAGATTGTGATTTTGGATCAAATAATTTTGAAAAAACAGGGTATAATTATTTATAAAACGTGGCATTTTTCAACACATGGGTGTTGAGCCATTAATTAAACGTTTAAATAACCTTAAGCGTCTTGGTTTGGTTCAATTTTATAAAAAAAGTACACTTTAAAGAAACAAATACCTTTACAATTTGGAACGTGAAGCCGGTATTCACTATTATAAGTTTCAGTAATTTAACTGAATAATAAGGGTTATGAATAAAAACAGGGTTGATGAACTGCTGGAAATCCTTGAAAAAGAAGCAGCGAGGATAAAAAAAGGAGGAGGGATTAGTCGGATTCAGAATGAGCACGCTAAAGGGAAACTGACGGCCAGGGAGAGAATCAACCTGCTCCTGGACGAGGATTCCGATTTTTTTGAAATTGGTTTATGGGCAGCTAACGACATGTATAAAGAGGAGGGAGGGTGTCCTTCTGCCGGTGTAATTGCAGGAACAGGAAAAATCTGCGGCAGAAACTGCATGATTATTGCCAATGACGCCACTGTAAAAGCGGGAGCATGGTTTCCGATGACGGCAAAAAAAAACCTTCGGGCTCAGGAAATTGCCATGGAAAACCGCCTGCCTGTTATCTATCTCGTGGATTCAGCCGGTGTATTCCTGCCCATGCAGGATGAAATTTTTCCGGATAAGGAGCATTTTGGTCGAATTTTCCGCAATAATGCGGTGATGAGTGCAATGGGTATTCCGCAAATTGCAGCAATCATGGGCAGTTGCGTTGCGGGTGGCGCGTATCTTCCGATAATGAGTGATGAAGCGCTTATCGTAGAGGGAACCGGCAGTGTATTTCTTGCCGGGAGTTACCTTGTGAAAGCAGCTATCGGAGAAGATGTGGATAATGAAATCCTTGGAGGTGCATCCACCCATACTGAAATCAGCGGGGTTACAGATTATAAGGTAAAAAGTGATACCGAATGCCTGTTTACTGTTCGTGAGTTATTAGACAAACTCGGCCCGTTTGATGAAGCCGGGTTCAACAGAAAAAAACCGCTTGAACCTGAACTGGATATTCGGCAGTTCGTTGAAAGTTTTCCGGATGACAGCACCAGGCCCTACGATACCTATCCCCTCATTAAAAGTCTGGCAGATAACGGCAGTTTTACGGAATATAAAAAAGGGTATGGCCAAACACTGATTACCGGCTATGCACGAATCGACGGATGGAGCATTGGAATTGTGGCCAATCAGCGTGGTGTAGTGCGCAGCAAAACAGGGGAGATGCAGATCGGGGGAGTCATCTATTCCGACAGTGCCGATAAAGCAACGAGGTTTATCCTGAATTGCAATCAAAAGAAGATACCGATTCTGTTTCTGCAGGATGTAACCGGTTTCATGATCGGTAAACGTAGCGAACATGGCGGCATCATTAAAGACGGTGCAAAAATGGTGAATGCAGTAGCCAATTCCACTGTGCCAAAAATTACAGTGATAATTGGGAACAGTTATGGCGCAGGAAATTATGCAATGTGTGGCAAGGCTTATGATCCGCGGTTTATCTATGCCTGGCCAACGGCCAGAATTGCCGTTATGGGTGGTACACAGGCAGCAAAAGTGTTGACACAAATCCAGGTTTCTTCGTTGGAGAAAAAAGGGAAAAAACTGAGCGATGATGACAAGGCGGGCATCCTTGAAAAAATCAAAAGCCGTTATGACCGCCAGACCGATGTGCGTTACGCTGCCGCGCGATTATGGGTGGATGCCATCATATCACCCTACGATACGAGGAAAGTTATTTCCAACGCCATAGAATGCGCCAATCAAAACCCTGAAATCCCTGGTTTCAAGACAGGTGTGATACAGGTGTAACCGGTTTTTGACCTGACAGCGTTAGATTCAAGACCTGGCAGAGTAGTCCGCTGCTTTTGCGGACTTCCTGCCAGAGTCGCAGGCAAATCTTCACCGGGGTTGCAACCCTCACAAAACTGATTCCACCGAGATCCCGATAAGGTAATTCCGGTGGGTAAACCGAGTGGACGGTACCTTACAGCTTTATGCTTATGATTAGACCTGACAGCGTGCGCCAGCTCCTGTCAGAGTCAGATTTAGGTTTGATTTTGACAGAGTGCGCCAGCTCCTGTCAGAGTCAGATTAACCCACATTCAGCAATAGGCGAAAAAGACTTCCGAAGTCTCTCTTCATTTTCTAATACTTCGGTCTTTTCATCTTTAAGGGCTTCTTTCACGAACCCGAAAGATTTCGGAAGTCTGTCGCTTAATCCGGGTTGAATCATATACACTTAAAATATTCAAATGGTTGTAAACATTCGTTGCAATAATATTGAGCCTTACAGGCGGTGGATCCAAACTCGCTTTGGAGTTCTGTCTCCATAGAGTCGCACCAGGGGCAGGGTACAATTTTTTGCTGGCTTTTCAGGGATGTGAGAAAATCTTTACCGGCCGGTGTTTTTTCCGGAGGTGCGATGCCGTATTCCTTCAGTTTTTGTTTTGCATTGTTTGTCATCCAGTCTGTTGTCCAAATCTCTTTATAGTCGGTAACAACGCGATAGTTTGAGGCTCCTTTATCCAGAAGCTTTTTGTGAATCTCATTTTCAATTGCATTCATCGCCGGGCAACCGGAGTAGGTAGGAGTAATTTTAACGGTGATCTCGTCATATTTACCTATTTCAACGTTTCTCACAATACCCATCTCCACCACATTCAGTACGGGGATTTCCGGATCTGTAACCTCTTCCAGCCATGACCAGATCTGTGATTCTGCAATGGGTTGTTTTATTTTCATTTGTTTAGTCCTGAGACCTGAGATTTGAGATTTGGAATTTGATAATCTTTGATTATTTCCAATCCGCATCAGGGTAAGAGCGCCTTAAAAACTGCATTTCGGCAAGCAGCCTGCCAAGGTGTTCAGTGTGGCGTCCTTGTCTTGAGCCTGTAAACATATATTGATTGTTATCGGGGGTCTTAAGCGTCGCTTCTTCAAGGGTTTCTGTAACCCATTTCATCCATTCATTTTTCAAAACCGGAACATCAATAAACAGATTATAACCGGCAGCCAGGTTTTCAGTTTTATCTGTTTCAAACATTTCACCTGTATACATCCAAAGGTCATCTATCGCCTGTTGAATCTTAAGTTTACTCAGATCTGTACCATCACCAAGCCTGAGTACCCACTCCCTGCTGTGCCTGAGATGATACTTTATTTCATTAAAATGTTTCTTAATAATTCCGTTAAACTGTTCTTCTTCAATAACTTGAGTTATATTATTGTATAACAGATAACTGAAAGTACTGAAAAGAAAAAGGCGTGCTGTTGTAAAGGCGAAATCACCGCGTGGCAGTTCCGTGAGGGCAATGTTTTTAAAATCGATATCGTCCCGAAAATATGCATAATGGTCTTCATCCGGTTTGTCTTCCAGCTGAGCGGCATACCCATACAGGGCCGAGGCGTGCCCGATCATATCCAGTGCAATATTCGCCAGGGCCAGGTCTTCCTCCAGTTCAGGAGCGTGGCCTGCCCACTCCGAAAGCCGGTGACCTAGAATCAGCCTGTCATCTGCCAGGCGAAGCAAAATCTCGACCAGGACTTCTTTTTTGGAATTAGGGATAGTTTCAAGTGTACTCATTTGTTTAGTTTCACGACTATTTCCTTTTCTTGACGGCTCTGGGTGTTGAGTAAAACTGGGGATGCCGGTAGGGTTTATTTCCTGCGGGATCAAAAAAGGCTTCGGAATCTTCTGGTGTTGTTGCGGTGATCTGATCAGTCGGTACTACCCAAATGGCAATTCCCTCATTTCTGCGTGCATACGTATCACGTGCATTTTGAAGGGCCATTTCGGCATCTGGAGCATGCACACTACCCGCATGTTCAAACGGTTTTCCGTTCCCGGGCTGGTAAAATACCTCCCAAAGCGGCCATTCGTTTTGATAGTGTGATATCGGCTTGCTGTTACTCTTACTCATCTGTTTTTCAGGATGCTTTTTCTTCACGAAGTTGTTTCTTCCTGGCATATTCCATGGCTGCTTCCCTCACCCAGGCACCCTCTTCGTAGGCTTTACGCCGGGCCTTTATCCGTTCACGGTTCATTGGGCCGTTGCCTTTTATCACATTCCAGAACTCGTCCCAGGGAATTTCGCCAAAATCCCAGTGACCGGTATTATTATTGTACTTTAATTCGGGATCAGGGAGTTTTATCCCAATAGCCTCAGCCTCCATTACCATCTGGTCAACATAACTTTGGCGCAATTCATCATTGGTTTTGGTTTTTACTTTCCATCTAATCAGTTCAGCACTGTTGGGCGACTCATCATCGGGGGGGCCGAACATCATCAGGGTTGGCCACCACCAGCGATTTACAGCATCCTGTGCCATTCTTCGCTGCTCGGGAGTACCGGCTGCCATTTTAGCGAGCATTTCATACCCTTGTTTTTTATGGAAGCTCTCTTCTCTGCAGATCCTGATATTTGCCCTTGCATACGGTCCGTACGAAGATTTTGCAAGCATGGTTTGATTTACAATAGCCGCACCATCCACCAGCCAGCCAATTACGCAGATATCCGCATACGTAAGGGTTGGATAATTAAAAATACTGGAATATTTAGCAGTACCGTAGATATAATCTTCCACAAGTTCCTGCCTGCGCGCACCCAGTGTTTCTGTTGAACTATACAGGTACAATCCGTGACCAGCTTCGTCCTGAACTTTGGCAAGCAGCACGAGTTTGCGTTCAAGTGACGGAGCACGGGTAATCCAGTTGCCTTCCGGTAGCATTCCCACAATTTCAGAATGTGCGTGTTGACTCATCATGCGAATCAACTGCTTTCGATAACGATCCGGCATCCAGTCTTTCGGTTCAATTTTTTCATCGTTATCGATCCGTTTCTGAAATGCATCAAGTTTTTCCCGGGTGTCCATAAAAGCGCTTTTTTAAGATAATAACGAATGTTTATTCAGAGTCGTGTGATTCCAATATAGTAAAATCAGATCAAAAGGATGCGATTGTTTCATATCCGGTACTGGGATTAATTTAAACCGGTTAAAAGATTTTTATTGTTTTATAAGCTGCAAGGGTTATTTTTACCGCAACCAACCAGATGCCGTTTCATTTCCACGATAGTAACAACTGCCTATGATCCCCCGCGAATATATCAATATTCCCAATGCCCTTTCGATGATACGGCTATTGGGTGTTCCTCTGCTTTTTATATTTGTTCACTTCGAATCTCCTTTATGGTTCGTGTGCTGGTTTATCTTTTTAGGGTTTACAGATTACTTTGACGGTCTGTTGGCCCGCCGGTGGAATCAAACCACAGATTTCGGTTCCATGCTTGATGCCGTAGCTGATGTTGCATATTATATATCCGCCGCCTGGTTTTTGATTTATCTTTTTCCGGAATACCTTGTACCAAATATTCCGTATGTAGTTTTCTGCATTGTCATTTTCGGCTTTTCAATGCTGATTTCACAGCTTAAAATCGGAAAAATTCTTTTTCTGCATACCCATCTCAGCCGATCGAGTGGTGTACTGTTCTTTTTTGGGGTGCTGGCATCCTTTTTTATGGATACAACATTGGTGATACGATTCATTGTATTTACCTATACGGTGGCCTTTATTGAGGTAAGCATCATTTTATGGATATATGGTGAGGTTAGCCCCGATACCCGTACCATATTTGAACTGCGAAGAAAACAGAATGATGCCAACAACATTCTGCAGTAGCCGCTGTTTTACCAGATATCACACGGATACCTTATCTTCATGGCTTCGAGTGATTTAACTGAAAGTTCTCTCAATTTTTCCAGGTTAATGGCGCCCAATTTTTTCACTTAAAGGCAGGATACACCGGTTTTATACTTTCCAAGTTTTTCCATGATATCATGAAAATCATCAAACCCCGCCATGATGTAAATGGCTAGGGCTTGTTTCCTTGGTGAGAAACCTGTCAAAAACCAATCTCCTTCCCGGCCACTGTCGTATTTGTAATGACAGGTTCCAAAACCCTGAATATCCGCCGCTTATACGATTGCCCCACGACTCAGATAACCTTCATGGAAATATTTTTCCATGAAGTTCAAAACATTTTGGCTCATCAGTTTTTCGGTGAGCTCCTCCGCATCGTATCCGTACATGAACTCTTTTACCTGTTCTTTATCCATTTCGATTTCGCTGAGGTCGAGAGGACGGGTAAAGAACTGATAGAAGTGGATGGCAAGATTCTGCATCTGAGAATAATTCGGATAAATCTTGAACGGAACAATGACACCGTCCATATCTGTACCGATACAAAGGCAATCCCACGCTTTTTTATCGCCTGCAGCCCTTACAAACTGAAAAATATTGCTCATGATCAGCCTGATGCTTTCATCCCTGAGCCTGTCATTGTCAACATTAGTGGCATTGTCTATTTGCTGTTTGGCGCGGCCACCGGGCAGACGCCCGCCGTGCAGCACAATTCCC
Source organism: Balneolaceae bacterium (assembly GCA_007694095.1). Classification (GTDB taxonomy): domain Bacteria; phylum Bacteroidota; class Rhodothermia; order Balneolales; family Balneolaceae; genus Rhodohalobacter. Next base: position 45,444 of record RECI01000207.1, on the reverse strand, counting down.
ACAAGTCCGTTCGAGCGTGCAATAATCCGGGCCTCCTCATCACTCATATTGATGGACTGGCGGCTCAAGTAGTGATTTCGCCACCGTCGGAAGGTATCGCTCCTGTTTGATTCTTCGATAGTTTTATACCCGCTTAGTGCAGCATGGCTGCAGATTAGAGGTAACTCTTCACCCCTAGACCAATACTTTTCTTCAACCATTCTGAAAAATTTCAGCCGTGCTTTTACACTCATATGTTTTACGTCGATCAGAATTCTTCTGCCGTTTTCTTTACTGAGCAGCAGTTCAGTTACATCCCTGCCAAGACGTGAAAATCCCTCATTTTTACCCGCTTTTTGGTTGAGAAGGTCATCCATTCCAGGTGTTAACAGGCCCTGGCGTGGAGAAAAGCTTTTAGCATGGCCCGCCAGGAGGTTGCTGAAATGATGGCAGATGGTAATAAAAAATGGAGCATGCCGACCGCCTCCCCACGTTTTCATTTTTTCGATGTTTTTTTCAAAATCAGGCATCAGGCGGTTATAGAGAATATCGCTGTTAGCTTCACGGATGTTCCTTGAGAAATCTTCATCTTCGGCATAATTGCCCAGCGAATGTGCCCCCTCAACGGTTAGTACAGTGGTTATGGTGTTTTCATCTCTGATGTGTTTTTGAAATTCTGTGTAATCGCCGGCAATTACCATTTTATTGGGCTGATTTTGGCTTTTTTTAACTTGATCAATTAGGAATTTATACTCTTCCATAAGCTCTTCGTTGAAATAATTCACCCCTTTTTTGTTTTCAATGCGAGTGAATATCTTGTCAACTTTTTGAATATCAAAAGCAGTAATGCATGCCGCAAGATTTCTGTACTGTCTTCTTTTTAAGATCAGTTTTAACAGGAAATGGCGTGGATCGGGCTTGAAGAAATCCCTCTCTACCGGCCCCATCGCCAGGAAAACACCACGCACGTTCCCTTCAATTGCCTGTTCAAAATTGGCCTGGGATTTTTTCTTGGTTTCACTGAGGGAATTTCTGAGCTGCCTGTTCAATTCACCGCAATATTGTGATTCTTCGAATTTTTTCCAGATTCCCTTCATTTCACGTTCTGCATCACTTGAATTGATCGGTTTCATTTGTGGATGGGCATGCAGGTCAATAATCAGTCGATTCATGGCTGTTGGATTAGGTTTTAACAGATTGTTCAAATTTCAATTTCAGATCAGAATTGTCCGCTTGTCCCGATGAATTCCGGCATCACATCCCGGAAAAAAACTGACTATTCTGATAAACCGCATTGATCAGTAAACGGGCTTGAAAATGTGAAGCGGTTTTCTTCATCCAGCAGGCTGCGGCGAATGTTCAGCCAGATATCGAGATCGTCGGCGTACATATTTTGTAAATTTTCGGAGGTCAGTTCATTAGCCTTGCCCCAGTGCAGGGTGTATGGGATGTTTTGCATTTCAAATTCCCGCCACACGCCCCTGAAAAAATTGCGGGCAGTTTGGTTATCTACTGCATCCAGGTCGATGATACAGGTAGGGGGGTAGCGGGTGAATGCCAGTAATGCATCCGATTTTTTTACATACCTGAGTGCAATAACCCCGGGAAAATTTTTACTCCGGTTGTGAACTTTCAGTATTGCGTCGAGGGCTTGCAGGGTTTTCTCCAGCGGTACACCCATAGCCGCACCGGTTGCTTTGCCGCGAATACCCGTGGCCGAAAATATGTCGCCAAGTGTGCCGGTTCGTCCCGAATATTCGCGGTATTGGGAAGCGAGGAGCTGGTTTACCGCTGTGGGAATAGCAGAAGGTGCAATATCCAGCAGAGTCCCGATCACTCCCAGGAAATCATCACCCGGCTGAAAACCGCCTGAAGCCCTCCGTCGTTCTGCATTATTTTCCTGGTACTGTCTCTTGTACATTACCGTACTGAATGCCTGATCATCAGCAGCGTGCGGATTAATCACAACTTCGAAATGGTATGGCCGGTTTTCCGGTTCAGGCAGGGGTATACGGCTAAAATCCAGCGTATGAATCACTTGCTTGAGGTCATCATTAAAAGGCAGTTTAATGCGGCTTGCTTCCAGCAGGTAGATATCTTCGGTTTCGATGAGTACACCGTGAATGATCCCGAAGCTGCCAAAGCTGACGAGAGCGGCATTAAAGGTGTTATCATCCCTGATCACTTCCGCTTCCAGGCGATCAGCAAAACCAGGTGTAGTTACCGGATCGGAGGCTCGTTCCAGCCACACATGGCGGTTTGGCCCTGTGATGAGGTGAAGACCTTTAACAAAATCCTGGACAGACCCTGTATCAATGGCTGAGCCATGAGTTCCGGTGGAAAGTGCCCCTGCAATGGTTTGGCCGTTGCTGGCGCCTGATGTTTTCAGCGATTTGCCCTGCAGCCGCAGATAACGGTTCAATTCGCCAATCGAAACCCCGCACTGAACAAAATAGAGGTTTTTGGAATCTCCGGTATAGCTGTCAGAAATACTTGGGTCGCTGACACGAAAAAGGCGGTTCAGCGGCTTGGTGTTGATGAGTCTGCCATCGGTGGCTGCGGCCCGGGAGATCGACCATGCACTGCCTAATGCCCTGATGCGCTCACCTTTTTTTGATACTGTGCCGATCAGATTCTGAAGAGATTTTGTAGTGGCATTGTATGCTTCAAGCTGCCGGTTTGCTGATACGCTGGGATTCCAGATATCGTAGAGACCGGAAATTTGTATACTGAAGTTCTCATGTTTATTGGTCCATTTTCCCGGCTTTTTCTTAACTATTCGTGCTTTCAGTTTACTGGCCATGCTATGTATCCCGATTTAAATTTCACCTTCAAACAGTGGTTCTTTTGCACATCGCCATCGCAAATCCATCGGCATCCAGATTCCGACTGTAGCCACCGAAATTACAGAGTAGCCAAGGTTGGTGGTTATTCGGATCTCGTCGAGGGCGTTGCTCAGACAGTCATCGGCAGAAATGTCCCTGGCCTGCATCAAGCCCCAGAAAAGGGAGTGCACCGTACGCTTTTCATAGTCTGTTGCGGGTTCAGGATCAGGTGCAATTACCCTGTAATGGTAGCACCCGGAAGAGAAAGGTATGATGATCAAAAAAACAAAAAGGAAAGCTTTTGTTTGCCGACAATGAAACCGCGTAAAACGTATGACGGGTAAATCTGACTGCTTCTCGTTTCTTCGTTGCGTAACAGGCTGTGGAACCATGTTTTTCTCCGTTTAGAATTTTCGCCAGGCATTCCCTCTAAACCTCTTTACTTCTCAAAACAGGCATGCCTTTTAGAAAAGTGAGATTGTTTTTTGTTTATTTCAAAAACCGAAAGTGCATAAAAATCTTGAGTTATTCAAATGATAATTAAAAAATTATAATAAAAAATCGGCCCGTTTCAGGCAGCCATGGTTCGATTCGTGAAAATTGATTTAACCCTGCGATACCCGTTAAAATAATACTTGACAGGATTGGGAATTGACCTTAACCTGAACACGCCGTCATTATAAAAACAATATCCATAATGATGTCAGTTTCTTAAAAAGGATAGTAACCGAGCCGTCTTTTTTTTTCAGCCGATTGAGGACAGCTTAATCAAGCAACTAAAAAAACACACAGAACCATGCTCACCGTAATCCTGATTCTGCTTTGCATAGTTTTCATAGTTGTTTCCACAGCCCGGTATAACCTGCATCCTTTTCTCGCATTGTTAACCGCTGCATTTTTATTTGGAATAGGTTCGGGTATGCCTGCAGAGCAGATAATACTTGCCATCAATGAGGGATTTGGCGGTACCTTAGGGCAAATTGGCCTTATTATCATCATCGGCATTATTATCGGGGTTTTCCTTGAGAATTCGGGTGGGGCATACGCCCTGGCACACCGGATATTGATTTGGATCGGGGAAAAAAGTGTACACACGGCCATGGCTGTGATCGGTTATATCGTATCGATCCCTGTATTTGCCGACAGCGGGTTTGTTATTTTGGCTTCACTTAACAAGGCGCTCACAAAAAAAGCCAACCTGTCCATTGCCGGCACGGCCATTGCACTTTCCATGGGGTTAACTGCCACTCATACCATGGTGCCGCCAACTCCCGGGCCTATCGCTGCGGCAGGACTCCTACAGGCTGATCTCGGCATGGTTATGCTGCTGGGATTATTTACCAGTACAGGCGCCCTTGTTGTTATCATTTTCTTTACTAAATACATAGGAAAGAAAGTGTATATAGACCCCGAACCAGAACTGCAAAAAGAAGAGGTAGAACAAAAAATCATTGGCGCCCCATCTCCCTTTAAATCGTTTCTGCCAATTGTTATTCCCATCATCCTTATCGTATTGCGATCCATTGGCAACTATCCCACAGAACCTTTCGGCGACGGTCAATTTAAAACGTTCATCGGTTTCATTGGCCACCCTGTGGCAGCACTATGTGTGGGTATGTTTTTCGCTTTTCTGCTGCCAAAAAAGCTGGATAAATCCATGTTCGGTGCCAGCGGCTGGGTTGGCAAGGCACTTCAAAGCGCAGCCATTATTATACTGATTACCGGTGCGGGTGGTGCATTCGGCAAAGTTTTGCAAAGTTCCGACATAGGTGTTCTTTTAGGGACAATGATCGGAGGATCCCGTTTCGGTATCTGGCTGCCTTTCCTCACAGCTGCGGCCATTAAATCAGCACAGGGTTCATCCACTGTAGCACTTATCACTACTGCATCCATACTTGCTCCCCTGGTACCTGATATGGGCCTGGAGACCGAATTGGCTAAAGCGATGATGGTAATTGCCATTGGTGCAGGATCGGCTGTGGTATCTCACGCCAACGACAGCTTCTTCTGGGTAGTTACACAAATGAGTGGAATGAGTGTAAGCCAGGGATATCAGCTTCAAACCATTGGATCGGCGGTGCTCGGTTTTTCGGCTATGATATTCCTGACCATTTTGAGATTTATTATTTTATAATTGAACCACGCCTTTATACAACCTTCCTTCCTATGAAAATATATAACACAAAAAGTGGAATTCTGGTCGAACATGAACTGAACTATTATCTTTTCAATGAAAACTGGGATAAATTAATAAACAGGGGCAACCTGCACGACTATTTAAAAGATATTACCAGGGATCTTTCCCCTTTTCCGGATGCCGGTCAACGAATTGAAAATGAATTAATCGCACCTATTGGCAGCCAGGAGATATGGGCTGCAGGTGTCACATATTATAGAAGCAGGGAGGCACGAATGGATGAATCCAAACATTCGGGCGGAGGCAATTTTTATGACCGTGTTTACCATGCTGACCGGCCTGAACTGTTTTTCAAATCTATGGCTTTTCGGGCAGCAGGCCCCGGGGAGATAGTAAGAATCAGAAAAGATTCACGATGGAATGTCCCGGAACCGGAGCTAACTCTGCTGATAAACTCAGATGCAGAAATTATTGGATATACTATAGGCAATGATATGAGTTCCAGGGATATAGAAGGGGAAAACCCACTCTACCTGCCACAGGCAAAAAGCTACGACCGGGCAGCTGCCATCGGCCCATGTATTTATGTGCCGGGAGCCGCTTTACCGAATGACACGCGTATTCGCCTGGAGATTATTCGTGGAAATATAGTATTTGAAGGCGAAACGGATGTAAGCCAGATCAAGCGTGAATTCAAGGATCTGGTACGTTATTTGTACATGGAAACTACTTTTCCTGACGGATGTTTACTGATGACCGGAACCGGTATTGTTCCGCCAGACAATTTTACCCTTGAAACAGGTGATGAAGTACGAATAACGATTGACCATATCGGAACTTTGGTAAATTATGTTGGTAACTGAAAACTTTACATTTTAAGTACTTATTCTTTTTTTCAACAAAAAATTTAAAAATATGACTTTAACAGGCCTTAACTTTATTGGACTTGATCATTCAGGACAGGGATCGGAAACATTCCAGGCTGTAAACCCCGCTGACCAATCCCTGCTTGAAACACACTTTAAATCAGCCACACCGGATGAAGTTGAACGTGCTGTATCCAAGGCAGACGAAGCATTTTTACCATACCGGATGAAATCGAATGAGGAGCGGGCTTCTTTCCTGGAAGCTATCGCTGATGAAATACTGAATTTTGGCGATGAGCTCATTCAACGTTGTATGTTGGAAACTGCCCTGCCTGAAGCCCGGCTTACAGGTGAACGGGGGCGTACCGTAAACCAGTTAAAATTATTTGCTGATGTAGTACGTGAAGGTTCCTGGGTTGATGCCCGAATAGATACGGCCATCCCCGGCAGGCAACCGGTGCCGAAACCTGACCTGCGCTACATGCAGATTCCCCTTGGGCCTGCAGGAATTTTTGGTGCCAGCAATTTTCCATTGGCTTTTTCCGTGGCCGGTGGTGACACGGCTTCGGCTCTTGCAGCGGGCTGTCCTGTAGTTGTAAAAGCACATCCCCTGCATCCGGGCACCTCAGAAATTGTTGCGAAAGCAATCCTGAAAGCAGCTGTAAAATCAAACATGCCGGACGGTGTTTTCTCACTGTTGCAGGGTGTTTCCAATCAGGTGGGTATGGATGTTGTGAAACATCCAAAAATAACCGCAATTGGGTTTACAGGTTCTTTCAAAGGGGGCAAGGCTATTTTTGATGCTGCCAATCAACGGGAGATACCGATTCCTGTTTTTGCAGAAATGGGAAGTTCCAATCCTGTATTTATTTTACCGGGAGCCTTAAAAGAATGGGGTGAAAAAATCGCTTCCGGAATCACCAATTCTGTAACGCTTGGTGTTGGCCAGTTTTGCACCAGTCCCGGATTGATTATTACAAAAAAATCTGATGAGGCTGACGCATTTCTGAATAATCTGCAAAATAATATAGCGGCTATCCCGGCAGGAACAATGCTCTCCGGGAGAATTAAAGATGATTACATTACAGGATTGCAAAAACTTGAAACAATTCCCGGTATTGAAAAAACTGCAGACGGCCGGTTATCAGAAAAAGACAACCAGGTCTCGGCATGCGTTTATACAACAGATTACAAAACATTCCAAAGTCATGATAAGCTAGATGAGGAAATCTTTGGTCCTTCCACACTTCTTGTAAATGTATCCGGGAAGGAAGAGATGTTAACTATCGCCGGAAAGCTTCAGGGCCACTTAACGGCTACCATCCACGGTTCAGAACAAGAATTTGCCGCGTATGAAGAACTCATCCGGATTCTTGAACGCAAGGTAGGCCGCCTGATCTTTAACGGTTATCCTACCGGCGTGGAAGTATGTTCTTCAATGATGCATGGTGGTCCATACCCGGCCAGTACTTCGTCACAATCCACCTCCGTAGGAACAGCAGCCATCTACAGGTTCAGCAGGCCTGTCTGCTACCAGGATTTTCCCGATGCCATGCTTCCCAATGAACTGAAAGAAGGCAATCCTTTGGGCATACAGCGGATGGTAAATCAGCATGTAAAACAGGCATGAGTAATGTTTTTTCAACCCGGAAAGACCAAGGACCGAGATTATCTGTTGTAAACAGTACTCTGGCTGATGTGGTCAGCCAGGATGGCCCGAGACCTGCTCGTTATGTTTGAAACGAGGCTGTGGAGATGTCTTTCCGATGAGAAATGATCTTATCCCGGATTAAGCGATAGACTTCCGAAGTCTTTCGAACTTGCAAAAGAATACCGTATAGATTAAACAATCGAAGTTTTAAAAAAATGAAGAGAGACTTCGGAAGTCTTTTTCGCCTATTGCTTAATGCGATATTTCATCTGCAAAAGGTAGGATGTTGTCAGGTTTTGACCCGAAGAGATGAAAGTGTTTTCCTTGCTTTAATGCGCATTGGTGTCGGTAAAATCCGGGAAGTGTATCCCAGTATTATCCAGACAGCTTTTTTAATAAGACGTTTTAAATTCTTCTGATGTGTACCGGCATGAAATTCAAAAACGAGATAATAAGCATTTTCATCACCAATATTTTTTATTCCATGAGGTTCTCCGGTAAAATAGAATATTACACCATTAGGCCCAACTTTTCGGCCAAGCGTTTCCACAGTACCGCTTAAAACAAGAAGTGCTACATCATAATTGTCAGCATGAGGTTCATAACCACCACCCGGTTTAAGTATACTCATATGAGAGTGTAATTTTGAAAGGTGTTCAGTTTTGCCCTGTAATAACCTTCTCACAGTCCATGACCGGGATTCGAAATTCCGGCTTGGGCCATTCTCATTTGATTGGTTAACTATCGAGGTTTGGAGTAAATCGCCGGATTGTTTTACGTTTTTATTATGCCATTTGAACATCAGATATGTGATGTTGGAATTGGAATCATTCCGGATGGTGTGGGTTTGGCCGCCGGGATAATATACAAATTCACCCCGGTGCATGGTCTTTGATTGCTGATCAACGTCATCACCAATCAAAATAGTGGCTTTACCATCGAGCACAATCAAAATCTCTTCTTCAGGGTGCCTGTGAGGCGGATGAGGTGTTCGGCCAGGGCTCAATACGGATACATGGCATGTTAGAGTTTCCATCGCCGGAGAAAATCCGTGATGTATATGGTGAGGTTTCCAACCTTTTTCTTTGTCATCCTGAAGCGGTAAATCCAGTTGTACAATCCAGCTTTTGATGTTACTGGATGAAGACGGAGGTTCCACAATATCGTTAACGCCAAATTTATCGGAGCCTCTTACGATCAGACAGGGTGGTCGAATATCATCCCGAAACTGAAATGGCCAGTCAAGATGTTTGTATGATGGAGCCTGAATAAGACGGTCGGGTGTAGCATATTGTATGAGTAACGCTTTTCTGGTTCCTGTCAGGTTTAGGTTGTCTGTTCCATGCCATAGGTTTCCATCAAAGAAAATAGCATCACCATTATTCATTGAACAGGTAAGAAGCCCTGCCCTGGAATTTATTTCTTTGGCCCATTTCAGCACTATTTCCGGTTTTACATCTAAACGGTCGATTCCGGTTTTGTGCCTCATCTCCTGGACGGTAACACCAAATTTGTGGGAGTGCCGGATAACCTGCAGTGATGAGTTATAGTTAACATTATCCAGGCCCAACCAAACAGAAACGGTTCGGCCTATACCTCCAACAGTTTCCATATCAGAATGCCAGGGATGTACATTGCCGGGCTGCCGGCTCACCATGCTTGCACCCCATAGCATAACATCTTCACCCAAAATTGCAGATACACGATCCAGGATAGCTGGATTGGTTGCAATATCATAATAATCTCTCGATGAAACTGCATGCCCCTTTGACCACACCGGTGAGGGTGATTTTGATAATTGCCTTGATAATTGCTTTGATAATTTTTCCGCCAGGGCACCCGGAAAAATTTTTACCGGGCCTGCAAAACCGTTGACTTCAAATTGTTCTTTAAAATCTATAGCGGCTTCGTTTAAGCGAGTTCCCGTATTTTCCATAAACGGAAGTAAATGATAAATTTATATAAAAGAATATTTATTAATGAATTGGATAGTAATAATATTTCATGACAGATTCTTCAGTAAATCTTGGACTAAAAATGTCATTCCGTACAATGTTCCGGGCTCTTTTGAGATTTTGTAAATAAAGACGCAAGATACCTCATATTATAATGTTCTCTTCTATTGAATAGCCGGAAACTCCAAAATCGTTCCTCATCCGAATGGCTGCTAAATTTCAATGTTTGAGGTCAGTTTCTTTGCTCTTGAGTATGTCACTTCCACATGATTCCCCAGCAGCGTATAATGGGCCATTTTTCGGCCCGGTTTGCTGTGAAGTTTGCCATAGTGATGCATGTGCCCATTGGGTTCAGAGAGCGCTGCTTCCGAATTTTCAATTACTGTTGGCCGATTTTGGGTACCAAGTAAATTGATCATCACAGCCGCCGGTTTAATAAGTTCAGGGTTGCCCAAAGGCATACCGCAAACTGCACGAATATGGTTTTCGAATTGTGATGTGACGCACCCTTCGATGCTGTAATGGCCGGAATTGTGTGGACGTGGGGCCGACTCGTTTAGAAGTAACTCACCTTTCCTGGTGAGAAAAAATTCAAAAGCAAAAATTCCTTTACCATTGATGGCTTCCGTGGCACGGATGGCCAGTTCCTGTGCACGTTTTTGAATATCGAGGCTAACCGGGGCAGGGGTTTTTACGGCTACACAGATATGGTTTTCCTGCACGGTTTCACAGCAGGGATACACTATATGTCCGGTCTCGTTGCGGGCTACCTGAACTGCCAGTTCGTGGGTAAAATCCACGAACGCCTCAGCAAGAATTTCGTGACCGGTATTTCCACCCAGATTTTGAAATGCATTCAGCGCTTCTTCCAGTGATTTTACAGTCTGATTGCCATAACCGTCATAACCTCCTTTTGAAGATTTGAGTAGATAGGGCCAGCCGTGGAGTTCACCGAATCTGCTTAGATCGTCAGAAGTCTCAACTATTTCGTACGGGGTGACCGGTATCCCGGCTTTTTCAAAAGTTTCTTTTTCAATCCTCTTATTTTCAATTAGTGCAAAACTTTCGGGGGAAGGGAACATGGGGGTTCCCGACAGATTTCTAAGTTTCTGCAGGATACCGGAGTCGATGAATTCATTTTCGAGGGTAATTACATTACAGGATCGGGCAAATTCCAACATGGATTCCACATCAGAAAAAGAGCCGCTGTAAGAGCGGGGAGTCATGAATTGTACAGGTTCATCTTCGGGACGGTCTGAAAATACGGCAACCTGCATCCCAAAACGAAATGCCTGAAGCGCCGACATACGGGCAAGTTGACCTGCACCCAGGAAACCGATTACAAAATCAGAAGAAAGCGGGTTATTCATGAAGATAGAATATTCATCAAAAATTTTGTGACAAGGTATCAATTTTGTGAATTAAAACGAAGGTTGAATCGTTGCCGCGGAGCCAAGGAATATCTCGGAGTTTATTCGGATTCTACAGTATAAGCTGCCTACTTGTCTTAGGGGGTTTTCATCCCAGCAGGCAGGAAAACTTTTTGGATACACATCATTCCCATATTCAAAAAATTCGTATCATCTCCCTGTAAAAATGGTGATACCTCAAATCAAAAATGATCTCATGAACAGAAAAATTTTATTAGATGAATCCGACATTCCAACGCATTGGTACAACATCATGGCAGATATGCCCAATAAACCTCTGCCTCCCCTGAATCCCAAAACCGGTCAGCCTGCAGGGCCCGGTGACCTAAGCCCAATTTTTCCTATGGGCCTCATCATGCAGGAAGTTTCAACAGAGCGATATGTAGAAATACCCGATGAAGTACGAGAGATATACAAAATTTGGCGACCGACACCGATGTACCGTGCTACTGGTCTTGAAAAATTGCTTGGTACACCGGCAAAAATCTATTACAAGTACGAGGGAGTGAGTCCCAGCGGTTCACATAAGCCAAATACCGCTGTGCCTCAGGCATACTATAATAAACAGGAGGGGGTGAAAAGTATTACTACTGAGACAGGAGCCGGCCAGTGGGGAACCGCACTCGCCTTTGCATGCGCCCAATTTGGCATCCGGTGTGAGGTTTATATGGTCCGAATAAGTTATGATCAAAAGCCTTATCGGAAAGTGATGATGAATACATTTGGTGCCGAGGTGTATCCTTCACCGAGTGACCGGACTGAAGCGGGGCGAAGAATATTGGCCGAAGATCCTGAAACCAGCGGCAGTCTTGGTATTGCAATTTCTGAGGCTATCGAACGGGCTGTTATGGACGACGATACCAAATATTCCCTGGGTTCGGTACTCAACCATGTTTTATTGCATCAGACAGTAATTGGCCAGGAAGCCATAAAGCAGCTTGAGTATGCCGGGGATTATCCCGATGTGGTAATTGCACCGCTTGGCGGGGGGTCGAATTTTGCAGGAATATCATTTCCATTTCTAAAAAACAATTTAACTGAAGGAAAAAATACCCGGTTTGTTGCAGTTGAACCGGCATCATGCCCCAAACTGACCCAGGGTGAATTTATGTATGATTTTGGTGATTCGGCCGGATATACCCCATTGCTTCCGATGTACACCCTAGGCCACAATTTCAAACCGGCAGCCATTCATGCGGGCGGCCTGAGATATCATGGGGCAAGTGTGCTGTGCAGTCAGCTGCTCAAAGACGGGTTGATTGAAGCTGTAGCTCTCCAGCAGCTTGAGTGTTTTGAAGCAGGTGTTATGTTGGCCAAATCGGAAGGAATCATTGCAGCTCCCGAGGCCACTCACGCTGTTGCCCAGGTGATTCGGGAAGCAAACCAGGCAAAAGAAGAAGGTGTTGAAAAAACGATCCTGTTCAACCTGTGCGGCCACGGTTATGTTGACATGCAGGCTTATGACGACTACTTTGCCGGCAAACTTACTGATCACAGCTTTACTGAAAATGAACTAAAAGAAGGCTTAAAAGAAATCCGGGAACTGCAGCCCTTATAAAAAACCGGATCAGGCATGCTGTTATAGCTGCCTGGGAGTTATAGTAGTTGATATTGTATAGACTTCAAATGAAAAAAGCTTTCCATTTAGTATGGAAAGCTTTTTTTTTAGAATTTATTGTAATGAAAACAATAAAATAATCCTGTTGACTCATCATTTTGAGCCGGAAGTGCCTCATCTGATATCCAGTAATTCCACTTCGAATATCAGAACAGAACCAGGCTCGATTGGGCTGCCCGGGGGCGGGTTGTTACCATAAGCCAGGTCTGGAGGAATGAAAAACTGGTATTTTGAACCCACATTCATTAGCTGTACGCCTTCAGTCCAACCGGGAATTACCTGGTTCAGGCCAAACGTTACAGGCTCACCACGGTCAACTGAACTGTCGAAAACGGTGTCATTAATAAGGGTTCCGTGGTAGTGAACCTGGACTCTGTCTGTGGCCGATGGCCTGGGGCCATCACCTTCCCTGAGCACACGGTATTGCAACCCGGAATTGGTTTCAAATACATCAGAATTGTTGAGATTTTCTTCAAGAAAAGCCCTGCCTCTTTGGATATTAACATCAGACTGAGCTGCACGTTCTTCCATTTGTCTCATCTGCAGATCCTGGAAGTATGTCTGAAGCAGCATTTGCATCTCCATTTCATCAATGAGGGCTTCATTTTCTTCCAAACCGGTGTTAAAACCGGCAATAAAATTTTCAATATCAATATCTTTAATGCCTTCTCCAGCAAGATTGGCGGCTGATAAATAGCCGAAGCTGTAACTGATAGAGTCGGCCTGGTTACTAAAACTTGCCTTTGCGGACTTATATGGATCACCGCACCCGGAAAAAGCCAAAAGCATGCCGGTAAATAAGAAAACTGAACAGATCAGGTATTTCATGTGAATATTGTGAATTAATGTTTTTGGGCAAGCAGGAAAGGTAACCTTTTTTAATTCGATTAGAAAGAGTGGTGGCAGGTTTTTGGTGATGAAGTTGTTTTATTTTTTTCGGCAAGTGGGAGAGAGGAAGATTGTGGCCTTTTTTTTAAAATCTTTAATACATTGCCATTGATTTTTTCTGAAATAAAAATGAGGCAACTTTCTCTTCAAAACACATCATAAATTCTTAACTTCGCAAAGCAGATTAAGCAAAACTATGTATGAGTAAAAAATGTAATGATGTAATTTTAAGAACCAAGGGTATTTTGCCGGTTCAGAAATTAAAAGTTTTAAGTGAAGCCGGTATCATCAGGGGCGTAAAAGGGTATCCTATAACTGAAAACCAGTACCAGCCAAATTCAATCGACCTGAGGCTTGGGGAAGTTGCGCACCGCGTACGAAGCAGTTTTCTGCCTGAAAATGAAACGGTTCAACAAAAAATTAACAAGCTTCATCAATACTCTTTTTCTATTGAGCAAGGTGCTGTACTTGAACCGAATTGTGTTTACATCATCCCGCTTCTTGAAGAACTGAACCTCCCTTCGTCACACTACCCGATGCAAAAAAACCTGTTTAATGGTGCCGATGGGGAAGAGATCCGGCTCTTTGCGGAAGAAAATCTTACCGCCAAAGCCAATCCAAAAAGCACAACCGGGCGCCTGGATATTTTTACACGGGTGATTACAGATTATTCACACAGGTTTGAAGAGATAGAGCAGGGATTTAAAGGAAGGCTCTATCTGGAGGTTGTACCTAAATCATTTCCGATTAAAGTAAGAACGGGCCAGCGCCTCAACCAATTGCGCATCAGGCATGGCCATACCGTTTTAACCGATCAGGATATCCTCCGAACCCATAACAGTGATCCAATTCTGTTTGATGAAACCGGCACACCACTACCCCTTCACGCTCTTAATGTGAACAATGGCCTCTTTATGAGTGTGAATCTGAAAGGGGATGACAATGACATTCTTGGCTACAAGGCGAAAAAGCACCGAGACATCATTGACCTGGAAAACATTAACCACTACGAGATTTCCGATTTTTGGGAGCCGATTTACGCAGGCAACTCCGGCCATCTTATTCTTGAACCGGAGGCATTTTATATTTTTGCATCTAGTGAACGATGCCGGATACCGAAACACCTTGCTGCTGAAATGATCGCTTATGACACCGGATCTGGTGAACTTCGAACCCATTATGCCGGTTTTTTTGACAGTGGCTTTGGCGGTGAAGTGGAGGACAAGGGGGCCCGTGCCGTACTTGAAGTTCGTTCTCATGATGTACCCTTTTTAATTGAACACGGGCAGACATTTTGCAGCATGAAATTCGAGCCAAATACTGAAATACCGGATTTTGTTTATGGTGCAGAAATCAATAGCAATTACCAGGGGCAAGGGCTCAAACTTGGTAAACATTTCAGGCAAACCTGAGCCGGACACTGTACCATGCCAATTGATCGTTGTATTTGTCACAAAATTACCTTTGAAGAGCTGCTTCACATTGCCAGGGAAAAAGGACTGAAAACTGTTGAGGAACTTCAAACAGAAAATCTTGGAAGCACTCAATGTAAACTTTGTGAACCTTATCTGAGAAAAATGCTTGAAACCGGGCAGGTTTCCTTTCCCTTTGGTAAATATTAAGCTGGTCTGTTATGTATCTTTTTTTTGCAAGCCCTGAAGATATTTATGAAGATGAACTCACAATCAGGGGACAGGAAGCGGTTCATATTTCCCGGGTATTAAGATTTGACAAAGGTGATGAAATCCAGGTTACTGACGGTAATGGTAACCGATATATTTGTGTTATAAACCGGGTTTCTAAACAAGAGGTGAGTGCTGAAATCCGGCAATCGGAGAATGAAGAGAGACCTTTACCGTACCTTACACTTTGTATGGGTATCATAAAAAAACGGGACAGGCTAGAATTTGCAGTTGAAAAAGCCGTTGAGCTTGGAGTGGATCAGCTCATCCTTTTTCGCGGTGAGTACAGCCTGAAAGAGAATATTCGTATGGAACGTCTCGATGCTGCTGCGCAATCCGCTGTAAAACAATCACTCAGAACATGGATTCCGAAAATAATTATCGAAAATTCTCTTGAACGGGCATTAAATCATTACAATGATTCTTCCATGCTGATTGTTGCGGATGAAACTACAAGTTCCGGTTTCAGTGAATTGAAAAAATCAAAAAGTTATTTTCTTGTGGTTGGCCCTGAAGGGGGCTTTTCGGATGGAGAGCGTAAGTTGCTGAATCGTAAAGCATCTGTTCATTTTTCACTCGGTAAGAAGCGTCTGCGAACTGAAACTGCCGCAATCGTTATTACACATCACTTCAAGAGTATGGGATAAAAAGTTAGGCTCCCGTGGCCACTACCTTTGTGCTGTATTGTGCCTGCGCACCGAAGTGCTTCTGCACACAGTTGGGTCATACTGCCTTAGTGGCAAAAAAAAGATCTAACGCATACTATGGGTTAATCAAATAACCTAATTTCTTCGCGCTTCAGCCTGGGACTGAACAAAAACTGCAAGTTTTTCAGCCTCATCCCACAGGTTTATCGCTTCACGAAGTTCAGTATTAAGATAGTCATTAATTACCGGATAGAAATATTCGGAACCCCATACCTGGCGTGCTAATTCAGCCTTCATTCTTGCGTAATTCATCCACTTTAACTCATCGAAATTTTCTTTTGACAATATTAAAGTATTGTTTTCAACAGTAGGCCGGGCTACATCATCAGACATTACCATTCCTTCGTTTTTCATCATGCTGATGAACCTCTCTTCATCAGTGCCGCTCCAGGAGAAATCAGTTCGATATTCCTGGTAGCGATCTTCCCAGTTTGCGCGGAAGTCTTCACCTTTACTGTCGAGATAATCTCTCACAAAATCAAAATCAACACGATTTATCAGCATAAAGTTGAAGAGGTAAGGCGATGCAGTTGTATCTTCCTGGACTATGATGTCTGGCACGATTCCACCACCACCAAACACATCACGTCCGGCTGCAGTTTTAAACTTGAGTGAATCTGGAATAATATCTTTAAAGTCTGTTGCTTCAACAGTTGTATTTGATGAAGTATGTTCCAGCTCGTAAGCAAAGTATTCACCACCATCTTCAAATGGTTTTTGAATAAGCCTTCCTGACGGCGTATAGTACCGGGAAATTGTAACGCGTATGTTACTGTTATCAATAAGTTCATACTGTTGCTGGACTAAACCTTTACCAAAAGTCCTTCGCCCTACAACCAGGCCACGGTCATGGTCCTGGATTGCCCCGCTGACGATTTCACTGGCAGAAGCTGATCCTTCATTTACGAGGGTAATGACCGGGATATCTTTAAGTGCACCATTCTTGCGTGAATGCACTTCGGAGTTAAATCGTGTATGACGGCTTTTGGTAGATACAATTTTTGTGCCACGGGGGAAAAATTCTTCTGCCATTGCGATGGCCTGGCTAAGGTAACCACCCGGGTTGTTCCTGAGATCGAGTATCAGTCTTTCCATACCCTGATTTTTCAGGTCTTCGGCGGATACGAGGAATTCTTCATGGGTTGTTGCTGCAAACCGGTTTACTTTAATGTATCCGGTTTTCTCATCAATCATATAATGAGTATCGATCGTGGTTATTGGAATATCATCTCTGGTAATTGTGAAATTTATGGGATTCGGGTTACGAGGCCTCATGATACGAACATCCACCGTTGTCCCTTTTTCTCCCCTGAGCCTGCTTATAACATCTTCGTTATTGTAACCAACGGCGTTTGTGTCATCAATTGCAACAATTCTGTCGCCAGACATAATTCCAAGTTGGTCGCTGGGGCCACCGGAAATAGGGGTAATTACAGTAATGGTATCCTGGATGATGTTAAATTGAATGCCGATTCCCTGGAATTTGCCAGCAAATTGTTCCTGTATCAGTTCGCTTTCCCTCGCTTCGATGTAAACGGAATGCGGATCAAGAGTTTTCAGCATTTCCCTTATGGAAGATTCAACAACTTTACCCATATCGGTTTCGGGAAAATTATTTGCCACGTAGAGGTACGCCTCTTCATAACGGTTATAAGAATCCCTGAGATTACGTACGGAAAAATCCATAGTTGTATCAATCGGTGTTCCGGTAATATCCTGGCCGCCAGTTTTGACTACTTTTAAAATTCCGTGAATGCTCTTTTCGAAAAGAATGTCGATGCTTGTTTCGCCAAAGTAATTGTCAATCACTCTCCGCTGTACCTGGAGATATTTATGGAGGTTGTCCTGATGGAGTCCTTTCTGAACAACTACATTATCTATTCCTGCTAACCAGATAGCTGAGAGGATAAGCAAGAGTGCAAGCTGGGGGGCAATAAATTTTTTCACGGACATTCTTATTTTTCGATGATTATTCGTTTTAACGATTTTTTAGCACCAAAGATTATACAAAATCACAAATCATTGTGCCAATCTAAAAGATAAACGCAGATTAACGCTGAACGTTTCCTCAACAGTAAATATTTCTGTTAAACTCTGCAAAAATCAATTGTGATATGAGTAAATATTTACATTCTTTTGCTGCCGGTAAAGCTGAGACATGCTGCTCAGCAGGTAATAATTTGATGCCCGACTCTAACGCATCAGCAGCAAGTATTATATTCTACAATTACCTAACCCGGATAAACCGGAATTTTTAAAAATCACAAATTCCAAAAAGTTGATATCATTTCTTATTTGATTTTTTCGGAACGTTGAGGCTTGAATTGTGGGTAATAATTGTTTGAAATTTGGTGCTTGAAATTTGAATTTTTTACCATTTTTGGTCAGATTATAAATTTAAAAGTTACTATAATATATAATGACTCAGATCTTTATTCTTTACAAGCCCATCAAGTTGTTTATGTACATAGTTTTTGTCGATGGTAATTTCACCGGAACCAATATCGTCAGGTACTGCAAATAAAAGTTCTTCCAAAAGGGATGAGAGAATGGTATGAAGGCGGCGGGCTCCTATATTTTCGACCTGGTTGTTTACCTGGGCGGCAAGTTTTGCAATTTCCCTGATCGCTTCCGTGGTGAAGTGTACTGTCACACCTTCAGATTGTAGCATTGCCTGGTACTGCTTGGTAAGGGCGTTTTTAGGTTGAGTGAGAATATCGAAGAAGTCTTCTTCTGACAGAGAACTCAATTCCACACGGATCGGGAAACGTCCCTGGAGTTCCGGGATCAGGTCAGAAGGTTTTGATACATGAAATGCACCAGATGCGATAAATAAAATATGTTCTGTTTTTACAATACCATGTTTAGTGTTCACAGTACTTCCCTCAACAATCGGTAGCAAGTCGCGCTGTACACCCTGTCGGCTAACATCTGCGCCGCCTTTATGGGATGAAGAGTCACTTGCTACTTTATCGATTTCATCAATAAATACGATACCCTGGTTTTGAACACGTTCCAGTGCCTCCTGAACGGCAGCCTCGTGATCGATTAAATTTTCAGATACCTGTTCAAGGAGCACTTCCCTTGCTTCATTAATTGGCATTTTCCGTTTTGTTTTTCTGCCGCCACGGGTAAGGTTGCCAAGCATATCCTGCAGATTTACACCCATTTCTTCCATTCCCTGGGGGCCAAACACCTGCATCATGGGCGTTTTTTTACTGTCAACTTCTATTTCGATTTCGCGGTCTTCGAGGTCACCGTTTTTTAGTTTTTCCCTGAAACGTTCACGAGTACGCTCATTCAGCTCATCACTTGTGGCGGTATCGGGGTTAAAACCAACTTCACCAACTAGGGCGGAACTGTTTACAGGGTTACTTTTTCGTACAGGGGGAATAAGAATATCGAGGATTTTTTCTTCAACAATTTCCGCTGCCTTCTCTTTTACCCGCTCCTGCATTTCCATTTTTACCATGTTCACCCCGAGATCGGTAAGGTCCCTAATCATTGATTCAACATCCCGGCCAACATAACCAACCTCAGTGAATTTACTGGCTTCAACTTTGATAAATGGTGCTCCTGACAATTTGGCAAGCCGCCGCGCTATTTCTGTTTTACCAACACCGGTAGGTCCTATCATCAAAATATTATTTGGTATGATTTCTTCCCGTATCTCAGGGTCGGATTTCATCCGTCGCCACCTGTTTCTCAGGGCAATTGCCACCGAGCGTTTAGCGTCTTTCTGGCCGATGATATATTTATCAAGTTCGACCACAATTTGCCTTGGTGTTAAATTTTGTTCAGTGGATTGTTTCATACTACTACTTGTCTATTTCTAAAATGGTCAAATTGTGATTCGTGTAAATGCAAATGTCCGCAGCTATGTTTAATGATTTCTCAACAATTTCTGTTGCAGATAAATTCGGTGAATTCAGTTTCAGTGCGCGGGCAGCAGCAAGTGCGTACGACCCGCCGCTGCCTATGGCAAGAATCTGGTCATCGGGTTCAATCACATCACCCTGGCCGGATATGAGGAGGGATGTATCAGAATCCATCACAACCAAAAGAGCCTCCAGTTTTTGAAGATATTTATCTTTTCGCCATTCTTTTGCGAGTTCCACGGCAGCGCGCTGCAAATTTCCATTATAACTGTTCAATTTTTCTTCAAACCGCTCAAATAATGTAAATGCATCGGCGGTTGAACCTGCAAATCCAGCAAGAACCTTGCCGTTTTGCAGTTTTCTAACTTTTTTTACTGTTGACTTCATTACGGTTTTGTCGAGTGTAGCCTGGCCGTCACCACCAATAGCTACACTTCCATTATGAATTACGCCAACAACAGTGGTTGCGTGTAGGTTTTTCAAACTGTTCATAAAAATATTGGTTTAATAAGCAGAAGGGAATTACCCGTGATTCTGAACCTTCGGACGTTTGGGCCTGCGGGATTGCTCTTGTTTTGTTTCGTCTGCAGATTGTTCATCTTTGGAGTAAAAATCAAGGGTATCTGCTTTTTGATTTAACTCGATTTCATTGATTCGTACCTGGTGGGCTTCAAGAACTTCGTCTAAAGATTGTCCCTGGAGCACTACATCGGTAATTTCGAGGTCGGAGCCTGCAAGAGTTGCCTTGAATTCGTTGAGAGATATTGTATTATCTGCAATAAACGAAATTCTTATTTTGAATTTAAACATCCATCTCCATCGCTGGCTGAAGAACCCCTTGCACAGGAATGACCGCAGGTAGGGATTCACATAAACATCGACTGCACGATATTCAGTACTGTACTTGAACTTGCTGAGCCAGCTTTCAAGATCGGTAATAATGGTATCCTGGCTGACCACGCTTCCTGCGCCACCGCACATCGGGCATACCTTCGATACTGAATTAACAACACTCGGCCTGATTCTCTGGCGGGTGATTTGAATCAACCCGAAATCGCTCATGCCAATTACATTTGTTTTAGCCTGATCTTTTTTGAACTCTTTTTTTAGTTCATCATAAATTTTCTTTCGGTTTTTGGCATCACGCAGATCAATGAAATCCACTACTATGATACCACCAATATCCCGAAGGCGGAGCTGTTTGGCAATTTCACGGGCAGCTTCAAGATTAGTTTTCAGTGAATTGTCTTCCTGTTTTTCCTTGGCGGCGTAGGGGCCGGAATTTACATCAACCACGTACATGGCTTCGGTCTGTTCAAAAATCAGGTAGCCGCCTGATTGCATTCTGACTCTGGGGCTAAAAATTGAATTTACATCCTGGCCAATTTTTACATGGTCAAATATATGATCGCGTCCTTTATATAGCTGTACTGCAGGAAGCATTTTCGGGGCGATTTGGGAAACATAGCTTTTAACGGATTTATAAAGCTGGTAATCATCTATTAACACCCTGTCGTATTGTTTAGCAAAAAGATCTCTGATCAGGCTCTCTGTGATATCCAGGTCTTTGTAAAGCAGTGCAGGTGGCTTGGCATTTTCGAGTTTATTGAGAATACGCTCCCATTTTTTCAGAACGGTTCTCATATCCTCTTCAAGTGATTCCTTATTCTGATTTTGGGCAACCGTTCGAATTATAACGCCAAAACCTTCCGGTAGCATGGCGCCAACGGTACTCTTTAAACGCCTGCGTTCGCTGTTATGGGAGATTTTTTTCGACACTGCGATATATTCTCCCATAGGGATTAACACCAGGAAACGTCCCGCAATGGTGATGTCTGTAGATACACGCGGACCCTTGGAGCCGATCGGCTCTTTAACGATTTGAACCAGCAGATTCTGGTTATTTTTCAGCATTTTCCCGGCAAGAATCTGCTTATCATTATTAGAAAGCTTATTGAAATTCTGCAGTTCTTCACGGGCAGAAGCCGGCACACTCTTTTCCCCATTTAACATCATCAGGTATGAGCCAAGATGGTCTCCGGCATCAGAAAAATGGAGAAAGGCATCTTTTTCCATGCCAACATCAATAAATGCAGCCCGGATTCCACTCATCACCTTATGGACCCTTGCAAGGTAGATATCACCAACAGTTCGCTGGTTATCCTCTGATTCTATAAAAAGCTGTGCTAATTCTCCGTTCTCTAAAAGCGCAACACGGGTCTGTTTGCCCGTACTGTGTATAATAATTTGGTTCTTCATGCAAAAAATGAAATTTCATCAGCACATCGCGCAGTTTTCTTTCCAAAATTAAAAAGAAGCGGGGTTTCAAACCGGTATTAGAATAAAAGTACTGGCAGGAGTGATTACCGGTAATGGAAGTGCGAAATGCTGTAATGTTATAATTCTCGTTTAAAAAAGATTGGTTTGTGCGAAAGCCATCGTCTTCAATCAAATCATAGGCATACTCCCGGCTGTTTTTATCCGGCAGAGCATGATTAAAAATGGTTAGAATAGATTCTATAATATTGTATAATAAAGACTTCA
Organism: Balneolaceae bacterium; assembly: GCA_007694095.1. Taxonomy (GTDB): domain Bacteria; phylum Bacteroidota; class Rhodothermia; order Balneolales; family Balneolaceae; genus Rhodohalobacter. The sequence goes on along the minus strand of RECI01000207.1, from coordinate 23,284 downwards.
ATGTCACTTCAATAAAAACTTCACACAAATTTTTGTCCAAAGGTAATATAGTGTAAAGTTATTTAATTATTAAATATGGATTCTATCTAAAAATACATCATTTTTTTGCAATCCTGTTACAGGGTTGAAAAACAGATCTGATGCGGATTAGCATGCCCCCCCCGGGGGGTATTGGGTTCAGTTCATTGCACAACCCTTTTTATGGATGCGCCAACGCGATTAAGTTTATCTTCAAGTTTTTCATAACCGCGATCCAAATGGTAAACTCTCAGAATTTCAGAAGTACCTTCTGCGACAAGCCCGGCCATTACAAGGCTCACACTTGCCCTCAGGTCGGTGCTCATTACCGCAGCACCAATTAATTTAGTTTTCCCGTGAATGGTTACATTATTTTTTTCCACACGAAGGTTGGCCCCCAGGCGGTTCAATTCCGGGACATAACTGAAGCGGTCGAAATAAACAGTATCTGTAACTGTGCTTAAACCGTTTGCCTGTGTCATTAGGGTAGCCCACTGTGCCTGCAGGTCGGTAGGAAATCCGGGATAGATTTTTGTTTTAATACTCACGGGATGTATGTTTTCTGCTGACCTGATGAAAATTGTTGAGCCATCAATCTGAAAATCGACACCAAGTTTACTGAATGTTCGTGGGAAATCACCAAGATCTTCGGGTTTGCAGCCGGTAAGTGTTACTTCAGATTCGGGATGCAAAGCTGCTGCTATCATGTATGTCCCGGTTTCGATTCTGTCGGGGGCATTAGAAAATTCTACACCCTCCAGTTTTTCGACTTTCCTGATTGTGAGCGTATCGGTACCTATACCTTCAATATCCGCACCCATTTTTTGAAGCATTCTGCACAATAATACCACATCAGGCTCTTGAGCTGCATTTTTTATTACAAAAAATTTTGCACGTTTTACCGCTCCCAAAACAAGGTTAATGGTAGCTCCGACACTACTGGGTTCAAGAGTAAACTCACCGCCTTCTACAGAATTTCCGGGAATGGAAGCGAATACATAACCCTGGTCAAGTTTGATGCGTACACCCATTTTTTCAAAACCCTGCAGGTGTAGATCAACAGGACGCGGCCCCCATGCGCACCCGCCGGGCAGGGAAACTTTTGCCTCACCTGCATGGCCAATCAAAGCACCAAGCATATAGAATGACGCCCGCATTTTCCGCACAAGATCGTAAGGGGCAATGGTATTGCTGAGGCCGGAGGGATCAATAACAAGGCTGTTTTCCTTCCCATTAAAATGGATTGTTGTGCCAGTTTCGGCGATTACCCGGTTGAATGTGTCAATATCCTGCAATCTCGGGATCAGAGACAAACGAGATGAGGTATGTCCTAATAGAGCTGCAGCCATCAGCGGCAATGCTGCATTTTTTGACCCGCTGATAGGTATGGTGCCCTTTAATGGTGTCGGGCCTTCAATTACAAATTTATCCACTTGGAGATATGACTAATAAATGTTGGTTTTTTTCTACGTTTTCGCCGGTATTAACGAGCAGTGAAGATATTTCCCCGCCGGCCGGTGCCTTCAGTTCATTCTCCATCTTCATTGCTTCCAGGATTATTAGCGGTTGCCCGGCAGACACTTTATCACCCTGTTGAATCATGATTTCCAAGATTTTTCCGGGCATGGGTGCCCGTAAATCGCCAGCTTTGTTTTCTGTATGATTTTCAAATCCGAGTTTCTCAAGAAGCAGGTCTTTTTCATCTTTAACTTTGGCATCAAAAAAAGCACCGTTCATTGCAAATGATACATTGCTGCCGTTCACACTGATGTTATCAAATTTATATAGTTTGGTTCCTGATCTAAGAATAATTCTCCCGTTTTTATGCTCAACAATTTCAAACTTCAATTTTTCATCATTGATTCGGGCAACAGATCGTTTCCGGTCAACCTCAACATGAAATACCTGGTCGTTTATGATGGTTTTAAAAAGCATGGGTTTGAATATATTTCAATCCGGATTTGGTGGCTTTATAGGTAAAGCTCCTGATATTGTCGGAATCGTAAAACGGTGAAACCAAACGCAAGGATGCTTCATCATAAACTTCAATATAGCCGTAGTTGATCATTTTCATCAAATCATCACGAATTGCGCCAAATGGAAGCCCGGTTTCTGATACAATATGATCAACTGTTTCAGGAAAAATCAGTTCTCTGAGGATAGCTGTTTCTGATGATGTCAGTTTTGTTTTTGCCATAACTGTCTAAGATATAGTCAAATGATCCGAAAGACAATTCGATTTATTTAGAGATTTGTAATATTTCATCTATTTATTTCGCTTATGATGGTAAGATGTTATTTTAACTCTTGAAAAGATAATTGCAATTTAAATGATTGAATTATGGATGAGAATATTATTAATGACCTGAATGATGAGCTTGAGGGTGTTTTGGAGGAAGGCCATTCCATGCTGAGAAATGTGGAGTTTGAAGAAAAGTTTAACGAACTCAAAACTGAAACAGAATTACTGATCAGAAAACATCCCATTAGTAGTGTGGCGATCGGTGTGGCGATCGGTTACCTGATTGGCAAAATTTTGAGATAATTCTATTATAATGTCAGATGATCAATATAATATCGAAGATAAGCAGGATCTGAGAAAGGAAATCCGTGAATATGCTGAAAAACGGGTTGAGCTATTTGTGATTACAATTTCGGAACAGATATCCCTGATGATTGCCCACTCTTTCCAGCGGTTCCTTGGTTTCTTAATCCTCGCTGCAGGATTTTTATTTGTTTGGTTTGCATTGGGATATTTACTGGGAGAATTAATTGGGAGTATTGGTGGCGGTTTCGCCATTTCTGCATTGCCGCTTCTTATTTTCGGATTTATCTTCAGCAAGAGAAAGTCAAAACGGTTCACTGAAAAGATTCAGGCCGTTCTAATGTCGAAAGTACTCGAAAATTTTGATAAGGAAGAAGATGAATCCGATGGAGAAAATGGAGAAGCGAACCGTGAATAAAAGTAATATGACTATGAAAGAGATTCGCATCCGGAAAAAAAAGGTGAAGGACGACCTGGAACTCCTTGAAGGTAATTTTGAAAAAAGAATTCAATCAATAAAAGAGCGATTTTTAGGGCCTTTCAAGCCGGTTTCCTTGATCAAAAATAAACCATTTATTGCCATTGGCATTGCAGTTGCAGCCGGCATTGCACTTGGCTTTTCTAAAAAAAGTAGAAATGGGAAAAAGGTGGATCAGCGTAAGGAGAACACTACAGGATACAGCGGCCCCGGTTTTACAGGATTATTGATTGACGAAATGAAAAGAATAGCTGCCTCAAGAGCTGCATCTTATATTTCAGACTTTGTAGATCAGAAGTTCTCTGAAAAGAGACAGCTCTGACTGATTTCGCACAAAAAGAAAATGGACAGTAATCGGATGCTCATCGAATGTAACCCGGTATGTTTATCGTAAGGATTTTCTGCGGGATAGACTCAAACAAGATCAAACGGCAGTTTATCCCTTTCGTCTAACTGTCACAAAGCATTCCAAATGTTAAAAATCGTTTTTATTTGGAAAATCAGAGTTTTTTTATTGAAACTCTGGTTACACTTCTACGTGTAAATTCATTAAATCAAACTACAGATAACCATGAAGCGAAAATTTATTCTACTAACCTGTTTATTTTTTGTGCCATTTTTACTGAAAGCACAGCAGCAATCCATAACGCTGGAAGAAGCTGTTCAAATTGCACTCGAAAATAACTACCAGATAAAACAGGCTGAAAACAACAGGAGCCTTGCGGATACCCGTATCAGAAATGCTCAGGCTGATTTTCTTCCGAATCTGAATGCAGGATTTTCAGGCAACCGAAATGTTGGCCGCCAGTTTATCCAGGAAGATCTCGCATTTGAAGACAGAACAACATATAACCTTGGAGGGAGCCTTAATTCAAGTGTTACAGTTTTTAATGGATTTAGCAATATCTATAATTTGCGAATGGTTGAAGCAGACCGTTCATCTGAAGAACTTCAACTGGTGAGGTTAAGGGAAAACATCATGTTTAATACTGCCAGCCGCTATTTACAAGTCGTATTAAATGAAGAGTTGTTGAAAATTTCTGAAAGCACCCTACAGGCATCCGAGAGTCAGCTTGAACAGGTAAGAGCACAGGTTGAAGTGGGTGCAAGGCCCATTGTCGATCTTTATAATCAGGAATCTTCTGTTGCAAGTGATGAATTGACCGTCATACAGCGTGAAAATGCACTGGCTGTCAGTAAGGCCCAACTGATCAGGATTATGCAGGATGATACCATAACTGAAATTCAAACAAGCATGCCTTCGATAGACGAACTTTCACTGATTCCTGTTGAACTTGACTTGTATGATCTTCTGGATGCCGCACTTACACGCCGCAGCGATTTCAGGGCACAGGAGTTCGAAATTGAAAGCAACCAGCAAAATTACCGGATTGCAAGGGCACAATTTCTGCCTACCATAACCGCAAGTGCAGGTATCAGTGCCAGGTATAGTGACCAGTTTTCATTTATGGGTGAAACAGTATCGTTCAGCGATCAGTTTTTTGATCAAAACATTACGCGCAACATTGGTTTTAACATACAAATACCAATCTTCACCAGATGGAATACACGTACAACCGTACAGGCGGCACATGTTCAGCTGCGTAACAGTCAGTTGCAGCTGGATAATGTCCGTTTCCAGATTTCAGAAGAGGTGAGGCAGGCTTATAGTGATTACCAGTCTATTGTAAAAGAACTCGAATCAACAGAGAAGGCACTGCGTGCAGCGGAAAGGGCATATGAAACAGAACAGCAGCGTTATGAGATAGGTTCATCCACACTAATTGAGTTGAATCTTGCTAACGCAAATTACGTACAAGCTCAATCGAACAGGGTTCAGGCTATTTACAATTTTGTGTTCCAGGAACAGTTATTGGATTACTTTTTGGGACAGCTTGATCCATTTACAGAGTTTTGATATCACATAAAAATTACATTCCATAGAGATGGCAAAAGATAAATCAGCAACAAAAAAACTACTTAAAATTCTCGGAATTCTTGTAATCATCATCATTGTTGGTGGAGTGGTTGCAAAACTGGCCGGTTGGATTGATGGCGGATCTGGTGAAAAGGAAGTTGATACCGAGATAGCTGAATTACGCACCATAACACAAATCGTTTCTGCATCAGGACGTATACAGCCGGAAGTTGAAGTGATCATTCGTCCCGATGTATCGGGTGAAATTATTGAACTCAATGTGAAAGAAGGCGATTTTGTACGGGAAGGCGAACTTTTGCTCAGAATTAAACCCGATCTTTATGAAGCCAGGATTGACGAATTAAACGCTTCATTACTTACCCAAAGAGCCAGAATGGAACAAGCAAGAGCTACGATGCTGCAGGCCGAAGTCGAATACCTGAAAAATAAGCAGCTTTATGATCGAGGCCTGATTTCAGAACTCGAGTATTTGCAATCAAATAACAATCTTGAAGCTCAAAAAGCCAATTTTAGGGCAACTGAGTATCAAATTGAAAGTGCAAGGGCACAATTGAGACGGGCCGAAGAAGAACTGCAGCAGACGGTAATCCGTTCTCCCAAAAACGGTACCATAAGCAGACTGGCTGTTGAACGCGGTGAGCGCGTACTTGGCCAGGCACAAACAGCCGGTACCGAAATGATGAGAATTGCTCGAATGGAGCAGATGGAAGTTGTTGTAGATGTAAATGAGAACGATATTGTAAATGTTACTCTGGCTGATACATCCATGATCGAAGTTGATGCTTATCCCAATCGTTCATTCGAAGGCATCGTAACTGAAATTGCAAACTCCGCTGATGTAACTGGAACCGGCTCTGCCGACCAGGTTACCAACTACAAGGTGAAAATACGAATCACCACTTCTCATAACCTGGATCACACTTCAGGTGAATTTTTGGCAATGAATATAGCTGAAACCCCGGAAAGGGAAATTGCACCTAATTTTAAACCAGGTATGTCGGCAACTGTGGATATCAGGACGAATACTGTTTACGATGTGGTTTCAATACCTATACAGGCGGTTACCGTTCGGGATTTTTCTCTTGATAAATCAGAATCTGATACAACAAACATGTCTGCTTCAAATAGTTCAAGACGTTCCGGGAATGGTGAAGATTTCAGAAGAGTGGTATTTGTGAATGATGAGGGGATTGCAAAAAGGGTTGAAGTGGAGACCGGAATCAGCGATAACACCCATATGCAAATTATGAGTGGAGTGAATGCCGGTATGGAAATCGTAACAGGCAGTTACCGGGTATTGTCACGTGAACTGGAAGATGGTGACAAAATCTTAGTAAGAAACAACTAATAACTTATCTGAAATTTTATCATGGCAAAAAAAATTATTCAAATCAAAGATTTAACACGTCACTACCAAATGGGGCAAACACTGGTTCGAGCACTTGATGGTGTAACCTTTGATGTAGAAGAGAATGAATATATTGCCATTATGGGACCTTCAGGCTCCGGTAAATCAACACTGATGAATATGATAGGATGCCTGGACACACCATCTTCAGGCGAGTACATCTTGAATGGACACAAAGTTAGTGACCTCGAAGATTCTGAACTTGCCCAGATCAGAAACAGGGAAATCGGTTTTGTTTTTCAAACTTTCAACCTGCTCCCAAGAACCGACTGTCTTAGCAATGTAGAACTGCCGTTAATCTATTCCGGAATGAAAAGCTCCAAACGAAAAGAAAAAGCGATCGAAACGCTTACAAAAGTGGGACTTGCCGACAGAATGGATCACAAACCAAATGAACTTTCCGGAGGTCAGCGACAGCGTGTGGCCATTGCCCGGGCACTCGTAAACGATCCGTCGATCCTTCTTGCTGATGAACCAACGGGAAATCTTGATTCAAAAACCGGGATAGAGATCATGCTTCTTTTTGAAGAGCTGTATAGGCAGGGAAATACCATACTCCTGGTTACCCACGAAAATGAAATAGCAGAACACGCACGCAGGGTTATACGCCTGAAAGACGGGAAAATTGAGGTTGATGAAAAAGTTGATAAACCTGCTCTTGCCAATCGTAATCTTGATATGGCTGAAGCTGTTTGACAAGATATAACATTATCAAAAAAATGACTGTTCTGCCCATTTTATTAATTCGGAATGAGTACTTTTAGCAAGTAGTTGCAACTGTAAATCAATTCCAAAGAATGGTCACGGCACACCGAATCAAATCTACACTTATTTTTCTTACCCTGTTTCCTTTTACATTATCTGCACAAAATTTTACGAAGGCAGAGATGGAACTGAAGACAGGTGAATATCTTAAGCAATCCATCGATGAACTGAGGGAGATGCTCTCCATTCCAAATATAGGCAGCATTCCGGAACACGTATCTTCTAATGTTGAGTGGATGCAGGATGCATTTATAAAACGGAACTTCAATGTCTCTATTCTTGAAACAGAAGGGCCTCCACTGATGCTGGCAACATTAGAAGTTGATCAGAACCTGGCTACGGTTCTTTTTTACATGCATGCCGACGGACAACCCGTAGATCCTTCAAGATGGGATCAGCCCGACCCGTTTGTTCCTGTCCTGAAGAAAAGGACAGATGATGGAGGGTGGGAGATTATTAATTGGAGCAGTACTGAGGGAGATATTGACCATGAATGGAGAATTTTTGCAAGATCTGCTTCGGATGATAAGGGTCCGATTGGGATGTTTTTAACGGCCATGGATATCATTCAGGATGAAAATCTTTTGCCTGCATATAATGTAAAGGTAGTACTTGATTTTGAAGAAGAATTAGGGTCACCGCATCTGCCTGATGCCGTATTGAAATATCGTGATCAACTGAGTGCTGACCATATGATTATACTTGACGGGCCGCGCCATTCGGGTAATCTTCCAACATTAACATTTGGGGCGAGAGGTATCCAAACAATGACATTGACAGTTCACGGGCCGGTAAATCCCCAGCACAGCGGCCATTATGGCAATTACATACCGAATCCGGCACTGCGCCTTTCACAGGTTCTGGCATCAATGAAGGATAAACATGGCAGGGTTTTGATTCCGGGTTTTTATGATGGAGTTGAACTGGACAGCAGGACACTCGAAATTCTTAAGGCAGTTCCTGATGATGAAGAAGCCATAAAGAAAAATATGCTTGTTGCCGGACAGGATAGCGTAGCAACATTTCTGCAGGCATCCAGGCAGTATCCTTCGCTCAATATCCGGGGTATGGCCTCCGGGTGGATTGGTGATGATGTAAGGACCATTGTGCCGTCAGAAGCTGTAGCGGAAATAGATATACGGCTCGTAGTAGAATCTGATCCGTGCCGCCTGATTGACCTTGTTAAAAATCACATACGGGAGCTTGGTTACCACATTATCGATAGAGAACCAACCGAACAGGAACGCCTTTCATATGACAGGTTGATAACAGTGACACACAAATTTGAATACGAAGCCTTCAGAACCGAAATTGATTCACCAACGGGAGAGTGGCTGAAAAGGGCAATCTTCAGGGCATTCGGAACAGATCCTGTTCTTATCAGAACCTCTGGCGGTTCTGTGCCAATTGCACCCTTCGTATCCGCGCTGGATGTAGATGCTGTTGGAGTTCCAACCGTGAATCATGACAATAATCAGCACAGCCCGAATGAAAATGTAAGGGTTGGAAACCTTTATGAGGGTATCATTACCGTGCTTTCTGTGCTTACTGAACCGGTATCGGGGTTTTGAGATGTAAAATTTATATAGAGTCCAGTATTCTATTACACAATTACTAATAAGATGAAAAGACTACCCACGTGTCTCTGATTATTTAATAAGAGTGAGTTTTTTTGTTAGTTGAATACCGGATGCCTCAAGCCTGTACAAATAGATGCCGCTTGAGAGGTTGGTGCCATCAAAATTCACGTGATGCACACCAGCAGGCAGTTGCCCTTCAGCGAGAATTGCCACCATTCTTCCAGTCATATCATATACTTCAAGACGAACGTTACTTTGGTTTGGAAGTTCAAAACGAATTATTGTGGATGGATTAAATGGATTCGGGTAGTTTTGGTTTAACTTGATATATTGAGGCAGTGCACTTACAGAATCTTTTTGAAAAGTTGTGATCAGAAATCGTGATTGACCATCTGCTTTGGCTTTAAGATTTCCATTATTGGCCAACTCAAATGGGTTAATCACCCTTTGTTTGGATGCAGCCACATCTAAAGTGAAAGTGTAACTGAAAGATTCATCAATCGGAACACTAAAGCTGTTATGAAGGTCATGAAATATGATATTATATCCTGAAAGACGGACTTCAGTAGCCGTAATAGTATATTTACCCGGACGTGTAGCTTGTATTTCAAGTGGCATAGAAAATTCATATTCCGGCAGAGGGTAATGGCCAATATCAAAAATTCCGTCAGTTTTGCGGCTTGCAAGCCAGACGTAATCAGAAGACATCGGCTGCAGCTGCCACGCATCGCCGTCAGTGTTTCTCATATCTCCTGAATCAGAAAATGATAGCCATGTACTGTTGCTCATAGATTGTCCATTCACTTCCATCCTTACCATATTTTGAGATTCGGCCTCTTTACCTAAAAAATTCCGGGTTTCTGTTTCTTTAACGGAATTGTTAAACACCACTGTGGGATTCGTTGTATTATTCTGCACAAAAAATGCCTGGAAGGGCATGATTATGCCATTTGTTAGGTCACCGTTCCCGCCATTTGTTGTTGTATAAGTACGCCAGCTTCCGGTTGGTGTTATATTAGGATCAGGATCCTGCCCGCCAGCACCGCTCTCAGTGTTGGGGTCCCAGACATATACTGCAGATGTCAATCCATTTGAGCTTGCGCTATTCAAGTCACTATAACTGATTGAACATGCATAGGGGTTTCCAAGAAGGCTCCACCCGTCTGTAGTGTTGTTTGGAGAAAAACTGAGATTACCATTTTCCTGGCCGTTGACGCTTAATATTTTTCCCCAGCCGGCATTTGCACCGTCAAAATCACTCTCATAAACATATACCAAAGTTCCCCTTCCGGCAGGAATTGAACTGTTTAGATTTGTTTGAGGTGCCCAAAATGGGCGATAAGTTTCCGGGTGTGGTTCAATCTGCTGATTATCCGGCCATATGTATACATTAGGTGTTCCGCCAGCAAAACTGGCCCCGGTTGCTCCCTGTGTCCATATACCGCCGAGAAGTTCTGAATAGCTTGCGGATACCGGGCTGGAAAGATAACGCCATCCCTCACCCTGACCATTATTATTGTTACGGGCATTCAGGTTTCGTAAGAGCTGTAACGTCGGATTGCTGGAACTGAAATTGCAGAACAAGCCGTCACTGTTTAATGTGATATCACCATTGCCAATAGTTGCGCCACTTGAAACAGTTAAAATTCCACCCGTTTCAACTGTAATAGATGCATAATCCTGCACAGTGTCATTGGTTTCTATGGTCACAGTTGTACCTGAACATATAATCACGTTGGAATCAGGACCCGGAGTACCTGATCCTGCAGAACCGCCACAGGATGTATTCGACCATGTTACCGGATTTGTCCAGTTACCATTATTTCTGGAGAAGTAGTCTAGTGCCTGGATATTCAACCCCCGCAAAAAGGGATATCCGTCATTAATATTTGAGTTTATTTGCCAAATATTGGTGAAATCCCAGTTCGTAAAATTGCTTTGGGTTTTCATTTGTGTTGTATTTCGGGCAAATACTCCATTATTTAAGCCCGCGCTGCCAGTTAATCCTGAAGTGTCTGTGTCCCAGTAACTATCAGCGGCAGTGCCGATATTTCCTCCACCGGTTCCCGATAAATTGCCTAAAAAACCGCCTATTTGTGCTACGGTTCCCGTTGCACCTGACGCAACGGATGCCTGAACCTGGCCGGTTGAATAGCTACGTTCAACTCTGCCTCTTTCATCGGCACAGCCGGCAAGTCCGCCAACCCGTCTTAATTCCTGGCTGCTTGTATTTACGATGACGACACTGCCCCTTGCAAAGCTGTCTTGAGTCAGGCCTTTCTGGTTACAGCCCACCAGGCCGCCAAATTTTTCAAGTATACCGGCACCAGTATTCGTTTGGAACTCATGTCGCACATCGATTATAGCGTAAGATCTCCTGATAATAGGCCTGTCCGAATCCTGACCCGGTGAAGTTATGAAGCTATTGTTGCCTCCTACCAGGCCACCTGTAACTGCATGGCCGGTAACGGTGCCATTTACTGCTGAAGAAAACTCTATTATGGTCGTACTGAGGCCTCTTGTTCTGCCTGCAAGGCTTCCTGTTCCCCTTGACCCTTTTACATTAACACCGCTGATATGCACATTCCTTATTACACCCGAAGCTCCAACAACTCCAAAAAGACCCACATTATTCTGCGTAGGCCGGTTGATGAAAAGATTTTGAATCATATAACCGTTACCATCATAGGTTCCCCGGAACCTGTTCTCTCCACCTTCATTTCCAGCTTGAGTTTCTGAACCTATCGGATCCCAGCCGGCCCCGCTATTGTATGGTGATACATTCAAATCAATATGGGCTGTTTGCCTGAATTGAACATTAGCATTGTTCAGGCAATTTCTGACATTATTTAAATGAGAAGAATTTGATATCAGATAAGGAGAAGCGGAAGTTCCATCTCCTCCGCCGAACGAAGCTGTATTACATTGCCCTGACAATGAATTCGGAAGTAGTAAAAGTGCTGTAATCGTTATAATTAAATAAGAGCAGGTAAATTTTGCATTAGTCATCTTGATACAAGTTCAGTTAGTATTTGGGAGATAAATGGGCCTCATTATGAACGGATTTGAATAATTATTAAAAAAATTAATATAAAATTATGTGTAAAATTAAATTTAAAAATCTATTGTAAAAAGATTATGAATTAATTTATATTTATAAATTAGACATAAATTTTGTTTTAATAATAAAAGGCAAGGTAGTTATAAATTGGAATGTATATAAATACAGACATTAAAAGATAAGCTAGTCTGAATTGTGAAGTCTATAGAGATATATTTCGTAAATAATCAATATTAGATAACTTGTTTATAAATATTTCAAAAATGTATACAAAAATAGATATATAAATTGTTATTCATTACAGTTTATATATCACGATTTCATGTATTTATAATAGTATCATGTGTTGGCAGAAAATCGATAATCTGTATTTTCAAATCGATAATTACCGATATACCCGATTTTTCGTCAGAAGATTATTTTTTTATTTTCATGAACATGCTGGTGCCATTGATAAAATGAATGAATAATATTTTTTATGACTTTCTGGTCGATATTTCCAATGAGTGCCATCATGATTAGATTTAGAAACCAGTCAACACAGGCCATAGTCACTTTGTGTATAGGCAAGCAATTCTAAGTCTTTATATCCGTCTGATCTGATTTGCTAAAAACTTCTCACACTTATATCTAACACCGAAAAAGAGTTGTATTGATAGTGAACCAACCGGCAGTTTTAGTTGTTTAACTGCTTATGATAAAAAGTGAAAACGATTATGAGGTTATTATTGCCGGAGCCGGAATGGGCGGGCTGAGTGCGGCTTGTTTTCTTGCAAATGACGGATATTCTGTTCTGCTGCTGGAAAAGGCACATGCTGCAGGGGGCTGCAGCTCATCTTATTTCAGGAAGGGGTATATTTTCGAGTCAGGCGCTACCACATTGATCGGGTTTGACGATAATCAACCGCTCCGGCTACTCGAATCAAAACTTGGTATTATAATTCCAAAAGAGAAAATTGAGCCTTCCATGACTGTTTATATGGATGGTAAAAAAATTATTCGCTGGCAAGATCGTAAAAAATGGATCCGGGAAATCATTAAACATTTTGGTGAACCGGCAGAGCAAGAAATGTTTTGGAAACTTTCTTATCAGGTCTCAGATGTTGTATGGAAAGTTTCGGCGAAGAACAATTTTTTTCCGCCAATTGAAAAGAGAGACTGGTTAAAACTGTTATGGAATAACCCTATGGATGTCTGGGTACTCCCTTATGCCTTTAGATCGGTTCGTGAAACTGCAATCAGCATGGGTATTTCCAATCCGGATTTTTTCCGGTTTCTGGATGAACAACTGATGATTTCTTCCCAGGCACCTTCATCCGACACACCTTTCTTGTTTGGTGCACCTGCGATGACTTATACAAATTACACAAATTATTACGTACCGGGCGGCCTTATTGAAATGGTGAATACCCTCACACATTTCATAAATGAGAAGGGCGGTCAAGTGAAGACAAAAGAAGGGGTACTTTCTATTGATAAGGATGGGGCGAAATACAAAGTAATGACACAGAAAGGACGTGAATACAGCGCTTCTGCAGTAATTTCAAATCTTCCGGTTTGGAATATGGGCAGACTCACTTCCGGGGATATTTCAGAATATTTTTACCGTGAATCGTCAAAGTATGATAAAGCATGGGGTGCATTTACAATGGGAGTGGTTACTGATGATGTTTATCCGGGCGACATGAGCCTGCACCACCAGTTACATTTTGAGAATGATGCCGCTGGTGTGGATGGGCTTGATTCCGGCTCTGTATTTGTATCCTTTTCTGATAATAATGACAGAATTCGCGCCAAGGCCGGAGACCGGGTTTTAAATGTTTCAGCACACGCTTTGCCAGATTACTGGTTTGGTCTGAATGGCAAATACGAAGCGGTCAAAAACAGAACACAGGATGCAATTATCGAATTATTGCGGCATAAACTTCCTGGATTTTCAAACGCAACAATAAAAATGGTATTTTCGTCTACCCCTGTAACCTGGAATAACTGGGTTTACCGTAAAAAGGGAAGGGTTGGCGGAATTCCACAAAGTATGTCGCGTTCACTTCTCAACTGGACACCCAATCAGACTCCGTTTCCCGGACTCTTTCTTTGCGGTGATACTGTTTTCCCGGGACAAGGAATTCCAGGCGTAACTTTAAGCGGGTTTAACGTATATTTAAGGGCAGTAAAACATTTAAGAAATTTTTCGAATCATTGAATTACCAAGGCGATAATTATTCACCCAATACAAGTTTTTCCATTTTTCCACCGGCGGTAAAACATCTGCTGATTGTTAATCTTCTCGTATTTTTTGCTCTCACAAATCCTGTGATGGGTAACTTTCTGATTCAATATGGTGCTCTGTGGCCAATTGGTTCAGGAATGTTTGCACCGTGGCAATTGATAACCTATATGTTTTTGCATGCAGGTTTTGGTCACGTATTATTCAATCTTTTTGCTCTTTGGATATTTGGTCAGGGGATTGAAAACTACTGGGGTACAAAGCGATTTACGATTTACTATTTTTTAACCGGAATTGGGGCGGCATTACTGCATATGTGGATCAGCGGTACAGGAGCGCCAACCGTCGGAGCTTCAGGTGCGGTTTTTGGGATCTTGATTGCGTTCGGCATGATGTTCCCTGACAGGTATATCATTTTACTGATACCACCTATTCCCATCAAGGCAAAATATTTTGTCGCTATATTTGGTGCAATTGAGCTTTTCTCCGGAATCATGCGTCCCGACAGCGGAATTGCCCATTTTGCACACCTTGGAGGTATGGTGATCGGCTTTCTGCTGATTAAATATTGGGGGCTTAAAAGCGAAAACAGCCAGTACTATTAATCACCCTATGCCACTATTCAATTAATTGTCTCATGTATCAGCAAGAGTCTTTTGGCAGCGCATTTAAACGTGGTTTCATGAGGATTCCACCGGTAATCCGGACAATCATCGCGATAAATGTGATTATTTTTATCCTGCAGGTTGTTATTGGCAACATCCAAATTGGCGGTCAGAGCATTAACCGGCATTTTGTTCAATACCTGGCATTTGATCCTTCACTTTGGAAATCAATTACACAACCATGGAGATTCGTTACCTATATGTTTCTGCATGGAGGAGGGTTCCACCTGCTGTTCAATATGCTTTGGTTATGGTGGATGGGCCGTTCGGTCGAAGAATCGATCGGGCCAAGAAGCTTTGCAGTGCTGTTTTTTGGTGCAGGGATAGGAGGGGCATTTTTCCATATCGCTTTTTCATTTCTATATGGAACCAATTTAGTGATCGGTGCCTCAGGCGCTGTTTTCGGGGTGATGGTTGCTTTTGCCTATATGTTCCCCAGGGCTCCTATCATGCTGATCTTTTTGCCACCTATTGAAGCCCGTTTTGTGGTTGCCGGCCTGATAGTTTTTGATGTTTTATTCATAGGGGCAGGTGATGGTGTTGCGAGGCTTGTTCACCTGGGAGGTGCCGGTATTGGTTATTTGATAATAAAAGCTCACTACGGTGGCCATGATCTTTCAAAATATGTTCGGCCACTGGAAAGATTATGGAAAGAAACACCAAAA
The DNA here is from genome assembly GCA_007694095.1 of Balneolaceae bacterium. Lineage (GTDB taxonomy): Bacteria > Bacteroidota > Rhodothermia > Balneolales > Balneolaceae > Rhodohalobacter. The sequence goes on along the minus strand of RECI01000207.1, from coordinate 7,933 downwards.
AAGGAAAAGAAAAGGGCCAAAAATAAAAATATGTATTCCGTGAGCGATGTAGAAGTGATTGATGAAAAGGGCGGCCAGGAAGAACTGGATAAAATCCTCGAAAAAATATCAAGAGAGGGTTACGATGGCCTCACTGCAGAAGAGAAAAGAAAACTGTTTGAACTAAGCAAGAGAAACTAAGAAAAAAACAAATATCAAGCACCAAATGTCAAACATTCAGAAATACAAACAAGATGAGAAATGGGAACTATGATCTGGAAGAGCGTACATTTATTTTTGCGAAAAATTGCCGGTTACTGGTTAAACAAATAAAACTAACACTCATAAACGTTGAAGATTGTAAACAATTGATTCGTTCATCTGGATCAATTGGAGCAAATTATATCGAAGCAAATGAAGCTTTAAGTAAAAAAGACTTCCGGTATCGAATTAAAATATGCAGGAAAGAATCAAAGGAATCAAAATACTGGTTAGATTTGTTATTCGAATCAAATCGCAATCTGCAAAATGAAATAACATCGTTATCTGTTGAGGCAGAAGAATTGAAACTAATTTTTTCAGCAATTTTAGGAAACACAAAATAGATAAGTCTAAGATCGTTTGAGATTTGGTGCTTGAGATTTGGTGCTTCAGATTCTTAATATTTTCATTTAAATAAAATTCAAAAAATGATCACTATATCCCGAAGAAAATCCATTCCCGTAACCATTGGTGAAGTTGTTGTAGGTGGTGACAATCCAATTGTTGTTCAGTCGATGACGAACACAGACACAGCCGATATTGATGAAACCGTTGACCAGATTGATCACCTGAATCAGGCCGGGTCTGAGTTGGTCAGGATAACCGTAAATAATGATTCGGCAGCTAAGGCTGTACCATATATCAAAGAAAAATTGTTGAACAGGGGGGTTACCGTACCTGTTATTGGAGATTTTCATTACAATGGCCATCTGCTCCTGACGAAATACCCTGATATGGCAAAATCGCTCGCCAAATTCAGGATTAATCCCGGAAATACCGGTACCAAAGCAAGGGACGAAAACTTCTGCACCATTGTTGAACAGGCAATTAGATACGACAAACCGGTTCGTATCGGAGTGAACTGGGGTTCACTCGATCAGCAGCTTTTGGCACAATATATGGATGCCAATAATGCCCTTTCGCATCCAAAATCAGCCAAAGAAGTGATGCTTGATACAATGGTTGAAAGCGCACGGAGATCAACTGCCCTGGCTGAGGATGTAGGGTTGCCGCCGGATAAAATTATCGTGAGCTGCAAAATGAGCGGTGTTCAGGATCTGATCAATGTATACCAGAGAATTGCTGATGTTGTACCCTATGCACTTCACCTGGGATTAACGGAAGCCGGAATGGGCATGAAGGGTACCGTTGCCAGTTCAGTTGCCCTTGCCGTTCTTCTTCAAAAAGGAATCGGGGATACCATCCGGGTGTCACTTACACCAATGCCCGGTGCCGACAGGGCAGAGGAGGTACGCATTTGCCAGCAAATTTTGCAATCACTTGGCATACGAAGCTTTATCCCTCAGGTAACTGCCTGTCCTGGCTGTGGACGCACCAAAAGCACCTATTTCCAGGAACTTGCTGACGAAATTCAAAACTATGTCGTAGAAATGATGCCGATCTGGAGAGAAATGTACCCAGGTGTGGAAGAGATGGATGTAGCCGTGATGGGATGTGTTGTAAACGGCCCCGGGGAATCGCGTCATGCAAATATCGGTATTTCTTTGCCCGGTACTTTTGAAGAGCCTAAAGCACCGGTATATATCGACGGTGAGCACCATTCAACACTTCGGGGTGATAATATAGGAGCAGAATTCAGGAAAATGCTTGACGACTACATCAAGAAAAACTACTCAAAAAACCGTGAGTTGTTTTCATTTTAAGAAATGTGATACCGGATACCGGATGCGGGTTGCGGGGTCACCTCGTCTGTCGGCTGCATTTGCCGACTGACGAATTCCGGTTATTGTACCTATTCACCCAACGCCGCCACTTCCTCTCTCCCTCACACTCCATCCCTCACCGGACTGATTGATCTCAGATATACGATCTCTGATCTGTTCGATCCAGTATCCCGCTTCTTCTATCCACACAAATCAGTATAGATCCAGATTTCACATCAGTATAGATCCAGATTTCACATCTTTTTATCCAAAATTTTACATTTCAATTGTTGATTTGTGAGAATTTTTTTCAGATATTACTGTAAGCGCTTACAGTAAGCGCTTACAAATTACACGTAAGTTGTTAATAATCAATTATCAATATAATTCAAAATAAGTGAGTAAGAATATGAAAAAGTATACCATACTACTGTTTTCAGTTCTCGTAGCCTTCACCATGTTTTCTTGCAGTGATGATAGTATACCTATTATCGATGTGCCAAATGGTGATGACAATGGCGATGACCTGGGAACTGTATATTCAATTACATTTAATGTTGACGGTGGCGGAACATTTACATTTTCCGTTGATATGGACGGTGCTACCATCGAGGGCGACGACCTGCCGGATGATTTTACCGGAAGTGTGTTTACATTTAATCCAAACAACCATAAAGTGTTTATAGCCGGTTCGTTAGTTGATTGGCCAGAACCGGGATCACAGGCAAACCTTGAATTGACAAGAGAGGGTGCAGAGCCCGGTATTACAATTGCCGAAGGCCCGGAGCAGTTTAAATTCTTTATTGTTCCAGGAAGTGAACCAACCTGGGGTTATGGTGAATGGGAAGGAGACCCGAACAGAACGGTTGACATCGTATCCGGTGGTGACTATTTCAGTGACTGGGGTGATCAATCAATGATTGATGAACCCGAACCACCCGCATTTGAAGAATTGTTTATGATTGGGGATGCTGTAGGAGGCTGGGACTGGGATGAAGTGAATCTTCCTATGATACCGGTGGCCAGCAAACCCAACCTGTTCTGGAAAATCGTTTGGATTGAAGCCGATGGCGGTTTCAAGTTTGCCCCTCAAAGAGCATGGCAGAACGATTTTGGTTATGACGGAAATGATCCTGTTGACGAAATTTACAGTTTCGGAGGCGACAATCTTCCTGCGCACGGTGAAGCAGGTTACTATATGGTTGTAGTAAATGTGGAAACACAGGAAATCGCAGTAACAGCCCCGCAGGTTTATCTCATCGGCGACACCATCGAAAGCTGGGATACTGCTGCAGAAGGAGCCCTGTTTGACGTAGATAATGAAAATGAACTCATTACCATTACAAGGGAACTTGAAGCTGCAGAACTCAGAATGTATGCATGGTTCGACAAAGGCTGGTTTACAGACTGGTGGCAGTCAGAATTCATGATATTCGATAATGAAATCGAATTCAGGGGTTCAGGAGGCGATCAGGATCGCGTAAATCTTGAAGAGTCGCGGGAGTATACGATCGACCTGAATTTCAGGACCGGCGAAGGAGCCATCAACTAACTGTTGATCTCAACCGGAATAAATTAAAACCCACTCGCTCTTTTTGAGTGGGTGGGTTTTTTTATTCCGGTTTATTACAACGATAATGAGTGCGTTGTAAAAGATTTTTTTTTGATGTTACCGATAGTTTATACTTTAGCTGAATTAATGCCCAAAACTATCCTACTTTTAATCTTACTGTTTTGCCTAAAACTATTTATGATATCGCAAAAGCTGCAGGTGTAAGTATTGCAACCGTATCACGGGTGTATAACAGCTCAAATACTGTTAAGGAGTCTACACGTCAAAAAATTCTCAGCATCGCTGATGAAATGGGCTATCACCCCCAGGCCTACGCGCAAAGACTGGCCAGCAAAAAGAAAAACAGCATCATGATGCTGGTTCCGGTTATGTCGAACCATTTTTTTACCGAAATCTTAAAAGGGACTCAAGATATCCTGGTTGATCTTAACATCGAATTAACCATACAAAACGTGAACCAGGAACTGGGTGTATTCCGACAGGTAGAACAAATCCTGAAACGTCAGTGGGCAGACGGTTATTTGTTGGTTTCCCTTCATCTTAGCGATCAGGAGTTAAAAAAACTGAAACGATTTAATGTTCCTCTGAGCCTGCTGGATGATGTTTCACCCTTGTACGATTCTGTTGGATTTGACAATGTAGCCGGCGGTTATAAAGCAACTGCCTATCTATTAAAAAAAGGTTATCACGACATCGTATTTCTTTCCGGTAAATTAAGTGCGAAACCGGTAAAAGAAAGACTCCAGGGGTATAAAAATGCCCTTTTAGAATCTCGTATTCCTTTTTCAAATAACCGGGTTATTTTAGGAAACTCTATGGACCGGGATGGTTTTACGGAGAAAAGTGGATACGAAGCGATGCTGAAGATTCTGAACTCAGATCCACTGCCCGAAGCTGTTTTTTGCTCATCGGATATCAAGGCGATTGGCGCACTGAAAGCCATGAATGATGAAAATATCACTCTGCCCATGGTAAGCTATGATAATCTATCCATCTCAGAATATATCGGCCTCACAACCGTGCACCAGCCTATGTACGAAATGGGCTACCATGCTACCAGGCACCTGATAGAACGGATTGGAAATCCAGATGCGACGATCTGTGATTTTGTTCACGATCCTGAACTTATTATCCGAAGTTCTTCCGAGGTTTAACCCGTTAACATAAGACTCAATTATGTGGGGCTGGTTACCTCTACAAAACTTTTCAAACACGTATATGAATTTGATAAAACTAAAAAAGGGCATTTTTCTATTAACAATCATCTTTCTTTTTCCTGTGGTGTTATTTTCACAGGATACTATCGAGGTAACATTCAGGTACACACCAAATGATAATGCGATACGAAGTTTTGTACCAGGCTCTTTCAATAACTGGGGCAATAACAGTGGCGGGAGAATTGCCGTCGACGACGGATCACTATTATCCATAGATGAAGAGCCTGGCTTCAGTTACCAGGTTGTGCCTCTTGTAGTGGGGGGTGGTACTCTGAATCACCAGGGTGCTTCCGGGTATGGATATAAATTTCATGAACAATACAATCAAGGCGGGTCAGAATGGCAATGGTTTACTGACCCGATTAATCCCATCGCGATTGGGGCCAATAACGACTCATTTATTGAAGTCACCCATCCCCTTATTTTCCAGATTGAACCTGCAACTAATAGTATTCAGCGTGATGATCCGCCCGGTATAATTGCAACGGTTGCAGCGATTTCAAGCGATCCTATAGATGTTTCTGAATCATATGTCAGAGTGAATGGAAACCCGGCAGGTACATTTGAAGGGTTTTACGAAAACGAGCGCCAGCTGTTGATCATACCATCGATACAGGATCTTGGCGCTAATTTGATTGTTGGGGAAAACAGTTTGACAGTAGTTGCTGTTACACAGGGTGGAGTAAGCAGGGAAGTCTCGGTTGAGTTTACATATATTGCCACACCTGATGTTGTTAACGCACCAAGGCCTCCCGGGCTGGAAGATGGAATCACCTACCATGATGACGACCCTTCTAAAGTGAGTTTCTCAATTTTTGCTCCATACAAGGAGTTTGTATATGTGATAGGCGATCATAGTGATTGGCAGATCCGCCAGGAATATCTCATGAAGAGGGATGCTCCGCGTGCCGACAGCGTTCATTACTGGATTACAATTGATGATTTTACACCCGGGGAAACATACCGTTTCCAATACCTGGTTGATGGTGAAATTCGTGTTGCAGACCTGTTTTCTGAACTGGTGCTGCATCCAACCCGTGATCAGCAGATATCATCTTCGGTATATCCCGGCATGCCACCTTATCCCCATGGGCTTACCACAGAATATGTTAGCGTAATTGAGCCCGGCAGAGAGGCTTACCAATGGAGAGTACCGGAATTTGAGAGGAAACCTGCAGAAGAGCTTGTAATCTATGAACTGCTTCTTCGTGATTTTGTGGAGCATAGTACGTACGAAACCCTTCGGGATACGCTTGACTATCTTGAGCGTTTAGGGGTGAATGCCATCGAACTGATGCCTGTCCAGGAATTTGACGGAAACCTGAGCTGGGGTTATAACCCGGTTTTCCATGGCGCGCTAGATAAGTCGTACGGCACACGCCGGGCATTTAAAGAGTTTATTGACGAAGCCCACAGCCGCGGAATGGCTGTAATACTTGATGTAGTCTACAACCATGCACAAGACGATTCACCTCTTATTCGCACCTTTGGAACCAACAGAGCCGGGAGTTTTTCAACCGGCAATCCGCTATTGGGGCCGGGTCATGCCTACAACGTGTTTTTTCACCTTAATCACGATCATCCGTACATCAAATACTGGCTCGACCGGATGAACCGGTATTGGCTCCAAACCTACAATATTGACGGATACCGCTTTGATCTGACAAAAGGATTTGCATCCAATGTAAACAATCAAGCCCTTCTGGATGGAAACAATCCTCAGAGAATCAGAAACCTGAAGCGAATGTACGATGCCATCCGCCAGTATGATAATGATGCATACATCATCCTTGAACATTTCGCGGCAAACAGTGAAGAGAGAGAGCTGGAGCTGCATGGCATGCTTCTGTGGGGAAATCACAACTATAATTATTCCGAAGGCGTGATGGGATGGAACCAGGGAGGCAATTCGGATATGTCGGGCATCTACTTTAGGAACAGGCAATTTCAGAATCCGCATTTAGTGGGATATATGGAAAGCCATGATGAACAGTGGATCATGCATAAAGCAAGAGCATTCGGGAATCAGAGTAACAGGGAGGTGCATGATGTACGGGATCTCGATACAGCACTGCAGCGAATGAAACTTGCCGGGGTATTTTTCTTTACTATTCCGGGCCCTAAAATGGTGTGGCAATTTGGTGAACTCGGGTATGGATGGAATGACGGAGAATGTGTGAAACCGGGTGACGGCAGCAATGGAGATTGCCGTCCACAGGATCCGGGGCGTACGGCAGAAAAACCAATCCGATGGGATTACTACGAGGAAGAAAACAGGTATCGACTTTATCGCTCCTGGGGAGAGCTTGTGCGATTACGTAATTCAAGCCCGGTGTTTACAAGTCCTGAGACTGATTTTACTTCTTCGCTCAGAGGAGAAACAAAGTGGATTCGGCTGGAACACGAGGATATGGACGTTGTGATTGTAGGTAATTTCGGTGTGGAGGTGAATGAGCTTTCAGTTAATCTCCCATATGCAGGTGAGTGGTATGAGTTCATCACCGGCACCATCGAAGAATTCAGTGAACCTTCAGTAACAATGAACCTTGCTCCGTCCGAGTTCAGGATTTATACATCACGCAGGATCGAACCGGCAGAATCCAACGTTTTTTTTAAAGTAGGAGAGGATGGGTTTACCGGCCTTCCTGAACGGTTTGAATTAAGACCCAATTATCCGAACCCGTTTAATCCTTCCACAAATCTGACTTACGAAGTCCCCAATAAAGCCAGTGTCAGGATTCAGGTCTACGACATACTGGGCAGGAAGGTAGCTACACTTGTTAACGAAGAAGCCCATAGTCCGGGTACATTTACGATCTCATTTGATGCAAATTCGCTAAGCAGCGGAATTTATCTTGCCCGTCTTGTGAGTGGCAGTACCTCGATTGTCCAGAAAATGACACTTGTTAAATGAGATTGTCAGCAAAGATCCGATTCCATCAATTCTGTAAGGAAACCCTGCATTTCAATGATGTCTCAGGCAGAAAGACTGGCTATCAATGATTCCAAAGTGTACACCGGACGAATATTTATATTTAACCCAAAATTGTCATTGACCAATGACAATTTTGCCCGAAGGGCCGACAACTCATTCTATACGAATGAGTTGTCGGGGTTAACCCCGACTTTGAAACTCACAGGAATTCTTACTTTAAATAAAAAAGCTAAATCATTGAGTTTCAATGTCGGCCCGGAGGGCAAAAAAGGCCTAACGGCTTTTTTGGGTTTAAAAGATATTC